>PUNC01000133.1 GCA_003551625.1 PVC group bacterium | reverse complement strand
CGCAATGACCAGTAATAGATGTATTTAACCCACACAATCTGGAAGAGACCCACTATTGATAAAAACAGCCCGGATTATGAATAATCCAGGCTGGTGGTTGAGAAAGCTTCACCAGGGAGTACGGAGCGAGAGCTCCGCCTGAAAATCCTGGGGCCGGGCTTTCGCCCGGCACTCCATTCCAATAGGAGGGGGAAGCCGGCCGGAATTTCAGCCGTTCAGGATCAGTCTTCCCTCCAGAACCTCCCGCAAGCGGCCGACCACCCGCGGAATGTCCTCGCGTTTCTTGACCGGGAAGAAGCGGTCGGAGGTCCCGACTCCCAGGGGCGGGGCCAGCCGGGTCAGGTCCCCCTGGAGCCTCTCGAACTGGACGACGGGATATACCAGCTCGCCGGCCTTCTCGTCCTTCTCCTTGACCTCCTTCACGGCGACATATACCGGAAGCCGGGAGGTCACCTTCCTGACTTTTTCCACCAGCTCCTCCCGGGTCATTGCCGGCAGAAGCGAGGCGTCGAGCTCGAAGATCTCCAGGAAGGTCGAAAGCGCGATGGTGTAGGTCGCGTTGTTGAACTCCGGGATCCGGTCCTGATCGAACCCCGGAGGAAAGGCGAACTCCTCGATCAGCTGCGTCCACTCTCTGCCGGTGCCGGGATCGGAGACGCGGGCGAGGGCCCCGCCCTTCTGGCCCGGGGGTTTTTCGCTCACTTCGCACAGGATCTTGGCTTTTCCCTCCAGCGACTCCAGCAGGCCGAAGAGGGCGGGGTGAACGGTCGCCCCGAGGTTGTCGATATTGGCGATATTGACGTAGCGAACTCCTTGTTCGAGCAGGCGGAGGAGGGGGCGGGAAGGGTCGAGCAGCAGGAACAGGGTCGCGTCGAGGTGGCCGGGCGGATTGAACGCGTCGCGGGGATTGCGGGGGGAGAAGACCTCACCCCCGCTATCCCGGCTGCGCTTCTTCCATCGGTCAAACCGCGCCTCAAACCGCCGCAGCTCTTTCTCCAGCCGGCCGCGCTCGGGTCCGGCCGCGGCGGCGGCTTCCTTAAGCTTCCGGTAATCCGGCGAATAATGCGTCTCCAGGTCCTTCGGCATCGGTACCAGCCGCTTCATAATTCCCTGGCAATAGGTGAAGACCGATTCTTTCCCGTAGAAACGGTTCTCCCGGAGAATGCTCCCGGTCATCTCGTCGGTAAAGTAGCTGTTCAGTATCCAGACCGGGATCCTGCCCCCGTATTCCTTCTCCGCCCAGCGCGCGTGAGCCAGCTTGATCTCCATAAAGCTGCGCGGGCGTCCGGCGATCTCCATAATCTCAAACGCGCCCTTCGGTATCTCCTCCCCCGGCCTCTGGAACCTGGTGGCGGCGCCGCCGTTCATCAGAATCATGGCGCAGCGGCCTTCACTCAATAGCCGGCGTCCCCGGGCCGCTTCGGCGCTGTCGAGGGTGGGCAGCTCAACGCTGTCTTCGGGGCGGGGCGGGGCGATCTCCCAGGAGTTGTCCCGATTGATCACGTTGCTCTCCAAACTCAACCGCCCTTCCCGGTAAAGAGTTCGCAGCCGCTCGAATTCCTCGGCGTCGAAGTGATATTTCCGCAGATAGTCTTCGCTCATTCTTCTTCTCCCCGTTTGTCACCGATTAAAACATAGACCGCGGGACGAACATAGGTTAAAATCAAAATTTGATCGTGCCGCTTTCGCGGCCGGGGACGGCGGGCGTTGGCCGGCGATGAGGATTCCGGCTTCCCGCCCTCTTAAATGGCGCCGGGTAAACGAAGATGGTCGCTCAAAGGTTAAAAATCGATCCCGAGGCGGTGGACCTGATGCTGACCGCCATCGTCCTGGCCCAGGAGAACCGCCTGGCCCACGCCGGCCATTACGCCTTTGTCGCCCTGGGAAGGATAATCGGCAAAAACCTCCCCGACGAACAAGGGAAGACCGACGCCATGAACTTCCGGCGCCGGCTGGAAAGACTCTGCCGGGAGAAAGATTTCTCAGTCGAGTTGAAAGACCAGATCTACACCCTGTGGAGCACGTTCAAGCATTATCTCAACCGCAAGGTCAGCTATATCCCCTCCTACCGGGGCCGCAAGATCAGGGAGTTCGTGGAGCTGATCAACCGGGTCTTCCTGGAGCATTCCCGGACCGATCTCAAACTGATCGTCCAGGAGATGACCCCGGCCGACCTGCAGCGGCTCCACATCTCCTTCGGCGACAACCTGCTGACTCGGAAGCGGACGGAGCTGGACTTCAAGGGATTCGATCCCGCGGACTTTGAAAACATCTTCACGCTCCGCGACAACCTGGCGCTGGCCGGGGTCAAGTGGTCGGAGAAGATGAAGTCGGAGAGCAAGCAGCTGCCCGGCCCCAGCCTTTCCGCCACCGACTACACCAGCGCCTACGTGACCTTGAGCTTTCTGGGCAATCCTCTCCACCGGGCCGGCGAAGAGGCCAATTTTACCGTGATGATCACCAACCGGCAGCTGCAGGCCGGGCTCCGGCTGGGCGAAAAAAGCCCGGACACGAGACGCCGCTACTATGAGAAGCTCCGGGGGGGGGAATTCGATTCGGCCTTAACGAGGCTGGCCGAGGAAGGGGTGGAACTGGCCGATACCTTCTGGTACTTCAACCTCCGGGACCGCCTACCCCTGAAAAAGCTGATCGAGGAGCCGGATGTTCACAGGACCGAGGTGGGAAGGAAGACCGGCGAGGCCCTGGAAAAACTGGAGACGCCGCCGCCTTTCACCGGCAGCTTCCTGCTGCCGTTGCGGATCTGGTCCGCCAAAGAGATCTGTGAAATGGAAGGGAAAGTGATCGACCGGGTGTGGGGCCTCTACCCGGGGATCTACGAGATTCTGGAAAAGATGGTTTAACCCGGATATGAGTAACCCGGGTTAATCGGCCGACTGGAGTTTGAAGTTCCAGAAATCCGCGGGCACCCGGATCTCCCACCGTCCCTCGCCCACTTCCTTCTTTTCCAGGATTTCCCGCTTGGGATACCAGATCTCGACCCCCTCGTAGTTCAGGAGATAGGCGCGGTCGGTTTCGCGGGAGATCTCAACCTCCACCCGGATCTCCTTATCGCCGGCGGCCGCGGCGGCCTGGCGCAGCTTGAACTCGAAGAAATCTTTCTGGATCACAAAGCGATAATTGTCGCCGTCAAGCTTGACCAGCTCGGCGAAGCAGACCTTGGGGAGGCTGATCTCCTTTCCCCCGGTCTCGATCCAGAAGGCGATATCGCCCTCCTTCACCAGCCGGCCGTCCACTTCGGTCACCTCGCCCAGAACCGACCCTTTGACCCCGGTGGCCTCCTCCTTCAGCCGGCGGATCTCCTCGCGCTTGGCCCGGATAACCTTCTCCGGAACCTCGATTTCATACACCCCCTCCCGGACCCGGCGCAGCGACTTGATGTCGCCCTGGGGAATCCATACCTTGGCCGCGCCCAGGTCCACCATAATCGCCTCTTCGGTCTTGATCATAGTTTTGAGCAGAAGCCGCACGTTGGCCGCGCAATCGGAATCGGTTCTCTTTCGGTTCATCGTCTCTTCAACCTTCGTCCGCCCGCCCAAACGACGGAAAAAGTTTCCGGGCCGGCTATCGTCAATAAACGCGGACTATACCACAGTCGCGAGGGGAGGCGAGACAAAAATCCAGCTTCGGTCTTTCCGGCCCGCCGGAAGATCGAAGCTACTCTTCCGGGACCGCGGGCGGAGACGGCGGGGGGGAGGCTTCCAGTCCCCGGAAGACGGTTCTCAGGGTTCCGGTACCGCCGGGCGACAGCTCCAACGAAGTGACGGGGCCGCCGGAGTAGCTCCAGCCTTCGCCCGGATCGGGGTCGAAGCGGGTCAGGGAGACGCCCCCGGCGTCGGGCCAGGCGACCTGGAGGCGGGTGCCGCCGATCTCGAAGACCGCGGCCTCGTCCGTCCAGTCCGCCTCGCCCGCCAGGTTCCAGCGAACCAGGGCGGGAAAATTGAAGGTGTCGATCACCTCGACCTCGTTTAATCCCCTTTTGCGGACGATCACCTCTCTTGTCCAGACGTCTTTGCCGTCTTCGACCCTGGTCACCGAGCGGGAATAGGCGTCGTTATCCTCCCAGGCTTCCACCCGCGCCGGGCGGTACGCGGCCATCCCTTCGACCAGGGAGGAACGGGCGGGGAAGGACCCTTCACCCGTCACCTGCCCGGCGAGAAACTCTTCCGGGCCGAAGCCGAGGCTGAGCAGGCTGTTGGCGAATCCATACTCTTCCGCCCCCCGCAGCGCCGGCCACCCCAGATCGAGCATCACGAAGATCGAGTCGTCCTCCCAGCCCGAGCGGTGAACCACCTTGTCGGTTATCTCCGAAAGCGAACCGGTCAAGGAGTCTCCCGCCTCCCGGGCGGTATCGGGGGCCCGGACGGGACGGGAGATCACGCCGCCGGGAAGATCCGCCCGGTCCGGGCGGAGCGGAGGCAGGTCCTCGTTCCAGAACCACCAGAGATGAACCGGGTTGAGCAGGATGGGAAAGGGGCCCCACTGGGCGGCGTGATAGCCGTATTCCCCCTCAACGGTCCCGCCCGTCCCCCGTCGCGAGCCGTAGAGAAACATCCTCTGGGCCAGCCACTTCGCCTGCCGGGCGAGGCGGACGTTTTCGGGGTCCTCGTCGTCGAGGATCGAGGTGGCCGCGACCAGGGGCGACAGGTAATGGCCGATCCGGTTGAGATAAGGCTCTTCGCCCCAGGCGGGATGGAACCCATTGTGGGGGAAGACGGCGAGAATCCAACGCACCTGCCGGGCGAAGTTCTCCTTCCAGCTCACGCCGTCGTCATCGAGGTCGGGGATGGTCATCCGGTTGCGGTAGAGGGCGACCCGGAGCATCTCCCGGACGTAGTGGGAACTGAAATGGCGGGAGTTTTCCGGGGGCGACCAGGTCCGGTCATAGCTCAAAATATCGTAAGACGCGCCGGACGTCCCCTTTCCTTCCTTCCCCCCGACGATGTAGTCAACCGCGGCCCGGAGACCGACGACGGCAGGGGAATCGCCCGAGACGGCGGGGCCGTCGGCGGCCAGACGACGGAGCCGCTCCTCGATCTCCCTTCTCTCCGAAGAAGTAAAGACACCCTCGGCCGCCATCGCCAGGTAGGCCTCGGCGGTGTCGGCGACGGCGAAGAGCGAATCTTCCCCTCCCCAATCGAACTCCTCGTCGCGGACCATCGCCAGCAGGTGGCGGCGGAAGTAGTCGCGGGCCGGGCTCCAGCCGGTGGCCAGATAGATAAAGGCGGTGTTGGGAAGATAGTCGAGCTGGGGGGACCGGGGATGAAGGTCGCCGTAGTCGGCTTCCAGGAGCTTGAAGTATCTTCCCGCTTCGAAGTCGATCCAGTAGGCGTAATCTTCCAGCGTCAGAACGGGAGAGGCGTCGGGCCGGGCGGCCAGGACGACGGCGGTGTCGACCGGACCGGAGCTCGCTTCCCGGCCCGGTTGTCCTTCATCGGGAGCGGCGGCTACGAGCCCGTCCGGGGCGGCGGCCGGGGCGGCGGCGCCTTCGGCGACGCTGTTCCGGCGGCGGGGGGTGCCGCTGTTAAGACCGGTCTCGCCGGGATAGTTGGCATCGGGATCGGCGTTACCCCAGTTTAAACTGTTGCTGCCGTTACCGGCGGGATCGATCCGTTCCATCGACACCGCCGTCCCCCCGGCAAACCATTCGCGCGCGCTATCCACGATGTCCCGCTCCTCGCCGGCGGCGTCTTTGAGCACCAGCCTCGCCCCGACGTCGCCGAGGGCCCGGTCCTGACCGTATATGAAGTCGGCGTTACCCGGGGAGTCGAATCCCCGGGCCAGAACCACGAATCCGCCGGCCGAAATCGTGAGTTCCCGCGTGATCGTGATCGTCCAGGGCGCGGTCTGATTTTCGATCGTCCAGCCTTGCAGATTGACGGAATCGCCGCCGTAATTGTGAAGCTCGATCCACTCGCCGTCATCGGGCCGGGCGACCGTCCCCCCCCAGTTGATCTCATTGATTACCACATTCTCCTCTCCGGGTTCCGGCTCCGGCGTGGGAATCCTCTCCGGCGTCGGCGTCGGTATCGGCGTGGGCGGCGGCGTGGGAGTGGTGAGCAGAACACCGAAGAAATCCTGGTAAACGCTCCGGTATGTCCTCTGGATCAGGCCGTAGCCCAGCGTCTTCCTGACCGGATCGTACCGGCCCGTCCGGGGGCCTTCGGTCAACTCCACGGCCCGGGGCGTCGGTTCGGGCAGTGAAAGGCGGGGGGACGGCGCCGGCTCCCCCGCGGGCGCCGGAGACGCGGCCACGGAAATCCCGTAACGGCCGAGGTGCTCGATCGCGTCGGAGACGGAATCCCCGGATCCGATCCGCCAGGCGTGAACCCGGCCGTCCCGGCCGGCGGCCAGCAGAAGATCGCCGTCGGCGAAGACCCAGAGCACGCTCTGATCCGAGACGGCGATCTCGCCCGCCGGCCGGTGATCCGGCTTGCTCCAGATATAGATCCGGCCGTTCTCGTTGGCCCCGTAGATGTAGCCGTCGCAGGCCGAGACCGCGTTCATCCCCCAGCCCGCCCCCGTGATGACGCCGAGGGAGGAGAGATCGGAACGGTTCCAGACGTAAATATCCCGGGCGGCGGCGGCGTAGATCCGGTCGGCGCCGACGTGGATCGAGTTGACGTCGTCACGGGGCTCGCGCAGGATCCGGTAAAGGCCGAAGCCGGGCTTCTCCCAGACGTAGAGAGCGTCGTCGAGACCCCCGGTCCCGGCGTAGAGTCGATCGCGGTCGGAACGGATCGAGGCCAGAAGCCCCTCGGTCCGCTCCAGCCGCTGGTGAAGCAGAAGGGTCTCCCGGTCCCAGACGTAAACGTAGCCGTCGGTGTCGGCGGCGTAGATGAATTCGTCGTCGCTGAAGACCGCCTCGATCGTCTGCTGGCCGATGCCCAGCGAGACACGATAGGTGAAATCTTCGCCCTTGCGCCAGACGTAAAGCTTGTTACCGGTCCCGGCGGCGTAGAGAAATCCGTCGGGGCCGGGGTCGGCGTGGACGGTCAGGATCATCCCGCCGGGAGCGGAGATGGTCTCGATATGGCCAAGGGTTTGGCGGTCCCAGACATAGATGTCGCCGTCCTCGTTGCCGCCGTAAATATACCGGGAATCGGCGGCCACCGAGAACATCTGGCCCCCGCCGGCGGGAGAGAGGGCCGGGCCGGAAACCAGGAAGTCCGGCGTTTCATCGTCCGTCCCCGACACGGCGGCGGAAACTGAGCCCGACTCCGGTATGGGGCTCGGCGGCGGGGTCGCGGTCAATGTCGGGGTAGCTGAAGGCGTAGGCGTGATCGACGGCGTCGGTGTCTTGTATCCTTCCGGTGTCGGCGAAGGCGTTTGAGTCGGCGGCGGCGAAGGCGTCGGCTTCAGCTTGGCGCGGAAGCAGAGCCAGCGGTCGCTGTAGGTGCTGCCGTCTTCTCCTACGTAGTAGTAAACGTCGATAGCGCCGGAAAGCGCGGGCGGATAGACCTTGATCTCTTCGTCTTCGTCATAAATGATCTTGAGGTAATCGCCCTCCTCGATGGAGACATCTTCGTTGTTGGAACTGATCCTTATCGCCACCGGCTGCAAAGGGAAAGCAGGACGAAGTTCCGCAACGTTCTGGCTGTCATAGATGAATCCGTATCTGCCGTCGGCCGGGGAGGCGGCCCGCACCACCGTCCAGACCCAGCCGGAGGAGTCGCCCGCTCGGGTCGGGAATATCTCCAGATCCTCCACCTCTGAAATCTCCAAGGGGGCAGCGCAATATTCGGGCGTCGGAGAAGGTGAAGGCGGGGGAGAGGGAGGAGGGGCCGGGGTCTTGTATCCTTCCGGAGTGGGAGAGGGCGGCGGCGGCGGCGGTGGGGGAGGAGGCGGTGTGGCGAGCGGGACACCGAGAAGCTCCCGGTAAACCGACCGGTAGGTTCTCTCGAGCAGCGAGTAGCCGAGACTCTTGCGGCGGGGGTCGTATCTCTTGACGGGGATATCCTTCCGGAAGACCGAAGGCCGACCCGGCCGGGTCACGATCGTCTCTCCCCGGGCGGCGGTCACCGGCCGGGGTTCGATAATGGTGACGGACAGCGGTGTCGGCGAAGGTGGGAGCGAGGGCGCGGCCAAAGACTCCAGGGTGGAAAGATCCGGGATCGAGGGCGTCGGCGAGGGCTCGGATTGCCCGGGCGGCAGCCATTTCCGCGCCATTTCGGCATCCGGAAGTTCCGGCTCCGGGCGAGGTTCTTCGGCGTTGGCGGCCGCCGGCGGCGGAGACAGAACCGCGACCAGGAGAGACGCGAGCAGGATACTTAACCCATTCTTAATCATTCGTGGTCTCCAGAATAAATCACGTTGTAGCACTATATTTATCTTTAAGGCAGGGCTTCTCCGTCATCCTGCCGGATCCAAGACGTCTTTCAACCGGATCTTCGAAAAGCCCTGCGCTACGGAAAAATATGACAATGCCTCTTCGCGGGAAGATATTATTTTTTGTTATATTTCGTTCCGGCATCAGCCCGGATTATTCCAAACCGGGCGGATCAGGACAGATCGCTGACGGCGGTCACGGTGAGCTCCACGTCCAGAAGATCGGGGTTCCGCCGGTTGAGGTCGATCTTCAGCCCGCTCACCCGCAGGTTGAACTCGCCCGCCTCCAGCCGGTGGACGAACTCGACCAGCTCCGGCAGGGAGACCCCCTGCAGTTCCATAATCACTCTGGTCTCGCGGTAGAGATCCTCGATATCGGCGGTACGGACCCCCATCCGCACCAGTTCCGCCGAGGGAATGATCTCCCCGGCCGTCCTTTCCAGAAGGCCCTGAATCGCCGCCCCTTCCTCCCGGAGCAGAAACCGCGAGCGGATCAGGTCGATCTCGCCCTGGACCCGGTTGTACCTCCTCTGGTAGCGGACCATCTGGTCTAAAAGCTCCTCGCGGGCCTGGACCCTCCGGCGGGCCGCCTGGTATTGGTTCCAGCTGGAATTCTCCCAGAAGTAGAAAAACCAGACCAGGAAAAGAACCAGGAAGACGGAAAGGCCGGTGATCACCGTCACCTTCTCTCTCTGCTTGAGCTTGTACATTTCAGGTCCCCGGGGATTTTACGGGTATCAGGTAATTGAATTCGACCGTGACCAGTTCCCCGCCCCGCCGGCGCGTCCGCATTCTTCCGGGATCGATGTCGTTCGAAAAATACGGCGATTCGGCCAGGGCCCGGCGGACCGCTTCGGCGGCTCCATAGCTGTTGGTCCGGCCCTTGAAACGGACCCGGTCCGGCCCGATGTCGAGCTCGACTATCTGAACCGGGATCTCGGCCGGGATGGACCGGCTCATCTCCTTCAGGATGTCGAGCGAGGATAGCGTGTCGAGGCGACGGTAGATGTTCACCCGCCGCTCGGCCTGCTTCAACTTCTCCTCCAGGTGATACAGCTCGAGCCCGGCCGGGATCTGGTCGGGCGGGGTCGCGGTCTGCGCTAGAATATCCCGGACCCGCTCCTGAAGCTCCCGGGCCCGGTTCTCCTCCGCCGAAATCCTTCCCAGCAGAAAGACCAGAACCACCGCCACCACCGCCGCGGCCTGGGCGGCGGCCAGCCAGAGGCGGCGACGGATCGTCAGGGCGGTGGTCGGCGGGCTGAACTCCCCTTTCCGGAAATTAACGTCCTGCTCGGACGGCCGCAGTCGGTTCAGCGCCAAGCCGAGCGCCGTCCAGGCCGCCCGGGGAAGCTCGCGGCGGGACTTGACGACCTTGGTCGCCTTGATCGGCGGGGGGACGGCCACCTCGATGCCGAGTCGGCCGGCCAGGAACTCTTTCAGTCCCGGGATCCCTTCTCCGGAAAGCAAGAGGCGGGAGGGAAGCGTTCCCGAAGACCGGCCGGACGCGGCGTAGACGGTCCGCGTCAGCTCGGCGGCCAGTTCCTCCCGGGCCGGTTCGATCGCGGCTCTCACCCAATCTTCAGACGCCCCGGAGACCGCCTCCGCCCGGAGACGGTCGGCCTCGGCGAAACCGACTCCTCCCGCCTTCATCAGTTCCCGGCAAACCGAATCGGTACCCCAGGCGAAACCGCGCAGGAAGCTCAGCCTGCCTTCCCGGAAGAAAGCGCAGGCCGTGTGGCGGGCGCCCACCTCCGCCAGCAGAATTTCGCCCGACGGGTCGATCAAGCCGGTGTGATTCAGCGCGGAGGCCAGCCCCAGGAAATCGATTCCGACCGCGGACGGGCTTATTCCCGCGCCGGCCAGGAGCTCGAGGTGCGCGGCCAGGACTTCCTTTCTCACCGCCACGGTCATCACCCTGGTCTTGCCCCCTTCCAGTACTTCCAGGGGCCAAAAGTCCAGGACGATCTCCTCCAGCGGGTAGGGAATGTGAAGCTCGGCCTCGGCGGCGATCACCTGTCGGATCTGGGAAGTCCGGGCGAAGGGGACGGTCAGCGCCTTGATGAAGACCTGGTGGATCGGCAGCGAACTGACGATCATCTCGGCGGAGATCCTCCGCCGGGCCGTGATCTCGGCCAACCCCCGGCCGACCTGTTCGGGGGAAGGGGGTTCCGGGCTCTCCCGCAGCCAGGAAGCTTCCCTCCAGTCGGCCACCCGCGCCGCCCGGCCGCGGCGCTTGAGCAGTACCGCCCGGACGCCGGAGCTGCCGATGTCGATCGCCCAGCAGCTTTTTGCCGCCGTCGGGCTCGAAGTCAATCTCTCCAGCCATTTCATCCCCGTTCGTGCCTCCAGTATAGGACCACCAATTCTCCGTCATAGCGCTGGATCACCGCCCGGACGCGGGAAGTGATGTTTCCCACCCTCCCCTCCGAGATCACCGTGAAGAAATCGCTGTTCACCTTGAATTGGTCGAGAACCTCCGAAGGGATCGGCCGGCCGGCGGCCTCCTGGACCTCTTCCATTCCGGTGAAGGGTTCCTCCCGGCGGCGGGAAACGATATCGCGGGCCAAAACCCGGTGTTCCCGCCCGAGCAGGACCTCCAGCAACTCCTCGGAAACGGTGTTGATGTTGATCTTCCCGTCGGAATAAACCGTAAGGTAATGTCGCAAACCCCGAAAACCCTCCTCCTCGGCCGGGGAGAAGAAGGGGTCCGGCTCGTCATCGAGTTCGGGTATCTCTTCCCGGGCAAAAACGCCGTGGAAGATCTCCCGGTCGATATCCTTGATCAGCAGCAGCTCGCCGACCGTCTCCAGCGGGCCGTTCTTGGCGGGATAGGGGACGTCAAGGGAGAGGTAGTAAGCGGACTCGGAGTCGCCCTCGTCGTCGATGTCGATCCAGTCGACGATGTTCTTGACGATCTCCCGCGGGCGGGAAATCTCCAGGTGCTCGAAGATCGCCCGCAGGGTCTCCTCGGCCCTCTCGTCGACCTCGGACTCCCGATCGCGGCGGCGGGTTCTTTCCTCGGCGGTCCGGCGGGCCCGGGCCATCTCGCCCTCCCCCTCCATCTCCTCGTCAAGCTCGGGCGGCCGGCGGCGGTCGAGGCGCGCCTGATTGATCTCCGCCGCCGCCCCGGAGATCAGCGAGTTGACGTTGAACTTGCGGTCCTCGTCGATAACCGTGAAGATAAACTCGCCGTGGCCGCGCGCCGCCGGTTGGCGGGGTTGGGCCCATTCCTCTCCGAGATGGTCGATCAACTCCTCTTCCTCTTCCCGGCCGGCGGCCTCGGCCTCTTCGTCTTCTTCCGGCGGGATCATATCTTCGGCCAGAAGCATCATCGCGTAACCGACGCCCGACCGGGCCAGATAGTCGGCCTCCAGGGTGTCGCGGAAGCCGGAGGCCATAGCGCTGTCGAGATGGATCAGGTAGGTGTAGTTGAGCACCAGCACCCCCAGAACCGCGATCATCATCACCACGACCAACAGGACCATACCGCGGGAAGCCGCCTCCCCGCCACGCGCTGTAATCGATGTCGTCTTCACGCTCACTCCGCGACAATATCGTCGCCCTCGTCTTCTTCGGTCAAAGGCCGGGCCATCGGCAGGGAGACCGCGGTGGTAAAATATCTCGGCTCGATCACGCCGCCCCCGTCCAGGCCCAGGGTTATCCTCACCGCCAGCGGGAGGAGGGGTTCTTCTTCCGGGTCCCATTCGGACTTCCATTCCCAGCCGTCGTAGTAGTCAAAGGCCAGCGAATGAACGCCTTCGGCCACCACCATCTCCGCGCCGCCCTCGAACGGCTCCTCCAGGTTATAGAACGGCGCCCGGCGGGCCAGGAGATACCCTTCCCGCTCTCCGTAGCCCGGAAAGTAGCTCAGCTCGAAAGCGTCCCAACCCGCCTCCTCCCCCCCGCCGCGCGCCGAGGTCGTGGTAACGAAGGAGATCCGGTCCATGCGCCGCCCCTGGAACCATTCCTCCCGGCCTTCGAAGATCAGCCTCTCGGTCGCCAGCGCGGGCTGGTAGGTTCCGGTCAACTCCCGGCTGAGATTGGTGAGCACCACCCGCGCGGTCTGGTAGGTGTCCGATATCCGGCGGTAGTTCCGGGTGCTCCCGACCACGGTCGAGTAAGAGCCGTAAAGCGCCCCCAGCACCAGGCCGCCGATCAGAAGGGCGACCAGAATCTCCGCGACGGTGTAGCCGCCTTGAGTTCGAACCGCTACCGGCCTGTCGAAAGGTATCGTCATCGATCAATAGGGTGTCGCCACCGGCAACGGCCCCGACGGGGGCGGACGGAAATCGTCATCCCTCCCCGGCGGCACGGGCGAGAAGACCGGAACCGGGGCGCCGGGGGAGACTTCCGGAGGACGGTCCCGTTCCGGCGGAGCGAACGGGGTCGCCACCGGGACCGGACGGGCGTCGGCCGGCGGCGCCGGGGGACGGCGGCGGCGGGATTCCGGAGGGGGGGCGGCCGGCTCCGACGGAGGACGGCGCTCCTCCGTAGTCGGCGCGGCAGCGGTCTCCCCCGCCGCTCCTTCAGCGGTCGCCTCGGCGTAACGGGGGTTGACCAGATAGGTCACCAGTTCCAGCTCCCTCGGCCGCCTCCGGTCCCCCTCGCCGGCGCCCGGACGCACCCGGACTTCCGCCGAAGCCATCAGGTCCTCCCGGACCACGGCTATACTCTCCTCCCAGGAGAGCCGGGGAGGCTCTTCCCGGACTCCTTCCCCGGAAAACTCCTCCTGGAATCCTTCGGCTTCCAGAACGGCGATCTTTTCCTGGGCGAGGAACCCGGACAGGGTCGTCTCCCGGGAACGAACAAAATTATTAAGGCTGGAGCTGTGAGTGACCAGCAACGGTATGACCCCCACCGCGATCAGCGTGATCGCCAGCATCACTTCCAGCAACGTCAGACCCGACTGACGCCGGCGCGATTTTGTTTTCTCTTCAGCATTCACTGAAATCTCTTGTTTTTCCGCCCGTCGGTGGAGATGGTTTCCGCCTGAAAACGGGATGTCCGCCCTTCAGTCACGATAGAAATAGCTGTAAACCTCGCTCCGGCCGGTGAAGGGCTTGATCCGGACCGAGGCCCGGTCCCCCCGGCTCGACTCCAGATAGATCACCGCCTGGTCCGCGCTCCCCCGGGGGTAAAACCGGACCACCGGCGTCTGCCCGGCGACCGGCCGGTTTTCGATCTCCACCGATCTCAGCCGGATCTCGGCGGGAAACTCCCGCGGGCGGCCGTAACGGCCGGGCATCGGGTTCTCCTCGTCCCCCTCGACGGTCACCCAGTAACGGTAACGAATCCGGTCGAAATGCACGTGATATTCCCGGGAGTCGATCACCGCCCGCGATCGGACGTAATCCATCACGCCCGCCAGCTCCCCGGCGTACCCCATCAGCTTCCTCCCCAGCAGCAACCCCGAGAGATAGGGATAGGTGATCATAACCGCCACCCCGATCAGGGCCGTCACCACCGCCAGTTCCACGAAGGTCAAGCCGGACGAACCCCGCGATCCCGTCGGCGGCGATTGACGCCTCCTCGCTTCCATTCTCACCCGCTTACCGGTTTGTAATGTCGTCCTCGGTTCCCAGAACCCCGTCGGCCCCGTGGGAGACGATGTCGAAATCGCGCCCGCCCACGCCCGGCCGGCGGTAGACGTAAGGGTTGCCCCAGGGATCTTCCGGGATCTCCTTGATGTATTCCGGGACCAGGGCCGCCAGCGATTCGGGATACTGGTAATTATCGGCGAAATACATCCCGAGCGCGCTCTCGAGGTTCTTGATCTGCATCTCGGCGGCCGCCCGCTGACCCCGGCCGATCTGGCGGAAGAACTGGGGCGCGACCACCGCGACCAGGAACCCGATGATCGCGATCACCACCAGGAGTTCGGCCAGCGTGAAACCGGACTGAAGATTCTTCGAAACCGTCTTTCTCATTTCGTCTTCCTCCCCGCCGCTCTCGACGGCGATATAATCGGTTATCCGATAAGTTGACTCATCTGGAAGATGGGCAGCAAAATCGAGATCACGATAAACCCGACCACCAGCCCCATCACCACGATCATCAGGGGTTCCAGCACGGAGATGAGCGCCCCCACGGTGGTCTCCACCTCGTTTTCATAGGAATCGGCCACTTTTCCCAGCATCTGTTCCAGCGCCCCGCTGGACTCTCCGACCGCGATCATATGGACCACGATCGGCGGGAAGATCCGGCTGCGTCGGAACGGTTCGGCGATCGATTTGCCGGCCTTGACCATCTCCTTGGCCTCTTCGATCGCCTCGGCGACAAAAAGGTTGTTGACGATACTCTTGACGATGTCGAACGCCCGGATCAGCGAGGTGCCGCTGCTGAGCAGGGTGGAGAGGGTCCGGCTGAAACGCACGATGGCCAGTTTCCGGAATACCGACCCCAGGACCGGAACCTTGAGCTTGGTCCGGTCGACGAAATACCTTCCGGAAGGCCTCCGGCTCCAGAGGCGGAAAGCGAAGAAGAGCAGGCCCAGGGCGACCAGCCAGACCAGCCAGTAGGAACGGAGGTAACCGCTCACCCCGATCAGGATCGTGGTCGGTGTCGGCAGGGCCGCCTCGCTGTCGGCGAAGATCTCGATGATCGAAGGGACCACCTGCACCATAAGAAAAACGATGACCGCCACCCCCAGGGTGATCACCAGGGCGGGATAGATCATAATGCTCTTGATCCGGTTGGTCATCTTGATGTTCTTCTCCATCAGGTCGGCCAGTCTCTCCATCACCACCTCCAGCGCGCCGGCGGCCTCGCCGGCGCCGACCATATTGCTGTAAAGCGGCGGGAAAACGCGGGGGCTGGAGGCAAGGGCCTCGGCAAAACTGACTCCGGCGTTGACCTGGTCGCGGACCTTGATCACGACTTTCTTCATCGGACTCTTCTCGAGCTGGTCGATCAGGGCGGTCAGCGCCGGCACCAGGGGAAGACCGGCGTTGAGCAGGGTGGCCAGCTGACGGCTGAAAACGGCGACATCGGCGGGCCGCACCCGGCGGAAGAGCCGCGACGCCGTCACCTCGCTCTGCAAACCGATCTTCTCTTCGCTCTCCACCACCTCGGTGGGGAAGACGCCCTGCTGGCGCAGCTTGTTCCGGGCGTCGGCGGGGCTGTCGGCGTCGATAATTCCGCCCACCGGCGCCCCTTTCGCGTTCAAGGCCTTGTATTCGAATACCGCCATCTTTTCCTTTTTCCTTTAGATCCCGAAGCACGCGGGTTCGGGTTTCGTCATCCCTTCGTCATTCGTCATTCGGATTTCGGGTTTCGTCATTCCTTCCTCACACTTCCACGATATCCTCCTGCGTCACCCGGATGACCTCCTCGATCGTGGTCTCCCCTTCGGCCACCAGCCGGGAACCGTCCATCCTCAGGGTGCGCATCCCCTGGGCGAGCGCGGCTTTCTTGACATCGTCGGTGCTGGCGTGCTCCATCACCAGCCGGCGGATCTTCTCGTTCACGATCATAATCTCGAATATTCCGGTCCGGTCCATATATCCGGAGTTGAAGCATTTGTCGCATCCCTTTCCCCGGACCGCCTTCCCCCCGCGAAGATCGTCGGGAGTAAGCCCGATCTCCTTGAGGGTTTCGTCCAGAGGCCGGTATTCCTCCCGGCAATGCGGGCAGATCTTCCTCACCAGGCGCTGGGCCATTATCCCCACCACCGAGGAGGAGACCAGGTAGGGCTCCACGCCCATATCGAGCATACGGTTGACGGCGCCGGGAGCGTCGTTGGTATGCAGGGTGGAGAAGACAAGGTGGCCGGTCAGCGACGCCTGGATGGCGATCTCGGCCGTCTCCAGATCCCGCATCTCTCCGACCAGGATGATGTCCGGGTCCTGGCGAAGGATCGAGCGCAGACCGTTGGCGAAGGTGAGTTGGATCTTCGGATTGACCTGGATCTGCCCGATCCCAGGCAGCTGGTATTCCACCGGATCCTCGATGGTGATGATGTTGTTCTCGGCGGAATTGAGGGCGTTCAGGGCCGCGTAAAGCGTGGTCGTCTTGCCGGAGCCGGTCGGGCCGGTGACCAGGATGATCCCGTGGGAGAGCCGGATCAGGCGTTTGAAGATCTGGAGCCGGTCCTCGCTGAAACCGAGGTCGGAGAGGGTGTAGAGCCGGCTGGAGCGGTCGAGAAGCCTCAGGACGATCCTCTCCCCGAAGGAGATCGGGATCACCGAGACCCGGATATCGATCTCGCGGTCGGTGATCCGGATCCGGATCCGCCCGTCCTGGGGCAGCCGCTTCTCGGCGATGTTGAGGTTGGCCATAATCTTGACCCGGGAGGTGATCGCCGACTGGTACTGCTTGGGCGGGCTGATCGCCTCGTAGAGGATGCCGTCGATCCGGTAGCGCACCCGCAGGTCCTTCTCGTAAGGCTCGATGTGGATGTCGCTGGCCCGGGCCTTCACCGCCTCGAAGATGATCAGGTTCACCAGCTTGATCACCGGGGCCTTGCTGGCGATATCGAGCAGGTCCTCGGTCTCCTGGGATACCGCCACCATCTCGGGAAGGTCGTCCTCGTCCTCGAGGTCTTCCAGCATCTGCTCGGCGGCGCCGGCGGCGTGGCCGTAGCAACGATTGGCGATTCTGACCACCTCGTCGGGGCTGGATACCACCAGCTTGATCTCCCGGTCGAGGAGCAGCCGGATATCGTCCACCGCTTCCACCGCCAGCGGGTTGGCGGTGGCCACCAGCACCTTGCCGTCCTCCTCCCGCAGGGGGATGAGCTTATGGGCCAGCAGGAAGGTCAGCGGAACCCGGGCCACCAGGCTCTTGTCCACCGTCTCCTCGCTCAACACCGGCAGGTACTCCAGGCCGAACTGCAGGCTGATCGCCCGGCGATACTGCTCCTCGGTAAGCAAGCCCGTCTCGACCAGGGCCCGGCCCAGGTCTTGGCCGCCCTCCTTTTCCAGGCGGGCCCGGGCCTCTTCGAGGCCGGCCTCGTCCACCAGCCCCTGTTCGAGAAGAATCTTCTCCAGGGTTTTTCCGGCTCCATTTACGATCATCGGTGAAATCTCTCCGAAGCGCGGGAACGTTCCGGCCGCCTCTCTTCGGCTTCGCGTCCGAACGAAACCCGGGGCAGCCCTTCCAGGAATGAAGTCAGGCCGCTCTCTCTTTCTTCCGGAACCCGTACGGCCGGCGGGGGAGCCTCTTCCGCGGCTTCCACCCCGGGATCGGGGAGGGGCGGGGAAGGGGCCAGGGCGGAATAACGTTCCCGGAGCTCTCTCACCCGTTCGGTTTCGGCGTCCCGGGTCAGCCGCTCCCGCGCCGCCCGTTCGGCCTCCTTCTCGTTGAGCCGGCGGTCGATCTCGTGCATCTCCCGGCGCTTGAGACGGGTCAGATCGGCCACCTGCTGGGTGGTGGAAACCACCCGGGGGGTGATGAAGACCAGCAGGTTGGTCTTGACGTTGCGGGTGCTCCGCCGGCGGAAGAGGTTGCCGACCAGCGGGATGTCGCCCAGGAAGGGAACCTTGTCGAGCGACTCGTTGACGTCGTCGCTGACCAGGCCGCCGATCACGATGGTATGGTTGTCCCGGACCAGGACCGAGGTCCGGGTCTCCCGCCGGTAGGTCTCGGGCGTCGCCCTCAAGCCGGCCACCTCCCGGCCGGTCAGGTCGGAGATCTCCTGGTGGATGTCGAGCCGAACCATCCTCTCCTTGCTGATCCGGGGCGTGATCCGCAGCTTGATGCCGACATCCTTGTAGTCGATATGCTGCAGCCGGGTCCCCACCCGGTCGTCGTCGGCCTCGATCCGGCTCAGGAAAGGAACGTTGCGGACCACGTTGATCTCGGCCTCTTCGTTGTCCATGGTCAGGATCTGGGGCGTGGAGAGAATGTTGACGTCCCGGTGGGTCTGAAGGGCGTGGAGCATAGCCGCGACGTCGGGGATATCCATCCCGGTCATTACCCGCTGGACCAGGCCGACCGAAAGGCCGCTCATACCGGAAGAGGGCCGCCCCTCGGTGGGGGCGGCGAAGGAGCGCAGGCCGCCCGTGAACGAACTCTCGCCGAAGCCCTCGCCGGTCCCCGGGGCGAGCTGATCGATATCGGGAAACCCCTCCATCGTCATCCAGTCCACGCCCAGCTCGAAGGTTTTCTCGTAAGAGACTTCGGCGATCAGGACCTCGACCAGAACCTGGTCGCGGACGATGTCGAGCTGCTCGATGATCTTCTGCAGCCCCGCGAAATCCTCGGGAGTGGCGTCGATGATCAGCGAGTTGGTGGCCCGGTCCTCGCTGATCAGGGGGGCGACATCCTGCTGACGCTTGGTCACGATGTTGTTGAGCACCCGGGCCATATCCTCGGCCTTGGCGTACTTGAGGTGGGAGACGTGGATGCGCGTCCGCTCGGTCTCCACGTCGAGCCGCCGGATCAGGTCCTTGATCCGCTTGGTGTCCTCCTGGCTGGCCACGATCAGCAGGGAGTTGGTCCTCTCGTCGGGAATGATCTTGATCTTCCTTTCCGCGGTGGGAACCGGGGCCGGCGCCCGGCGGCGGGGCGTCGGCGGGGTCTCGGGCAGGGCTCCCAGGTCCTCGATGATCGGGGTCAGGTCGCGGCTGACCACGGCCGCCGAGGCGTACCGAAGCTGGACCAGGGTGACCCTGGTCTCGTAGCCCGGGATGTCGATCTCCTCGATGATCCTCATCATCTTGCGGACGTTGGAGGCGATATCGGTCACGATCAGGGTATTGGTCGGGGGGTAGGAGATCACGACCGCCTCCCGGGAAAAGAGCGGCCCCAGGGTGGTGCGGACCGCCTCCACGCCGGCGTGCTGCACCGGTATGATCTGGGTGATGATGCTGTCTTCCGGGGGAATCTCGTCCACCACCCGGGCGGAATGAAGCGGTATGTACCGCTGGGCGCTGTCGCGCTTGGAGGTGATCTTGATCAGGTTCCCGGAGGGAACGGTGGCGTATCCCCTGATCTCGAGGATCGATTCGAAGACGGCGTAGACCTCGGACAATGGTATCCGGGTGGGCGAGATCACCGTCACCACCCCCCGGACATCCTGATCGACCAGAAAATTCTTCCCGGTCAAGTCGCTGATATGCTTGATCACCAGCCGGATGTCGACATTGTCGTAGTTCATGTCGATCAGCTCTTCCTCGCCACCCCGTCCGGGCGCGGTCAAGACCGCGGCGGCCAGCGCCAGGACGGCGACCATCCCCCTCCGGCGAAACAACGTCGCTGTTTTCATATGATCCCGAGCCTTCTGTTGATGTTGTTTAAAGATGCGTCCGGCGCGCGGCCCGTCGGCCGTCAGCGCACCGGAAGACTGTCCGGAAATGATCTGATCTCGAAACTCTCTCCCCGGTTGTCGAGAACCACCCGGTTCTGGTGAATCTCGAGCACGCGGGCCCCGGAGACCGAGTCGCCGACCCGGTACATCTCCTGGGTTCTCCGCGCGACGTCCTCAATAAAAGCGCGGCTCCGGGCGGCGTCGGAGCTGACCGACGTTCCCAGCAGGCGCAGCCGCGGCGGCGGCTCGCGTTGGGGAGGAGGAGTGGGCGGCGGGGCCTCCTCCGGCGCTTCGAACTTCTCCGCCCACAGGTTGCGGCTGACGATCACCGCGTATTCCTCCTTCGCCGGCGGGGGCGGGGGTTCGGGGGCCGGCGCCGGGGGCGCGACCGCCGTTTCCTCGTCCGGCGCCGTCAGCCCGAGGTAATAGTCGCGGGCCAGCAGGGCGGCGCCCGCGACCAGGGCCGCGGCCAGGAGCAGATTGATCAGCGAAAGAAAACGTTTGGAGACCATCAACGGTCCCTCCGGGGCCGGTGGGCCCGGATCGCTTCGATGAGTTCGTCGGCGGCGACGCCGGGGGTCTCCGCCTCCGTCCGGGACGCCCGGAGCAGTTCGAGAAAAGCGTCATGAACGCGCTCGACCAGGAGCAGCTCCCGGGAGCCGGCGGGCAGCTTCTCCTTGAGGTAGTTGCCCCGGCCGGTAAGCTCTTTCCTCATAATCTCCGGGATGAGTTCCCTCCACTCCCCGGTTCGCTCCAGCGCGATGAAGAGCGACTCCGCCTCGCGGAGATAATCCCGGAGAGTTCCCTCGATGTCGGGGGGGGAGACGGGAGAAGCGGCCACCAGGCTGGCGGCTCGGTCGGGCGCCGGCTCCGGACCGGCCGGCGGCAGGAACCGCAGCACGATCAGCAGGGCCGCCGCCGCGGCGGCGCCGGCCAGCAGGGCCAGCCGCCGCACGGCGACGGGGCGGAAAGCCGTCGAAGGCGACGCCCGCTCCATAACCCGCCGGACCAGCCCGGCGGGGCAGGAGACCGGCCGCAGCGCCTCCAGACTCTTCCAGGCGCGACGGGTCTCGGCGACCAGCCGGCGGCATTCCGGACACTTCCGGAGATGGGCGAAAAAGTGCCGTTTCCCGGCCCGCCCGGTCCAGTCGCCGGTGATATATTCGGCCAGACACTCGGAGACCGCGCGACAGCCGTCCCGGGCCTCCGGCCCGGATTTTTCGTGTCTCTCGGTCATCTTTGCTCGCTCCTCCCCCGGGTCAGACCGGGGAAATACTCCTTAAACTCCGACCTGAGTTCGATCAGGGCGTAGTGAAGCCGGGAACGGACGGTGCCGGGGGGCACCCCCAGGATCTCGGCGATCTCCTCGCTTTTCAAACCCAGCAGACGGCTCATCAAGACAACCTCGCGGTGAGGCGGCGCCAGCCGGTCGAGTTTGGAACGCAGAACCCTCTCCAGCTCCCGCTCCCAGGCCGTCTCCGGGGGCCCGGGCTTGGCGTCCTCGATCCAGTCCAGCGGCCGGAACCCTTCCTCACCCTGATTTCCCGCCGCCTCCAGGGAGAGGTGGCGATGGCGGCGGCTTTTCTTCAATTCGTCCCGGCAGAGATTAAGGGCGATCGCGTAAAGCCAGGTCTTGAACCTGCGCCCGGGATCGAACCGGAACGCCTGCCGCCAGACCCTTAAAAACGTCTCCTGAAATATATCCTCGGCCAGGTGGCGGTCCCGGACTACCGAATAGATGAAACCCAACAGACCGTCCTTATGCCTGGAAACCAGGCGGGCCAGAGCGCGGCCGGACCCCTTCCGGATCAAAATCATCATCGTTTCGTCCGACCACAGTTTCATATCCCTATACGAAAAAACGCTCCGGCGGGTTCAAAATTTGTTTATTTCCCGGACCGGCCGGGTTAACCTGCGATTTTAGAAAATGAATATACCATCAATATCCACAAACTCCGAAACCGGTTTTACGCTTCACAACCGGGAATGAGCGCCGCCGGCGTCCGCATCGGACCGGGGCGGGAAGCGCCCCTGGTGCTGGCTTCGGCTTCGCCCCGCCGGAAGAGACTGCTGGAAGCCGCCGGGATCGACTTCGAGGTGGCCGTTTATCCGGTCGAGGAGACCGTGATACCCGGGCGCCCGGCCGCCACGGCCCGCGCGAACGCGCTCCGGAAAGCCCGGCGGGCCGCCCGCCGAAGACCGGCGGCGATAATCATCGCCGCCGACACCGTGGTCTTCCGGGACCGCGTCCTGGGCAAGCCTTCCTCCCCGGAGGAGGCCCGGCGGATGCTGGAATCGCTCAGCGGAACGACCCACCGCGTCTATACCGCGATCTCCGTGATCTTTCCCGGGGGCGGAGGCGCGATCACCCGGGTGGCGGTCAGCCGGGTCAAGATGAAGAAGCTCGAGCCGGATCTCATCTCGGCCTATCTCCGCCGGGTCGACGCCACCGATAAGGCCGGCGCTTACGCGATCCAGGAACACGGCGGGATGCTGATCGAGAACGTGACCGGTTCCTATACCAACGTGGTGGGACTACCGCTCGAGACGCTGGCGGCCGTTCTTCACCGGCCGCCTCTTTTCGACGGGAGAAGGCTCCTGCGGGCCGCCGCCCGGTTCAGGTTCAACCGGAACCCTTCCCGGTCAAGGCCGCGATCTTCCGCTCGCACTCCCGCGCGCCGGCCTCGTCCTTGCGGGCGCGGCGCAGACGGGCCAGAAGCTTGAGCGCCTGGATCTTGTCCTTGACGAAACGTCCGGCCTCACCTCCGGCCGCCGCCCGGGCCAGAGCGACGGCGCTGTCGGTCATCCCCCTCCGGAACTGGGTCTCGGCCAGGTTGACCAGCGCGAGCACGTTGCCGGGAAAAGAGAGCAGCAGCTGCTCGAGAACCTCTTTGGCCTCGTCCGTCCGTTTGCGCTTCTCCAGGTCCCTGGCCAGCCGGGTCAGGGAGGAGAAGACGTCCAGGTCCGCGGCGAGAGCCTTCTGTATCTGCTCGTGGACCCGGGCCCGGAACTCGTCGCCGGCCTCCTTATAGGCGGCCGCGAGAATCCCGTGACCCTGCAGGATCTCCATCGGATAATACTCCGGCGTCTCTCCCAGGCCCTCCCGGACCAGTTCGATCGCTTCCTCGAACCGGCCCTTCTTGAGCAGGTATTCGCCGGTGGCCAGTTTCGACCGGGAATCCCAGGGTTCGCCCTTCTTCTTCTGGACCCGTCGGATCCGGTCCAGCCATTTCTTAGCTTCCTCCAGCCGTCCCTGGAGAAGACTCAGCTCGGCAAGCTGAATCTGGGCCTGGTAGGAATCCGGCTGGAGGGAGAGGATCCGGTTGAAGTAGCGCCGGGCGGCGGAGTATTCCCCCAGGTCGAGATAGGCCAGGCCGATCAGCTTGATGGTGTCGAGCTCGCCTCGCTGGTGGGTGAGGGCCTTTTCGAAAGCCCGGATGGCCTCGCGCTTCTTCCCGATCTTCATATAATGGCGGCCGAGCGCCTTGAGCCGCCGAAAATCCTCGCCCAGGTGTTTAATCGCCTGTTTCATATTTTCGGCGCCGGCCCGGTGGTCGCCGGAGGCGCTGTAAAGCTCCTGCAGCGCCTGGTAGGCGCGGGGGCGGAACGGGTGGGAAGGGGGGATGCTTTTAAAGAGCGCGGCCGCCGCCGGAAAATCTCCCTTCTTCTTGTAGATCCGCGCCAGGCGGACAAACGCCGACCAGCTCTCCTTCTCCTTGACCAGTCCGCGGTAGATCTCGACCGCGCGGGCGGTCTTGCCCACGGTCTGGTAAAGGTCGGCCAGCTGCTCGAGCATCATCCGGTTTTTCGGAAATCGGGCCAGGGCGAGCTTTAAGACCTTCTCCGCCCCCTCCGCGTCCCCCTCGCGGGCCAGCAGGCGGGCCAGATGCTTGTAAGGTTCTTCCAGGTCGGGCCGGTCGAGCCCGCGGCGGTAAACTTCTTTCTGTTTCGGGGTCTTCAACTTCAGCCCCAGGCTTTCCAGGGTTCTCATCTCTACCTCCTTGTTTAAATAGCCCGCGAAAGCATAAAATTTCGGCGGCGGCGTTGTCAACAAAAGCTGAAAAGCCGCCCGGCGGCCGCCTTCTTTTCCGGCCGGGGCTTTGCCGCTTGTCCGAAATACCGGCGTCTGCTATGCTTCGATTTTCCGACTGGCAAACGAAACGTCAACCAACGGTAGAGAATGAAGATGAGAAAATCCAGCAGCTTCAGCCGCAACGACCTTCTGGGAGTCAACACCCTGCGCTTTCTGGCCGCCGACGCGGTCGAGAAAGCCAACTCCGGCCACCCCGGCCTGCCCCTGGGGGCGGCCCCGATGGCCTATGTGCTCTTCACCCGCCACCTCAAGCATCATCCCGCCGACCCCGACTGGTTCGACCGCGACCGTTTCGTTTTGAGCGCCGGCCACGGCTCCGCCCTCCTCTTCGCCCTCCTGCATCTGTCGGGCTACGATCTGCCCCTCCGGGAGATCAAAGCCTTCCGGCAATGGGGCAGTCTCACCCCGGGACACCCGGAAAACTTCCTCACTCCCGGCGTGGAGGCGACCACCGGGCCGCTGGGACAGGGGCTGGGCAACGCGGTGGGAATGGCGATGGCCGAGGCCCACCTGGCCGCGGTCTTCAACCGGCCGGGCCTGAAACTCGTCGATCACCGCGTTTACGTCATCGCCGGCGACGGATGTCTGATGGAAGGGCTCGCCGCGGAAGCCTCCTCGCTGGCCGGCCATCTCCGTCTCGGCAAGCTGATCGTCCTTTACGACGACAATCAGATCTCCCTGGCCGGGGAGACTTCACTTTCCTTCAGCGAGAATGTCGCCGCCCGTTACCGGTCCTACGGCTGGCGGGTGCTCCGGGTGGCCGACGGCAACGATCTCGACGGGATCGACCGGGCGCTGAAGGCGGCCCGGGCCGACGATAGCCGACCCACCCTAATAATGGTGAGAACCGTGATCGGTTTCGGGGCCCCCCGCAAACAGGGAACCTTCTCGGTACACGGCTCTCCCCTGGGCGAAGAGGAACTGGCCGCGGCCAAAAGAAACCTCAACTGGCCGGAGAAGGCCCGCTTCTTGATCCCCCGGGCCGGCCGCGCCGGCTTCCGGGCGGCCGCCGGGAAGGGCGAAAAACGCCGCGCGGCCTGGAAAAAAACCCTGCGGGAATATCGCCGCCGGCATCCGGAGGCCGGCGCCGAATTCGCCCGCGCGATCGCAGGCAATCTCCCCCCCCGCTGGAGCGCCGGGATGCCTTCCTTCCCCGCAGACCCGAAGGGAATCCCCACCCGGAAGGCCTCCGGGCTGGCCCTTCAGGCGCTGGGGCGGGCAATACCCGGACTCTTCGGCGGTTCGGCCGATCTCAACCCCTCCACCCTCACCGCGCTGAAAGGGGAGGGAGACTTTCAGGCCGACGGCGGCAGCGGGAAGAATGTCCAGGGCGCGGTCGGAGGGGATTGGGGCCGGCGGGGAAGAAACGTTCATTTCGGCGTCCGGGAACACGCGATGGGAGCCGCCGCCCTCGGGGTCGCCCTGCACGGCGGGCTGATCCCCTACACCGCCACCTTTCTCACTTTCTCCGACTATATGCGCCCGGCTATCCGGCTGGCGGCGATGTCGCGGGAGCGGGTGATCTTCGTCTTTACTCACGATTCGATCGGGCTGGGCGAGGACGGCCCCACCCATCAGCCGGTGGAGCAGCTGGCGGCGCTGCGCGCCATTCCCAACCTGGACGTGATCCGGCCGGCCGACGCGGCCGAGACCGTGGAGGCCTGGAAGGCGGCGCTCGCCCGGAAGAGCGGGCCGACCGCGCTCGCCCTGAGCCGGCAAAGCCTGCCGGTCCTGGACCGGAAAGAATGCTCCCCCGCCTCCGGCCTGAAACGGGGCGGCTACACCCTCTGGGAATCGGAGGCCGGTTTGCCGGAGCTGATCCTAATCGCTACCGGCTCGGAGGTCCACCCGGCCCTGGAGGCGGGAAAGCGGCTCGGTAACGAGGGGGTGCGGGTCCGGGTGGTCTCCCTTCCCTGCTGGGAGATCTTCGACCGCCGGGACCGAAAATGGCGGGAGTCGGTGCTCCCGCCGCGGGTGAAAGCCCGCCTGGCCGTAGAGGCGGGGGTCGGTCTCGGCTGGGAACGATACGTGGGGACCGAAGGGAAAGTCGTGGCCGTCGACCGCTACGGCGCCAGCGCCCCGGCCCCGGTCATCTTCCGCCGTTTCGGCTTCAGCGTCGATAACATCGTCCGCCGGGCCCGCGCCCTCCTTTAAGCCGGATTATTCATAATCCGGCTTACTCCCATCTTCCCGCGACCGCATAGCCGCAGTCGGGGCAGCGGCCGCCCGCGATCCGGTTCTCCAGCACCGTGGCGTGGGTCCGGTGGACCAGCCGGACCGAGCAGTCCGGGCAGTAGGTGGACGCGGCGGGATGGCCGGGAACGTTTCCGATGTACACATACTTTAATCCCGCCGCCAGAGCCGTCTCCCGGGCCGCTTCCAGGGTTCCGACCGGCGTGGGCGGCAGATGGCGGAGGCGGAAGGAGGGAGAGAAGCGGTTGAAATGGACCGGCGTCTCCGCCCCCAAATTGGCCGCGATCCAGCGGCACATCTTCGCGATCTCCTCCGGGTCGTCGTTGAGGGTGGGAATCAGCAGACAGACCACCTCCAGGTGAACCCCGGCGGCGCGGACCTCCTTGAGCGTCCGCAGGACCGGTTCCAGCTCCGCCCCGGGGACTTCGCGGTAGAACTCCTCGCTGAACCCTTTGAGGTCCACCACCACCGCGTCCATCCATCGCAGGAGCAGACGCAGCGGCTCGGGATTGATCGCCCCGTTGGTATGAAACAGGTTGAGCAGCCCCTCCTCCCGGGCCAGGCGGGCGATCTCCAGCATATATTCGAAGAAGACGGTGGGTTCGTTGATGCTGTGGGAGATCGAGCGGCAGCCGCGGCGCCGGGCCTCCGCCACCACTTCCCCGGCGGAGAGGAACCGGGAGGAGACCTCCTCGGGACCACGCTGCGAGAGGTGCCAGTTCTGGCAGTGGCGGCAGCGGAAGTTGCAGGAAGCGGTATAGACGCAGAGGTTGTCGTGGCCGGGCAGGAGGTGGTAGGCCGGTTCCATCTCGATCGGGTCGATCTGCAGGCCGGCGGGGCGGCCGTGGACCAGGCTGAAGAGACGGCCGCCGCGGTTTTCGCGGACCCGGCAGAAACCCCGTTTACCCTCGGGGATGACGCAGTTGCGGAAACAGAGCCCGCACTCCACCTTCCCGCCGGGAAGAGTACGGTAGAATTTAGCCTCAACCATCTCCTTCTCTTCCTCCTCGACCCGCCGGAAACAGCCCGAGAGCGGAAGCTGAGCGGCCAAGACGGCGGCCGCGAGCAGGACAATCCTTGTCAAGCGCGGGTCCATGCCCGGAATTTCTTCGGTTCAAGGCCGTATTTCTTCACCCTCAAACCCATCACCCGTTCCGAGATTCCCAGGGCCCGGGCCGCCCGGGCGCGGTTTCCCCGGGAAGACTTGAGGGCGTCGAGGATCATCTCCTTCTCTTCCGCTTCCAGGATCGCGGGGAGGTCGCCGGGGGGGGCGGTGCCGCTGGCCTCGGCGGTCTGAAGCGTGGGGGGGAGGTAATGGCCGTGGATGACGTCGTCGACGCTGACCAGGACCGCCCGCTCGATGCAGTTTTCCAGCTCCCGGACATTTCCCGGCCAGTGGTAGGCCATCAGCATATCGATGGCGGGGGTGGAGATGCGCCGGATATGCTTGCCGTTGGCGCGGCTGTATTTCTCGACGAAATGATCGGCCAGAAGGGGGATGTCGGTCTTCCGCTCCCGCAGGGGCGGGATGTGGATGGGAAAGACGTTGAGCCGGTAGTAAAGATCGGAGCGGAAGTCCCCCTCCTCGATCAGCTTCTCCAGCGGCCGGTTGGTGGCGGCGATCAGGCGGACGTCGACCTTGACGGTCCCGGTCCCCCCGACGCGCTCGAATTCTTTTTCCTGGAGAACGCGCAGCAGCTTGATCTGGATCGCGGGCGAGAGATCCCCGATCTCGTCGAGGAAGAGAGTGCCGCCGTGAGCCAGCTCGAAGCGGCCCTTGCGGCGGCTGACCGCCCCGGTGAAGGCGCCGCGCTCGTGACCGAAAAGCTCGCTCTCCACCACCGTCTCCGGAAGCGCCGAGCAGCTGACCCGGATGAAAGGCCTTCCGGCCCGCGGGCTGTTGTAGTGGATGGCGTGGGCGACCAGCTCCTTGCCGGTGCCGGACTCTCCCCGGATCAAAACCGTGGTCTCGGAGCGGCAGACCTGAGCGATCTGCTCGTAGACCGCCCGCATCGCCCGCGAGTTGCCGGTAATGTTGGAGGGACGGAATTTTTCCCCCAGCTCTCTTTTCAGCCTCAGGTTCTCGTCAACCAGCCGCTGCTTCTCCTCCTGGACGGCCCGCCGCAGCCGGACCGCCTGGGCGATCAGCGACGAAATGATGGAGAGCAGGCGAATATCCTCCTCGCAGGCCAGGTCCCCGCTGAAGGGCCGGTCCACGCTGAGGGCCCCCATTACCTCGGCGCCCATCTTGATCGGAACGCAGATGAAACTGATCTCCCCGCCGACCCCACCCCGCCGGGCTCCGGTCCGGTCGAGGAAACGCGGATCTTCCGATATCCGGGGAACCACCGCCGGGGTTCCGGTCTCGATCACCTTGCCGGTGACCCCTTCGCCGAGCCGATAACGCCCTTTCTGCTTCTGGCTCGCCGAAAGCCCGTAGGCCTCCTCGATGAAGATCTCGCCGGTCTGGCGGTTGAGAAGGGTGATCGTGCCCCGAAGCATCCCCATATGCCGGGCGATGGCCTCCAATACCGGGGGAATCGACTGCCTGAGATCCAGGCTTCCTTCCAGTATCCGGCTGATCTCGAAGAGGAGCAGCAGCTCCTTGACCTCCCTGCGAACCTGATGATCTCCAGTTTTCTCGCTCATATCATACATTATCGTATCTATTAGGCTTTCGGGCAACATTTTCGTAGCCGTACATTCCAGCATAAACTCCGCGAGTGAAGGGTTTGACCGCAGTCAGTCACCCTGAAGGAGCGGGGCCCGTAGAGGATTTGATTTCCACCGCAAGAAGGCGGTGATATATTATTCCGGAATGAACGAGCTTGATCTGAAACCTGACCGCCGCGGGTGATTATGGGATTCGCCGAACAGGAAAAATCGTACTCCTGCGGAGCCGCCTCGATTAAATACGCCCTCACCGTTATCGGACTCAAGGTGAAGGAGAAGGAACTCCGCCACCGCACCCGGACCACCCGGGCCGACGGCGCCGACGAGAACAAGCTTCTCAAGGCCCTGTCCCATTTCGGCTGCCGGGGAACGCTCCGGAATTTCCGGGACTTTGAGATCGCCTTCCGCGTCCTGAGGCGTTACACCGCCCGGGACATCCCCTGCGTGCTCTCGGTCGACAACGATGACCACTGGATCGCGGCGGTGGCCTTCTGGCAGGGAAAGATCGGAGTCCTCGACCCGGCCAAGGGCGAGAAGCCGGGTTTTATCAGCCCCCGGACCCTCAAGCGCCGCTGGGGCGCGGCTCCGGAGCGGGACGACCGGCGCGGCCAGCCCCATTACTTTATGATCGCCGTCCGCCACCGGCGGCGCCGCGAAATCATCGGCGCCCGGCTGGGCCCCGAAGAGATGGCGCGGCTAAGGCGGAATATGGAGCTGCGAAAGAACTGGAATGACTACCGGGAGGACCTGGAAGACATCTTCGGGGCCCGCCCCTCGCGTTCGAAAAAGGCCCGGCCCGCCTGGAAATTCATCCGCGACAACTCCGACCTGATCGCCGGCGTGGTCTCCTTCTGGCACGGCTGGGCCAACAAGCACTCCGTCGCCCGGCAGCTGCGGGACTTCCAGACCGTCGCCAAGTCGCTGGGGCTGACCCTGCCGCCGGAAAAACGCGACTGGGCGCTCAACTCCCTGGTGGCGGCGATCACCCTCAACCTGGTCGGCGACTGAACCGCCCCCAACCCCTGATTTCATAATCAGAATCCGGATCGAAAAGATCGTCTATCCCGGCCGTTCCCTGGCCCGCCTCGAAGGCAAGACCCTGTTCACCGACGAAGGGCTGCCCGGCGAGCTGGTCGAAATCGCGATCGCCCGTTCGCGGAAGGACTATCTCGAGGCGACCACAGAAAAGATTATCGAGCCTTCTCCGCGCCGGGTCTCCCCCCGCTGCGGTCACTGGCGGACCTGCTCGCCCTACCAGTGTCTCGACTACTCCGCCCAGCTCGAACTCAAGGAGTCCCAGTTCCGCGAGATGTTCGGCCGGTTTCTGGGGGGGGAGCCGCCCGGGATCGAGGTCCTCCCCTCGCCGCGGATCTGGAACTACCGCAACAAGGTCCATCTCCGGGTCCGGGACTTCGGAGACGGGCCGACCTGGGCCTACCACCGCCCCGGCCGGCGGGACGAGTTCGTGCCGGTCGAAAGCTGCGCCCTTCTCGCCGACCGGCTCAACCGGCTCCTGGCCGAACTGCCGGCGGCGCTGGGAAAAACAAAGATGGGGACGATCGAAGAGCTGATCGCCCGCGACAGCAGCCGCGAGTCCCGTTCGGTCGCGGCGCTGGTGGTCAAAGGACGCCGGGAGGCCGACGGGCTGGCGGAAGCTTTGCGCGGGATCGACCCGGCGACGGCCGGGATTGTCATCCACACCCGCGACCGCGCCGTCCCCGGCGGCATCCGGGCCCGGGGACGGAGTTATCTCCGCGAGGCCGCGGGCGGGGCGGTGCTGGCCGCGGGGCCGCTTTCGTTCTTCCAGGTCAACCTTCCGCTGCTGGAAGAAGTCATCAAGGCGGTCCGCGGCTTCGTCCGCGAGCGGAAGGTCAACCGCCTGGCCGATCTCTACAGCGGCGTCGGCGTCTTCGGGATCGCCCTGGCGGGGGAGGTCGAAGAGGTCCTGGCCGTGGAATCCGGCCGGAGCAATTTTTCCTTCCTGAAAAGGAACGCCGCCCTCAACCGGACCGGAAACTTGACGGCGCGGCGGGGAAGAAGCGAAAGACTGATCGGCGACGTCCTGGCCGCCGAGGCCGACCTGCTGTTGCTGGACCCGCCCCGCGCGGGGGTCCGGGAAGAGCTGATCGCGGCGGTCGCCGAAAAACCCCCTCCGGCAATCGTTTACATCTCCTGCAACCCTTCCACGCTCCTTCGGGACCTAAAGCGCCTATCTCCCCGGTACCAAATCGCGAAGATCCTGCTGCCCGACTTCTTCCCCCACACCCCGCATATCGAAGCCTGCTGTTTCCTGAAACGGGGTTGACGCCGCCGCCGGTTCCTCATATACTTAAAAGTCCCCTCACATCCGTCGTACCCCAAGTATCTCCCCCGGTTGTGCCCAGTATGCCGCCGGGATCAAACCGCGTCCGGGCCGCCCCGGCGCCCGGAAGGCGCCGCACCGGTCCGGCGTATTCTCGAAAACACAGGAAAATACCATGATCGAAAACCGCCATCACGATCTGGCGGAGCGCCTTGACGTCAAGGACGGCCTGAACCTCTGGCGCGACTGGAAATGGCAGATCAAGCACTCGATCCGCGACATACCCACCTTCGAGAAGCTGCTCGGCATCCGGTTCGACGCCGAGCGGCGCGAAAAGCTCGAGGCCACCCTGGCCCGCTTTCCACTCTCGATCACCCCCTACTACCTGTCGCTGATCGAAGTCAAGGACTACGCCAACGACCCGATCTTCTACCAGGCCTTCCCCCAGGCCGCCGAGCTTGAGATCCTGCCCGGGGATATGTCCGACCCGCTGGCCGAGGACAAGGACAGCCCCGCCCCCGGCATCACCCACCGCTACCCCGACCGGGTTCTCTTCCAGGTCAGCAATCTCTGCTCGATGTATTGCCGCCACTGCACCCGCAAGCGGCGGGTCGGCGACCGCGACTTCATTCCCGGGCGGCAGGTGTTGGACATGGGGCTGGCCTACATCCGGAAGACCCCGGCCGTGCGCGACGTCCTGCTCTCGGGAGGGGATCCCTTTATGCTCTCCGACGACTACCTCGACTGGATCCTGACCGAGCTGGACGCGATCGAACACGTCGAGATTGTCCGGATCGGGACCCGGATGCCGGTCGTGCTGCCTTACCGGATCACCGGGGACCTGGTCGAGATGCTCAAGCGCCATCAGCCCGTCTGGGTCAACACCCACTTCAACCACCCCCGCGAGATCACCGCCTCCTCGCGGCAGGCGCTGGCGCGGCTGGCCGACGCCGGCATTCCCCTGGGGAACCAGACCGTGCTTCTTGCCGGGATCAACGACTGCCCGCGCATAATGCGCAAACTGGTTCACAAGCTGGTCCAGAACCGGGTCCGGCCCTACTACCTTTTTCAATGCGATATGTCGGAAGGACTCAGCCATTTCCGCACCCCGGTCGGCAAGGGCATCGAGATCGTCGAGAGCCTGATCGGACATACCAGCGGACTGGCGGTGCCGACCTATGTCATCGACGCCCCCGGAGGAGGCGGAAAGATCCCGGTGATGCCGCAATACCTGATCTCGTGGAACACCAACAAGGTCGTCCTCCGCAATTTCGAGGGGGTCATCACCACCTACAAGGAACCCGACTCCTACCGGCCGGTCTTCTGCGACCGGGACTGCGATAAGTGCCGCCTCTCGCTCAAGCTTGACGAGGCCGAAGAATACCAGGCTCTCGGGATCGAGTCCCTGCTGGCCGACCACGACGAGGCGCTTTCGCTGGTCCCGGCCGATACCCGGCGCATCGATCGGCGCGGCGACAACGGCGACGGGCGGAGTTCGGCCGGAAGGCCGGGAGGAAACGGCCTGGCCGGGCGGCTGAGAAGAATCTTCCGGCGGCGTTAGCAATGGCGTCCGTCGTCCAATATGAATAATCCGGGCTGATTGGAATACCGGGATGTATGCCTTTGACTACCTGATTTTCGCTCTTTATATGACGGTGATCCTCGGGGTGGGTTACTATCACTACCGCCGCAACCGCGACGAGGATGACTACTACGTCGGGGGACGCCGGATCCCGCCGACCGCGCTCGGGCTGTCGATCGTGGCCACCGACGTCGGCGGCGGCTTCTCGATCGGACTGGGGGGACTGGGCTTCCTGATGGGGCTGGCCGGTTCCTGGCTGCTCTTCACCGGCCTGGTCGGGGCCTGGTTGACCGCCGTCTTTATCATCCCCCGGATCAAGGGGCCGGACCTGGCCCGGAAGATGCTGACCTATCCGGACTTTCTCCGCTGGCGCTACGACAACCGTGTCGCCCTGCTCGCCGCCGTCATCTCCGCGGTCGGTTACCTGATGTTCACCGGTTCCCAGATTCAGGCCGGCGCCACCCTGGCCTCGGAGACGGTCTTCCGAACCTCGCCGTTCGGGTGGGACCCCTTCCTCTTCTCACTCTACGCGATGGGATTCATCATCGTCGTTTACACGGTTATGGGCGGGATCAAGGCCGTAATCTACACCGACTTCGTCCAGTGGCTGATCCTGCTCTTCGGCCTGATCGCGCTGGCCATTCCCCTGGCCCTGCGGGAGGTCGGGGGCTGGGCGGGCCTGCGGGAGACCCTGCCGGCCGAGTTCTTCTCCCTGCGCAACATCGAGACCGTCACCTTCATCAACTGGATGGTAACGATCATTCCCATCTGGCTGGTCGGGATGACGATCTACCAGCGGATCTACGCCTGCCGGGGCGTGAAGGAGGGGCGCAAGGCCTGGTATATCGCCGGCTTCTTCGAATACCCGGTAATGGCCTTTATGGGGGTCATCCTGGGAATGTGCGCCCGGGCGATGTACCCGGAGCTGATCGGGGTGGAGGGAGGACAGGAGCTGGGGCTGCCGCGACTGATCAACGAGGTTCTTCCGATCGGGATCACCGGCGTGGTCGCCGCCGCCTACTTCTCGGCCATAATGTCCACCGCCGACAGCTGCCTGGTAGCCTCCTCCGGCAATGTCGTGGGCGACTTTCTGCAGCGTTACTTCTTCCGGGGAGCCTCCCACCTGAAGATGATCCGCGTCTCCCGCGTCGTAACCCTCATCCTCGGGGTGACGGCGGTCTACTACGCTCTCCGCCTGGAGACGGTGATCGAAGGGGTCTTCGACGCCTACGGCTTTCTTGTCGCCGGCCTCTTCGTGCCGACCCTCGGCGCTTTCTTCTGGCCGCGGGCCAGCTCCGCCGGGGCGCTGGCGGGTATGCTGGCGGGCGGAATCCTGACCAACCTGCTCCAGTTTTTCCGCGGCTCCCTGCCCGCCGCGCTCGAGTCGTTCTTCTTCGGAGCCGGCTTCTCCCCGGTCGTCTTCGGGATGGCCGCTTCCGCGGTATTCTTCGTCGGCGTCTCGCTCCTGACCCCGGCCCCGGCGGCCGCCACGCCTTCCGAACCCGGGGGGGCGCGATGAGTGCCGATCGGGTGGAGATAATCGGGGCCTCCCGGATTCAGCACGGTCCCTCCAACCGGCGGATCTACCTGATGCGGCTGTCCGACTCCGACCTCCCCGAACTCCCCGGCCGGCTGATCGACCTGGCCCGCGAACGCGGCTACGGTAAGGTCTTCGCCAAGGTTCCCGCCGATGTCGCCGAGGCTTTCCTGGAGGCGGGCTACGCGCCCGAGGCCCGGGTGCCCGGCTATTTCCGGGGCCGGACCGCGGCCGATTTCCTGGTCTTCTACACGAATAAGGCTCGGGCGGCGGGCGACCGGAAGACCGTGGCCGAGGTCCTGAAGGTCTCCCGCAAACGCGCCAACGGCGGGCCGGCCGCCGTACCGCCGGCTCGGGGGCTGACCCTGCGGGAACTGGAGAAAAACGATGCCGGCGAGGCCGCCGCACTTTACCGTTCGGTTTTCGAGAGTTACCCCTTCCCCATCCACGACCCCTCTTTCCTGCGCCGGATGATGGATAGACGGGTGCGCTACTACGGCGTCTGGGATGACGACCGGCTGGTCGCCCTGGCCTCGGCCGAGATGGACCCGGAGGCCAACGCGGTGGAGATGACCGATTTCGCCACCCGGCCGGTCCGCCGGCGCGGCGGCCTGGCCCGGCGGCTGCTGGCGCGGATGGAGAAAGACCTGGCCCGGGAGGGATACCGAACCGGCTACACGATCGCCCGCGCCCGCTCCTACGGAATGAACATCACCTTCGCCCGCGCCGGCTGGCGTTTCGGCGGAACCCTGTGGAACAACACCCAGATCTGCGGCCGGCTGGAGTCGATGAACGTCTGGCATCGCCCCCTCCGCCGGCCGCGCCGGCGAAATAAACGTTGATCTCCGCCGCCGGCGGCCTTATAAGGGATCGGGCGGATCTCCTCCCCTTCTTCTCTCAAAACCCGAAGATGGAGTGTCGTCAGATATGAAAATCCTCAAGCTTGCCCTTCTCTTAGCGGGCGCCTCCCTGCTTCTCCTCCCCCCGGCGCTTCCAGGGGAGGGAGAATATCCGAGGGTCTATTCCGGCGTTCCCGCCCGGCGACATCAGGATTTGCACCCGGAAGAGATGAGCCAACTCCGATATCGCCCGGAGAGACGTTTCTATCTCGGTCTCGGCGGGATCTATAACCTCCGTCACGGCCGCGGCGACACCATCGGAGTGCCGGCGGTGGATTACTGGGGGCGGGAGCCCTATCTGCGCCGGATCGAACCCAAGGTCGATGACGGTTTCGGCTTTCAGGCCAAGGTCGGTTATCTGCTGCGCGACTGGATCGCCCTGGAGACCGCTTTCCGGTGGCATTTGAAATACGACCTCAAAGGCGACGATTCCTTCCGGAGGTTTTTTCCTAATTCAACAGACTATGTGGACACGATGGTGGATGGGGGTGTAGAAGTTTACGACATCACGCTCAACGCGAAGTTTTATGTTCCCGACTTCGGTCTTCGCCCATTCTTCGTCCTCGGACTGGGTTATATGGGGATCCGGAGAAGCTGGGACGAGTGGGCGAGAGTTGAGACCCACGACCTGAGTTTAGGAAGGGGGTACGAAAGTATCACCCATAGAACGAAATCGAATTCAAGCTCCGGCCTCGCGGCCCGGATCGGGATCGGCGCCGAATACTTTTTCACCGAGAGACTGGGTGCCGACGTCGAGATCTCCTACAACAACGGCTACGGCGGCGTGGGCGAAGTGGAATTTATCTCCTTCGCACTCGGCGCCCTGTTCGCTTTCTGACCCCCCCTCCTCCCGCCTTCCCGGCAGATCCCCCCCCCGGAAACTCTTCGGCGGTTTTGCGGCACTTTAGCCCTTTAAAGCTTCGTGACGGAGCAGTCCATCGTTTCGAATTGTTTTCGTAGTGCAACCCTTTAGGGCTGCCGGTGGAGGCGGGGCTGAAGCCCTGCGCTACGAAAGATTCGGTTCAGAAGGCCAGCGCCAGGCCAAGCTCGAAGCCGGTGTATTCGGCGCTGATCCGGGGAACGATCGGCAGGTCCTCATACGAATAGCCCGGTTGCACGCCGCTCTCCCGGCCCTTCTGATCGGCGACCAGCGAGACCCGGCGGACGGCGCCGAAAAGGCGGAAGCGATCCACCGGCTCCCAGGCGATCCTCAGGCTCAGCTCCGAGCCGCTTCCCTCGGCCTTATGACGGAAACGATAGTCGCGCAGGATTCAGAAACCCTCGCCCCGGGCGTGAAGCAGCGGGATCATCACCGCTTCCAGGCGGGCCGACAGCCGCGGCAGGGGGGAGAGCTGAAGGTAGGGTCCGGCCCGGAAACCGTCGAAATCCAGCTCGTAGGTTGACACGTCGCCGTCGAACAGATAGAGCTCGCCGTAATACGTGGCCCAGCCGTCGCGGCTCCGGTAATCAAAGGATTGCCGCCCGTAACCGAGTATCAGGCCGATCTCGACCGATTTGAGTACGCGGCTATCGATGGGGTCCAAGGGGAAGACCGATAAGAAGGCGTCCGCGTCCCAGATTAATAGATCGGCCCGGGTGTCGTGCTCCGAGTAGCCCCAGAACCAGCCGAAAGTCCAATCATAATCCCTGGTGTCGCCCTCGACCCGAATGTCGCCGGCCAGACGCCCCCTGATTCCGGACCTGGCGGGAAAGGGCCCGATACCGAAACCGACTCCCGCCTCGCCTTTCACCTCCCAGACGAAGCCGTCGAGCGGATAGACAAGCTCGGAGCGAAACGGCCAGGAGGCGAATTGGAAGCCGGCATCCCCGGAACTGTACCAGGACGACACTTCGAGCGCGGCCGATAAAGTTATTCTTCTCTCATCGGGTTCGACCGCGATCTCTTCGACTTCGTCTTCGGACGGAAGAGCTGTCTCAACCGGCGACTCCACCGCTTCGGTTTCCGGCGCAAAAAGCCCGGCTTCCGGCCCGGCGTAAGCGCCCGTCCCGGCGTTCAGACAGAAAAACACCGCCCCGACAACGACACGGCACCGCCAGTTACCACTCATCCCGCCCTCCTTCCTACTTCCTATTTGGGGTCAAATCTTTACTTTTGACTTTACGGCCCCGGAGTCTCCCGGCCGATGAACCGGCCCGCGGAACAACCCGGCGCTTTCAACAAATACTTCACGGCGCGGGGATGCGGAAGTCGGCCACCAGAATGGCCCGGGCGCAGCCGCCGTAGCCATCCCGCTCGCGGTCCCGGCGCGAATGCGCGCTGCCGGGAACGTAGGCCTCCTTCCAGCGGCGGTGAACGTAAATGTGGCTCAACGCCACCGGCCGTCCCCGATGAAGATAGGTCGCCTTTCGCTCGACCGGGTAACCGGCGGCCACCCGGAGCAGGCCGCCGCCTTCCTCCAGGGCTTCCAGGACCGGCGAGGCGGGGCGGGCGTTGAAGTCCCCGCCGAAGACAACGAAGACGCCGGGTTCGTCCCCGGCGGCGACGACCGTCTCCCGGGCCGCGGCCGCGGCCCCGACCCGCCGGCGCTCCCCCGCCTCGAGCGGTGAGAGAATATGGGCCGTGAAAGCGGCCACCTTCAGACCGTGGTAATCGAGGCGGACCTCCAGCAGACCGTGCCGGTATCGGCCCCGGTCTTCCGCCCGATCCTCAAGCCCGTGCCTTCCCACCCCCTCCAGAGCCCCCGCCGCCAGGACCAAGGTGTCGGGTCCGAAGACCGTCACCGGGAAACTCTCCTCCATCTCCTCTAAAAGATAGCCGAGGGGTCCCGGCGATCCGGCGCCCTGAAGCAGGATCAGCTGGGCGTCGAGATCGCCCAGGGCCTCGGCCAGGCGGCGGGCCTTCTCCCTCAATTCCTGCCCCGGAGCCGTTCCCGGACCGTTATCGCGGCCGTCAAAAAACAATTCCCCCATATTCAGTGTGGCCACGCGGTAGTCGAGCCAGCGCCGGGCGGCCTCCCGCCGGTAAAGATAGTGGAAGATGAAGGTGCCGGCGACCATCACCGCGAAAAAGTAGGCGGCCAAAAAGGCGACCGGGCGCCAGTTGAGGCGCCGGCGAAGCTTGCCGTCCGCAAAATCCGGACTACCGGGTGTCACGGGCGGAGTGGTATTCACCGTAAATCTCGCGCTTGGAGCGGCCGCTGAGCTCGGCGGCCAGCTTGATCGCCTCCATCCGGCTCAACTTCAGGCGTCGGCGGAGGGCCTCGATCCCGGCCGCGGAGAGCGGCTCCCCCCCCGAATCCGGGCCGGAGGCGCCCTCGATCACCAGGACCACCTCCCCCTTGAGCGGGGATCCCTTGATCTCCGCCGCCACCTCGGAGACCGTGCCCCGCAGGACCGTCTCGTGAATCTTGGTCAGCTCGCGGGCCAGGGCCACTCTCCTCTCCCCCCACAGCCGCCCGATCTCCTGGAGCGTCCGAACTGTCCGGCGGGGGGATTCATAGATGACCAGGGTCCTGGTCTCCCGCCCCAGGGCGGCCAGCTTCTTCATCCGGGGGCCGGCGCGCGCGGGAAGAAAACCCTCGAATACAAAGGAATGGGCGGGCAGGCCGGAGACCACCAGGGCGGCGACGGCGGCGGACGGTCCGGGAACGGGCACCACGCGCACTCCGACGTCGATGGCCTTGCGGATCAGGCGGTAGCCGGGGTCGGAGAGCCCGGGAGTGCCGGCCTCCGAGATCAGCGCCACCCGCTCGCCGGCCAGGAGACGGTCGATGATCCGGGCGCTGCGCGCTTCCTCCTTCGGGTCGAAGTAGCTGACGATGGGACGGCGGATCCCGAAACGGCCGAGCAGGCGGCGGGCGGAACGGGTGTCTTCGGCCGCGATCAGATCGGCCTCCTTGAGAACCCGGAGCGCGCGCCGGGTGATATCCTCAAGGTTCCCGATCGGCGTGGCGACAACGTAAAGGACGCTTTTACCTTCGTCTTTTGGGGAGGAGCTCTTCATCAACCGGGCTGTTCAATCCGGCGGAGCCGCGTTTGGAGACTCCGGTTTCTTCGGCCCCGATTGATGTCGAGGCCCCCGAATCGCGACTTTAACGGCGAGAACGGCCGAACCGGTCCGGCCGCGCGGCTTATAGGCCGCCCACGGCCATTATGGTGAAGACCATCACGAAAAGAGCTACGGTCTCGATGATACCCAGGACCATAATGTAGTTGCCGAAGCCCTTGCCGGTCTCGGCCATCGCGTCGGCGGCGGCGGCGCCGGCCCGGCCCTGCATCCAGGCGCTCATCCCGATGGCCAGGCCGCCCAGCAGACCCGCCGACCAGAAGAACTGCCCGCCCTCGGCCACCGCCGCGACCAGGGTTTGCATCACGATCATACCGTAGATCGTCTGGGAGAGCGGCGCGCCGACGAATACGGTGAGGATGAAGGGGGCCGCCTTGTTCTGGGCGAAACACTTCTTCCAGGAACCGACCGCCGCCATCCCGGCCGCGCCGGTGCCGAGAGCCGAGCCTACCGCCGCCATCGCCAGAACGGCGGCGAGGCCCAGGTCCTGAAATTGGGTCAAGACTTCCATCCGCTTTCTCCTTTCCCGGCCCGGGCCGTCACTGCTCCCATCGGGCGTTTCGGCCGCCCCGGGCCTGTTGTTATGTTCTCAATACTCTATCTTTAAAACTCTTCCAAATCGCGCCGAGCGGCTACGTCGAGACCTCCGGGTCGCTCCCGAGCCGGGTGGCCCGGAAGGGGCGGTATCTCTCGCCCGACCACTCGTTTCCCAGATGGCTGGAGAACTCCAGCACGTTGAGACGGACACCGTGGACCAGGACCGCCATCCCGCAAAGAATCATATTGAGAATATGTCCGAACAGGAGAATAAAAGCCGTTCCGAAGCCGGCGGCGATATTGGACCAGCCCAGGCCGGCCGCCATCGAGTTGAAGGCGTCGGCGATGGCGACGGTGGCCAGACCGACCGCGAAGAGACGGATATAGGAGACCACGTCGGCAAAGCTGGAAATTATCTGCAAAAACAGGGCGAAGTTCCTCGGGATCAGCTCCTGGAAGAATCGGCGGGGAGGGATCGAGAAGACCACCAGCAGCAGCACTCCCAGCCCGCCCAGGGCGAAAGCCGCGGGCGGAAACTGGCGGCCGAGGATAAACATTCCGGCCACGTAATACATCATCCAGATCACGCAGATCCAGCCGAGATCGGCCAGGGCGGTGAGGTCGGGCGCCTTCCGAAGCGCACGCCAGGAATGGGCGATCGTGAGCTGGATCGCCCCGACCAGGAAGCAGAGCCAGATGATGTTGTCGTCTTGGCGCATCCAGGGAACGAAACCGGTCACGGTGGCCGGCAGCCACTCCTGGCCGAAGTAGGTCCCGGTCAGGACTCCCCAGACCACGGTGGTCCCGGCCAGGAGGTAGAGCAGAAATAGAGGCTTCTTGTCCTTGAGCCGCGGCCCCAGCCTCCAGTGGGCCAGTCCGGCGGCGGCCAGGAAGATCGCTCCGTAGCCGGCGTCGCCGATCAGCATCGCGAAGAAGATCGAGAAGAAGAAGAGGAAGACGAAACTGGGATCGACCTCCCGGTAGCCGGGGACGACGTCGATGAAGTCGAGGACCGGTTTGATCAGGCTGACGAATTTGGGGTTGGTCACCAGTGTGGGCGGCCGGTCGTCCGGGCCGGGATCCTCGACCAGCAGGCCCCAGCCGGCGGCGGCGGCGGCTTGCTCCAGCCTCCCAAGCTGATCTCGCGGACAGAAACCGCGCAGGTAGGCCAGCCGGCCGGACTCTCCCATCCCGGCCCGGGCCCGCTCGAACTCCAGCCCGGAGAGGCTGCTTTCCAAGAGCCGCTCCAGAGCCGGCCGCCGGGAGGAGAGCTTTTCGAGCTCCCGGTGGGCGGCCGCGATCGCCCGGTCTTCCTCCTCCGCCGCGGACCGCATCTCCGTCAGGCTCCGGTCGGGGGGCGGGAGCGTTTCAAAGGGAAATTCACGCTCCCGGTCCGAGACCAGAACGCAGTAAACCGTCGGCCCCCGCTTGAAAAGCCTCTCCACCGCCACGCCGGGATCGACCGCGGAGAGCTCCTTTTCGGGAACGGCGGCCAGATGGACGTGAACGCCCCGGTTTCTCAGGCGGGCGAGAAGGGAAGGATCGAAGTCGCCCCAATACTTCCAGAAGTCGATCCGGGCCTGCAGGCGCTGCCGCCGCTCCCGCCGCTTCGACGTCTCGTCCCGCAGCGAGACCACCCGCTCGAAAAACTCCTCCCAGTCCGGCGGGGGGGGATCCCCGGATTCCCCTTCCCCCTCGGGAAGAATCTCCAGCGCCCGGGAGATCCGGCCGATCCGGGACTGAATCTCCTCCACGGGTTCGCCCGAAGGCGGCCGGACGTGTCCGAGATGGACCAGTCCGAGACCGGCCAGCCGTTCCAGGGCCTGCTCCCGGTACCGGTCCAAAACCACGATCGTCACCTTTTTCATCGCGATGATCACAGCTTATTCCCTCACGCCGCGGCGGCGGCCTGCTCGATCTTCTTCTTGGCGATCTTGCTCCGCCCGACGGCGTTGGCGTCCTGGTCTCCCAGGTAGATCCTGATCACGCGGATATTCTCCCGGCCGGCCGGAATCATCACCTTCTCAAAGAGATTGACCCGCTGCATGGTCGTCCTCAATTCCCGCCCGATCAGACCGCGGCGGCGGGCGAGAACCGACTCCTCCACCCGGAGACGGACCAGGGACCGGATCGCCCGGAGGGCCTTCTCGGTCCACAAGGGGGTCAGGAACAGGTCGTAATCGGCCTCCTTGAAGACGACCTCCCGAAAGACCGGCACGTTCACGCCCGCCACGTTCTCGGTCTCGGTCTTTATCTCTTCGGGAGCCGTCCAGGGGGAAAGATCGACCTCGCCGCCGGCCAGAACCGCCGCCCAGCCCCGGGCGGTCTCCAGCTCCGATTCAAGCTCGCGACGGCGGGCGGCCAGCTCCGCCTCCAGCCGGCGCATCTCCGCCTGCAAAAGCTTCTGTTTGAGCTGGAGGGTGGGCAGATAGCGCTCGTAACGCGACAGCGAATCCCGCTGCCGCTTGAGTTCCCCCTTGGTCAGTTTTATTTTCCGGCGGGCCATTATGTTTTATGGTTCTCTTTCGAATCCTTTTCCTTCTCTGTTTCCCCATCGGCGCTTTCCTTCTTTTCCTCCCCGCCGGCGTCTTCTCCGCCTTCATCCCCGCTCCCGTCCCCGGCCTTTCTTTCCGGCTCCCTCCCGCCGTTGCCGCCGGGCCAGAACTTCGAGATCATCCCGCTGCGGATCCCGGTCTCCTCCGGCTCGAATACGTCGGCCAGGATTCTCCATCCCCGGTCGAGGGCTTCCTCCAGAGGGATGTTCACCTTCAGCGACATCATTCCCTCCTCGAAGGCCCGGCCGTAGTTGAGAAGCTTCTCGTCCCACCGGCTCATCGCGAAACCCATCGCCTGTTTCTCCAAGGTCTCCTTGTAATCGGCATAGAGCTGGATCATCGAGTTCATTATCGTGCGATGGTCTTCGCGGGTAGCCTTGTTGACGTTCTGCTTGAGCCGGCTCAAGGAACCGAAAGGTTCGATTCTGCCGTTGCGGAGATAAAACTGGCCCTCGGTGATGTAGCCGGTATTGTCGGGGATGGGGTGGGTGACGTCATCGCCCGGCATCGTGGTTACCGCCAGGACGGTGATCGAGCCCGCTCCCTCGAAGTCCACCGCCTTCTCGTAGCGGCGGGCGAGCTGGCTGTAAAGGTCTCCGGGATAGCCCCGGTTGGAGGGGATCTGCTCCATCGTGATGGCAAGCTCCTTGAGGGAGTCGGAGAAGTTGGTCATATCGGTCAGAAGGACCAGCACCTCCTTGCCCTGGAGGGCGAACTGCTCGGCGACCGCCAGGCTCATATCCGGGATCAGGATGCACTCCACGGTGGGATCGGCTGCGGTATGGATGAAGAAGATCGATCGGGAGAGCGCCCCCTGGTCGTCGAGAGTGTCGCGGAAGAAGAGGTAGTCGTCGTGCTTGAGCCCCATCCCGCCCAGGATGATGATATCCACCTCGGCTTGCATCGCGATCCGGGCCAGCAGCTCGTTGTAGGGTTCGCCGGCCACGGAGAAAATCGGCAGCTTTTGGCTGACGACCAGGGAGTTGAAGACGTCGATCATCGGGATTCCGGTCCGGACCATCCGCGTGGGGATGATCCTCTTGGCGGGATTAACCGAGGGGCCCCCGATCTCGATCATATTCTCCATCAGGTCCGGCCCGTTGTCGCGGGGCCGGCCGCTGCCGTCGAAGATCCTTCCCAGCAGGTTTTCGGTGAAGGGGACCCGCATCCGGTGGCCCAGGAACCTTACCTGGTCCCCGGTGGAGACCCCGCGGCTGCCCGCGAATACCTGGAGATAGACCCGGGTCCGATCGAGCCTGATGACCTGGGCCAGGGAGACGCCGCGGGAGGTGGTGATAGCGGCCAGCTCCTCGTTGCCGATCCCTTCGGCCTCCACCATAATCACGTCTCCGACGATCTGTTCAATTCGGCTGTAGACTTTTCTCATCGCTTTCTTCCCCGATCCCGGCCTCCGCCTTGGCCGATACTTTCTCCAGCAGCTTCTTTTCAAGTTCTTTGAATTCGTCGGTCTCCCATTCGGCGTAATTCCAGTTGCGGAAATCCTGCCGGATCTCCTGGAAAAAGTGGCGGGCGTCGTCCTTGTCCTCGAACTTGAGCTCCGATTTCAGGATCCGGACCAGCACCCCGAACACGTGGGTCTGCCGCTCGGCCGAGGTCGCCCCTTCCACCTTGTCGTAAGCGTTCTGCTGCAGATAAACGTCGTCGATGAAATCACCCTTGAGATAATCGACGAAATCGCCCAGAGTGGTCCCTTCCTCTCCCACCACCTTCATCATCTGGTCGATCTCGGAGGAACGGAAGAGCAGCTCCCGGGCGAATTGGACCTGGCCGGAATCGATGAAGCTGTCATACTTGCTCCAGGAATCCAGAGGATCGACCGAGGGATACTTGCGGGCGTCGGAGCGCTCCCGCGAGAGCCCCAGAAACGCCCCCACCACTTTCAGGGTGGACTGGGTGACCGGCTCCTCGAAGTTCCCCCCCGCCGGGCTGACCGTGCCGCCGATGGTGATCGAGCCGATCGAGTTGTCGTTGAGCCGGACGATGCCGGCCCGTTCGTAAAAGGACGCGATCCTAGATTCCAGATAAGCCGGGAATGCCTCCTCGCCGGGGATCTCCTCCAGCCGCCCGGACATCTCCCGCATCGCCTGGGCCCAGCGGGAGGTGGAATCGGCCAGCAACAGCACGTTGAGCCCCATCTGGCGGTAATACTCGGCAATGGTGACCGCCGTGTAGACGCTTGACTCCCGGGCGGCCACCGGCATCGAGGAGGTATTGCAGATTATGATCGTCCTCTCCATCAGGGAGCGGCCGGTCCGGGGGTCCTCCAGTTCCGGGAACTCCCTCAACGTCTCCACCACCTCGCCGGCCCGCTCTCCGCAGGCGGCGATCACAACAATATCGACTTCGGCGTGGCGGCTGGTGATCTGCTGCAGCACCGTCTTCCCGGCGCCGAAGGGACCGGGGATGCAGTAGGTCCCACCCCGGGCGATCGGGGTAATCGTGTCCACGATCCGGATTTTGGTGATCAACGGCTCTTTCGGCCTTAGTTTCTCCCGGTAGGCGGTTATCGGGATCTTGACCGGCCACTCCTGCATCAGAGTGACTTTCCTGGAATCACCCCGGGAATTTTTCAGCTCGGCGACCGTGTCCTCGACCCGGTACGATCCTTTCTCCGCGATCTTTTTAATCTTCCAATCGCCGTCAAGAGCGAAAGGAACCATTATCCGGTGCTTGAAGATACCTTCCTGAACCCAGCCGATCCAGTCGCCGCCCTGGACCCGGGAACCGGTATCGATATCGGGATTGAACTCCCATTTTTTTTCCTCGTCAAGCGGAGTCAAATAGGAGCCTCTTTTAAGAAAGAAGCCGTGCTCTTCGGCCAGCAGGTGGAGAGGATTCTGGAGACCGTCATAAACCTGCGCGAGTATGCCCGGCCCCAGACTGACCGAGAGCAGCCCCCCGCTGAAACGGATGGCGTCACCCACCCTGAGCCCGTCGGTGCTCTCGAAGACCTGCATCTCGACCAGATTCCCCCTTACCCGGATCACTTCGGCCTTGAGCTCTTCTTTCCCGCTTACCGCGTAGGCCAGCTCGTTCTGCATAACATCGCCGGAGAACTCGGCCACCACCATATTTCCGCTCACCCCGACGATCCTTCCTTCTCGATCGCTCATTATTCGGCCTCCTCCTCCGCCGGAAGCATTCCCAGCAGGATCTTCTCTCCCGCGGGCGGCGTCATCCGGTTGATCTTTTCCAAAAGTTGAAGTTTGAGATAATAAACCGTCAAAAAGGTAATATTAAAAAAATTGTTCAGCTCGATCTCCTCAAGCTTCTCCCATCGTTTCCGGTTGAGGCTTTCCTCAATCTTGAGCGGGTTTTCTTCACCGGCGGCTTCACCGACGAAATCGGCCAGAAACGGGTCGGGGCGGTATTCCCCCCGCAGGTGCTTGTCCGGATCGCGACGTTCCCTCCGCGCCCGGTCGGAGGCGATCTCGTTTCTCAAGGCGGTTTCAAAATCGTACCAGTCTCTTCCCGCGGCCGTCAGCCCCGAGGCCGGATAACGGGGTACCAGGCGCACCGAAGACAGGGCCGCGTAGTCGTCCGGAGAAAGTTGCTCTTGAGCACGGGCGAGAAACTCCTCGACATTTAACCGTGGCCCATCTTCAAACGACAACATCGGCAGGGTGGCCGCGAAGTAATAGTATTCACCCCTCATCGGAACCTTCTTCCAAAACCGCCATCAACCGCGGGCTTGCCTGGGCCCGGATGAACTCAGCCACCCCGTCATCGGTAAAATCGATCCTTGATCTTCCCCCGTCGAAACTGACCATAAATCCGGCATCGATATCCCTTAAAGGCTTGATCTCCACCCCTTCCTTGATTTTTTTCTGGAGTCCGGCCAGGATCGTATCGCCGATCTTTTTAGCGGTCTCTTCGTTAAGATAGACAATTGTTTCCTGTCCGCCCTCTTCCGACCATTTTGCGATTACTTCCTTCAAAATTCCGGCGAGTTCTTCTTCGCCAAGCGCCCCGGCGACCTTTTCTTTCAAGACCCGGCTGAATATCTCCCCGATCTCTTTTTTTATCGATATCACTATGTCCCGGTAAGCCTGTCTTAATGACTTGATTCCCTTTTCTTTGGTGGACTCCGCTTCTTTTTCCGCTTCCTTAATTATCTTCCCGGCCTCTTCGTTCGCCTGGTTAAGTTTATTTTCTGCCTCTTTTTTGGCGCGGGACGTTATTTCCTCGGCTTTCTGCTCGGCTTTTTCCACCCCTTCCCGGTTGATCTTCTCCAGCAGACTATCCAGTTTTTCGTTCATATTATGACCTTTCTGTGCACTATTTTATACTATATTAGCTTTTTTAATAACGCAAGTAATCTCTCGCGATCATCGCGGTTGTAATATTCGATCTCGATCCTCCCCCGGGAGCCTCTTCCTTCCCGAATCAGCACCCTGGTCTGAAAAATCTCCCTGAGATCCGACTCGACATTACGAACGTGAAGATCTTTTTCCCGGACACCGGCCTTCTTTGACCGGACGGGTCTCCGGCTAACCATCGTTTCAAGCTCTCGAACCGTCGTCGGCCGGTCTTTGATCAGCCTGGCGTACTTGAGCCGTTCGCCGGCATCGGGAATCGAAAGCAAAACCTTGGCTTGCCCGAAGCCGATCTCGTCACGAGAGATCATCGCCTGAATCTCTTCCTCAAGCTCCAGGAGACGCAGCGTGTTGGCGACCGTAGATCTTTCCTGGCCGATATGGCCGGCGATCTGGTCCTGAGTCAATCCGAACTCTTCCTTGAGTCTCCGGTAACCCCGGGCCTTCTCAATCGGGTTGAGGTCTTCCCTCTGGATATTCTCCACCAGTGATATCTCAAGGTGCTCGCCGTCCCCCTCGACTTCCCGGACAATCGCCGGTATCTTATTAATCCCGGCTTCCCGCGCCGCCCGCAGCCTTCTCTCCCCCGCTATCAGATGGTATCCATCGGTTGTTTTTCGGACCACAATCGGCTGGATCACGCCTTTCTCCACAATCGATCTTTTCAGATCCCGGAGAGCTTCCTCCCTGAATTCGTAACGGGGCTGAAATCGAGATGATTTGATCTCGCCGACATCAAGGTGAACAACCCGGAGATCTCCTGCAACCGTGCTGACTTCCTTTTTGGCGATCAACACGTCCAATCCTCTGCCAAGAGCCGCTTTTTTCATCTTTTCAGATCGCTCCTTTATCCGCGCGCCAGAATCTCATCGGTAAGATTTAAATATCCGGCCGCACCGGTCGACTTTTCCTCATAATAGATAACCGGTTTGCCGAAGCTCGGGGCCTCTCCCAGTCGGATATTACGCGGTATTATAGTCTTGAAAACCTTGTCTTGAAAGTGATTTTTAACCTCTTCGATGACCTGCAGGGAGAGGTTGGTCCTCGAATCGCTCATCGTGAGCAGGACCCCTTCGATTTCCAGCCCGGCGTTAAGCCTCTCTTTCACCAGGTCAAGAACCTCTAGGAGCTGACTCAAGCCCTCCAGAGCGTAGTATTCGCACTGCAGGGGAATGATGAGAGAGTCCGAACAGGCCAGGGCGTTTATGGTGAGAATGTTGAGCGAAGGCGGACAGTCGATAAGAATATAAGCGTAATCCCCCCGGAGCGGAGAGAGGATTTTTCTGAGACGGTACTCCCGCTCTTCCTGATCGAGCAATTCGATCTCGGACGCCGTAAGATCCGGATTAGAGGGTAGGAGGTGGAGATTGAAGAACGGTGTCTTGATGACCGCGCGCTCCACCCGCTCTTCACCCCGAAGCAGCGAATAGACTCCGGGGCGGGTCTCCCGCTTGTTGTAACCCAGGCCGCTGGTAGCGTTGGCCTGCGGATCGAGATCCACCAGGAGGACCCGGTAGCCCGCCCGTCCCAGGCCTGCTCCCAGGTTGACGCACGTGGTCGTCTTCCCCACGCCGCCCTTCTGGTTGGCGACCGCGATCGTCCTGGTCAGGCGCCGGGAAGAGCCCGGCCCCAGGCAGAGGCGAGGCTTGAGAAGCGAAGGAATATTTATTCCCCGGTCCGGCAAATCCGCCCCCAGGATTTCCGGGTTGAACAGGAGAGTTCTTCCTTGAACATTGTGCCTGAAAAGACCCGCATTTATTAACGCCGCGCGCGGTTTTTAAGAACAACGGAACGAACAACCGCTCCAAAGACTCGATTAAATCACCTTCGAGGAAGCAGGGCAAGATAAATGTGAATGTTCCACGTGGAACAATTACATTCAAGCAGATGTATCCGCCTTTCTTTCACCGGCGGATGTTCCCCGTGGAACAATTATTATTTCCCCACGCAGAAACTGGAGAATATCTCTTTGAGAATTTCTTCGCCGTACTCTTCCCCGGTCAAACCCCTGACTCGGGAGAGAGCCTCCCGAAGGTCGAGCGCGATAAACTCGGACGACAGGCCATTTTCAGACGAATCCAGCGCCCTCTCAACAGCCAGTCTAATTTCGCGCAGCATAACCCGCATTGAGGGGCCGAGAAAGACCGGGGCTCCGGAATCGCCGGTCTCAATCTCCCCCAGGATTCTGCCGATCTCCTTCTTGAGTTCTCCAATACCCCAGTTCTTCGTCGCCGATATCTCGATAATCTTTTTCCGGTCAAGATATCGCCCGGCTTTCTCCAGCGATAACCGGGATGGAAGATCGGACTTGTTGATCAGTATCAAGACGGGTCTGGATTTCAAAAGCTTAAGAACCCGGTAATCGTCCTCCCCTATCTCCGTTCCCTTATCCATAATTACCAGCGCGAGAGCGGCCCGTTTTATCTTATCGATCGATCTTTTTATCCCCTCCTCTTCAATCTCTCCGCGGGGATCTGTAATCCCCGCGGTATCGATCAGCCGCAATGCCAAACCGTTAAATTCGATCACTTCCTCGATCGTATCCCGGGTCGTTCCGGGATGGGAAGAGACGATGGCCCTCTCTTCACCCAGCAACAGATTCAGCAGACTGGACTTTCCGACATTGGGCTTACCGACCAATACTACATTCAATCCATCCCGTATCTTCTCGGCCTTCTCCGATCTCCTCTCAAGCCGCCGAACCTGATTCAATATTTTCTTTATCTCCCCGGTAACTTCGTCTTTCCGAAGGCCCACCTCCTCATAATCGGAGAAATCAATACCCGCCTCCAACCCGGCCAGGAGCCTCACCAGCTCTTTGCCGACATTATCAAGCAGGCGGCTGGGTTCGCCTTTAAGCTGCTCCAGGGCGCCTTGAAGTTCCTTTTCTGAACGGGCCCTGATCAGATCGGCGACCGAGCCGGCCTGGAACAGGTCAAGTTTCCCGTTGAGAAAAGCCCGCTCGGTGAATTCTCCGGGACGGGCCGGACGCGCTCCTTGCCGGCAGATGGTCTCCAATATCCTACCCAACACGTAATCCCCACCGTGGGCGTAGATCTCCACCATATCCTCGCCGGTGTAACTCTTCGGAGCGGGCATCCTAACCAGGCAGACGTCATCGACATCTGAAAGGCCGTCCTTGATTATCCCCCGGTTAAGAGAGCGGGGAGGAAGCTTTGAAAAAGCCTTTGCGGCAGCGGGGACAAAGATACTTGAAGATATAAGGAAGGATCCGGGGCCAGACACCCTGATTATCCCCAGCGCTCCCTGGCCGCGGGGAGTAGCGATGGCAACAATGGTCTCGGGATTTGGACGGTTCATCACTAAAAGAATTGAGGTTCTTCCCCTTTGCTTCGCTCACGGTCGGAATGACAGCAAGCAAACTCCTTCTGCCATATTAGAAAGAGGAGAGCAAAAATAATAGACCGGGATCTATTATCTTTTCCGGACAGCCATTATCTGCTGCGGGAGAGAGAGAACGTTGCTGACCAGGAAATAAAGGTTCAGACCGGAGGGAAGGCTGTAGAAGATGAATATGAACATCACCGGCATTAGAATCGCCATCATCTTCTGTTGTTTTTCAGCTTCCGGGGTGGCGGCCGCGGTGGGAGTGTATTTTTGCTGGATCAGGAAAGATATGCCCATCAAGATCGGAAGTATGTTGAGGTTATTACCCAGGATCGGTAATGGTCTCTCCAGCGTCATTAAAACGTCCGGACCTGAGAGATCCTGGATCCAGCGTCCGGGGATGATCCAGAAAGGCGCCTTTCGAAGCAGGATTGCGCCGCGGAGCGAGGTGAAAAAAGCGAAAAGAATCGGTATCTGGAGCACCATCGGCAGGCAGCCGCCCATCGGATTTACACCGTGCTCCTTGTAGAGTTTCATCGTCTCGGCCTGCAGTTTCTTGGGGTCGGACTTATACTTCTCTTTCAGGCCGGCGACCAGAGGCTGAACCTTCTGCATCCCCTTCATCGATTTTGCGCTCTTGTGGGTCAACGGCCAGAGTACGATCCGAATTATTACGGTAAGGATGATGATAGCCCAACCGTAGCTTCCCAAAAGGTTGTAGAGCTCGGTCAAAGACCAAATAATGACTCGCGATATCGGTGCCCAGAAACCGAAATCGATCACTCTTTCATAGTCACTGTCGTAGCCTCTAAGTATCCGGTAGTCGGCGGGTCCGAAATATACTTTCACATCCAGCTCGGCTGCCCCGGCCGGCGGTAAGTTTGCGAATCGGTCGAAGAAGAGTGCTGCGGAAAGTTCCTCATATTGAGGGCCGGGGGCGCAACCAAGAAGCGCTCGGTTTACTCCCGCTCCTATTCTTCTCCCTCCGATCTCGACCGCGCTGGCCTGAACTTCCAACGGATTTATTATGAAGGTAAAATAGGTTGTTTTCAGGGCCGTCCAATCGATCGGGAGTGAGGTTTTTTCGATGGGCGTCCGGTTTCTTACCACCTGGTCTTCCGAGAGGGTATCGACGCCGAGAATATCGCCGTCATCGATGGTGCTTATGCTTCCCGCCGAAAGCACCAGGCCGTCCGGAAGCAGAATATTTTCCTCACTTATATTCTCAAGCTCGATTCGGAGCCGCGCTTCGAAATGACCCTCAAAAAATTCATACGTCTTTCTGACCTTTAGCCGCTCGTCGCTGAAGTGGAATACCACCCGGTTGCCGGAACGTTCCCATTCCATCTCTCCGACCGGCGGCGAGGTTAAAGCTCCCGGGGCATCGGCGGGAGTCCGGGATTCCACCAGGACCACGTCGCCGCTTTCTTCGTCGGGAAGCCTTCTGATTCCGGCCTTCTCGTTCTCTTTCAGGACCACCCTCTTTATCACGCCCCCCCAGTTGCTCAACTCAACCTTGAGGAAATCGGTCTCGATCTCGATCACCTCGGCATCTTCCGGAAACGTATCCGGTTCCGGAAGGTCGACCTCGAGCGCCGGTTCGGGTTCGGGAACAACCCTCGGCACATCATCCACCACCGGGGTGGTTGGAACCTCGGGCGGCATCTCGGCGGCTCGACGTTCCGCCTCTCTTCGCTGCAGATCGGACTGGTAGAGGAACCAGGCAATCAGCAGACCGATTGATACCACCAGACCAATCTTTCCTACCTTATCCATAGAAATACCCTATTAATCCCATTAACCGATTGTACCTTATCGTTGATTACTATGATATATAATCAACTATAGCGATCTTTCTTCTACAGGATCATATCCTCCCCGATGGAAGGGATGACACTTGATCAGCCTTTTTATCCCCCTCACGATCCCCTTCCGGCATCCAAAACTTTCTATACTGCCGACCAGATACTCGGAACACGACGGATGGAACCGGCAGCGATTGCCCAGCAGCGGCGAGATCGCCGCCTGATAAATTTTGATAAACGCTATTAATACGGATTTCATCTTTCCTGAACTTTCAAAAGACCGGATTTTTCCAGCAGGGCCAGAATATCGTTCTCGGCCTCGCGGTATGTGACATCTTCCACGGGACCTTTCCAGGCCAAAACAAGTTCGTGACCCTCCCTGATCCGTTCCCGGTTTATCCTGATAGCCTCCCTCATCAATCTCCGGGCCCGGTTGCGCTCTACGGCCTTTCTTAAGTGTCGGCGAGTAGTAAAGCCGAAGGTACCGGTACCGCTCGGCGAGATTCTCCAGAATAAATCGATCCGCCTACCCCTGCGCCGTTCTCCTTCTTTCTGAATCTGCCTGAAGGTTTGGCGGCCGTTTATGATCAGGTTTCGGGGAAATCTCCGTGAGAGCCTCATCAAACCTTTTTCAGGCGGAAAGGCGGTGCCGGCCTTTCTGCCGTCGGCGCTTGATTATCGCTCGTCCTTGAGGCGTGGAGTTACGCTTCAGGAAACCGTGACTGCGCTTCCTCTTGATCTTTGAAGGTTGGTAGGTTCTTTTCGGCATTTTTTCTATCTCCACAAGGTTTATGTTTTCTTTGCTTTAACGAGTGGTTATTATGGCCGTTGAACAATCCCCTGTCAACGGTCAGAGTCAAATAATACATTTTTCGAAAAAAAAAGCTTGCTTTTTATCTTCCTCCTCAATAAAATCGCGCCGGACGGCCTCCAAGGAGAACATAAATGCGTGTTGATAACTTGTGGACATCTTTCTCCTTTCCATCCCGATTAATCATAACCGCTTAATTTCATTGCGATAAAGCTCAATCAAGCCCCGGGACCGGCCATCGATGCAATCGATAAAAACACAACTAACCGTGGATTCCAGAGTGTATTATACTGCGTGGCATACACTTATGCGTATGTCCGCACGGCGGGTCCCCCGCCGGACTTTTCCTTCTAATTTTCGGCGTTAAACTGCTCTGATCAGGCTTCGAAAAACGAATCAAGTTAGTCTCTTTAAACGCCTGTGGATAAAACAGACGGTAAACGAAATAAATCGATTGACACCCTGATGGACAACGCCGCTAAAAACCTCTACTCGGAACTTAAAGATTCCGTAGGGGAACAGAATTTCAATACCTGGTTTCATCCCACCCGGGCCGCCGCCTTCAGCGGCGGAACGCTGCTCATCCAGGTCCCTTCCAAATTCTACCGTGATTGGATTGACAGCCACTACGGGGAACTGATTGTCGAAAAAGCGCGGGCGGTCTTCGGTCAACCGGTAGCGATATCGTATGAGATCACCGGCGAATCACCGTCGATCGAACTCCCTCCCGAGACCCGGCCGGAACCGCCCCCGTCGAGAAGCAAGTCAATAACCGTCAATCTCAACCCCAAGTACAAGTTCGACCGTTTTGTCGTCGGCGACTGCAACCGTTTCGCCCACGCCGCCACAATGGCGGTAGCTCAGGCTCCGGCGCGCGCTTACAATCCGCTCTTCATCTATGGTGGTGTGGGCCTGGGAAAGACTCATCTGATGCAAGCCGCCGCCCGGATGGCCCTGGACAACCATACCGTCTCCCAGATCATCTACACCAGCAGTGAGAATTTCACCAACGACTTCATTCACTCGATCGCCAACCGCACAACCGATAAATTCCGGCGCAAGTATCGCAAGGCCGATGTATTGATTATCGACGACATTCATTTCCTGGCCGGGCAGGTCCGCACCCAGGAGCAGCTCTTCCATACCTTCAACGCGCTCTGGGATGCCCATAAGCAGATCATCCTCTCTTCCGATCGTCCGCCCAAAGAGATTCAGGATATCGAAGAGCGGCTGATCTCCCGTTTTGAATGGGGCCTGGTGGTCGATCTTCAGCCACCCGATCGTGAAACCAGGATCGCGATTTTGAGAAAGGAGGCCGAAATCAACGGTTTCCACGTGCCGGATGAAATCATTTATTTTTTAGCCGACCGGGTAAAGACCAACATCCGGCGCCTCGAAGGCGCGCTCATCCAGGCGGCCTCCTACGCTTCGCTTACCAACGTCAAACTCAATCTCAACTCGATCGAGGGGATTTTAGCCGGAATCCTGGACGATGACATCGATCCCCAGTTTTCAATCGAGGAGATTCAGAAGAAAGTCACGGAGTTCTTCGATATCAGGATCGGCGACATCCGTGGCTCCCGCCGGCCGAAAGGCATAGCGCTGCCCCGGCAGATCGCGATGTACCTTTCCCGGTCGATGACGGCCGCCTCCCTCAAGGATATCGGGGAGTCCTTCGGCGGGCGGGACCATACCACCGTGTTGCACGCGATTAAATCCGTGGAAAAGAAAACCCGCGCCGACAGGAACTTCGCCAATACCGTCAGGTTTCTCGAGAAGAAAATACGTGAACAACACCGTGGATAAGCCGTTAGCCGGAGGGGGGGATTCCGGGGAAAACCCCCCGGCTTTATAAGTTAAGGCTGCTTGTCCACAACTATCCACCTTCTATCCCCAATTGTTCACAGGGTCCGACGTGAACCGTTCAAGGCGGAATTCCACATATCCCCGCCCCTTATTGTTATTATTAAGTTGTTTTTAAAACGGATAAGAATATAATAATGATAGAGTTCCAAGGAGGCAGAAAATGAAACTCACATTCCAGAAGGATTCCGCGCTCCAGTGCCTGACGCCTTTGCAGGGCGTAATCGGTTCCAAGACTATGCTCCCCATACTCTCGCACCTCGCGTTTGAAGTAGCGGGAGGAGAAGCCTGGGTGATCGGAAGCGATCTGGAAATGTGGATTAAGTGCCGTTTTCCGGCCAAGACTGAAGGAGAGGGGGCGATTACGATACCCGGCCGCAGGTTTATCAGCATCGTACGGGAGCTACCCGGCCAGGAAGGCACGATTGAAGTGAAGGAAGACGGCGCTACCGTGGTCAAATCCATGAGGTCTTATTTCAAGATGCTCGGTCTGGCCAAGGATGAGTTCCCCGGCCAGCCGGACCTGGCGCAAGCCACCGAGACGACGATCTCCCAGAAGAACCTGGTGGAGTTGATCCGACAGACCGCTTACGCCGCCGCCCAGGACGAAAGCCGCTATACGCTCAATGGAATTTTGATCTCGTTTTCCGGGGGAATCCTGACTGCGGTGGCCACCGACGGTCGTCGACTCTCGATGGCCCAGACCGACTGCGAGATGCCCCCCGACTTCAAATCCGACGTGATTCTGCCTCTGAAGACGGTGGCCGAGCTCGACCGGGTGCTGAAGGGGGAGGGCGAGGTCAAGATCAAAGTGGGTACTCATCAAGTCGCATTTGTTACTCCCTCGGTCCAGATCTTCTCCCGGCAAATTGACGGGCGTTTCCCGAGCTATCAACAGGTAATCCCGGAATCATCCCGGATAAGAATCCCGGTTCCCCGGGAAGAATTTATGGCCTCGGTCAAGCGGGTGGCCCTGCTGGCCAGCGAAAACTCTCCCTCGGTCAAGTTGTCATTCGCCGCCGGCCGGGTAGAAATCACCACCGCCACCCCCGACGTCGGTGAAGCCCGGGAAGATCTCAACATTGAATACCGGGGCGAAGACGCCGAGATCGCCTTCAACCCGCACTTCATCAATGATGTTTTAAAGAATCTTGAGGAAGAGGAGTTTACGCTGGAACTCAATGATTCGGACAGTCCGGGGGTGATCAGGACCAATGGCAAGTTTTTGGCCATAATCATGCCCATCAAGCTGGCTTGAACGTGAAGAAGGACAAGACCGGCGGCCCCCGGCCGATCCGGACTGTGATCGATGAAGTATTCTCCCGCCCGGGTCTGAAAGAACTTCTATCATCGGGACGGATCCTCCATCTCTGGAATGCCGTGGTGGGTCAGGATATCGCCCGGCATACCCGGCCCCGGAGCTTCCAGGAAGGCCGACTTATCGTTTCCGTCGACAGCTCCGTCTGGCTGGCCCAGATCAACCGCTATTTCAAAACCCGCATCCTGGAGAAACTCAACCGGGAGCTGGGGAAACCGATGGTGAAGAAACTGATATTCACCATCGGGGAACTGGACAAGGAATAGAAACCCGAGATGGCTGAAAGAAAAAAGAAGAAGGTCGCCCGCGAGGGGGAACGCTACGACGCCACCCAGATCAAGGTGTTGGGCGGCATCGAAGCGGTAAGGAAACGGCCGGCGATGTATATCGGAGACACCGGCGTCCGGGGGCTGCATCATATGGTCTACGAGGTGGTGGACAACGCCATCGATGAAGCTATGGCCGGTTTCTGCCGGAAGATCGGGGTCGTCGTCCACTCCGACGGCAGCGTCTCGGTGTCCGATGACGGGCGGGGGATACCGGTCGACCGTCACAAGACCGAGAAGAAACCGGCCGTGGAAGTGGTGATGACCACGCTGCACGCCGGGGGTAAATTCGACAACAAGGCCTACCGGGTTTCCGGCGGACTGCACGGAGTCGGCGTGAGCGCGGTCAACGCCTTGAGCGAATGGATGGAGGTGGAGATAAAGAAGGACGGCAAGATTTATCATATCTCCTTCAAGCGGGGCGCGGTCGAAAGCTCCCTCAAAGCGGTGGGGAAGACCAAGGCCTCCGGAACCAAGGTGACCTTCAAGGCCGATGAGGAGATCTTTCAGAAGGTCGAATATTCATACGACATTCTCGCCAAGCGTCTGCGGGAACTGGCTTTTCTCACCCGTGATGTCAGGATCACCCTGGAGGACGAGGCCCGGGAGAAAAAAGAGGAGTTCAAGTACAGCGGCGGCATCGTCTCTTTCGTCCAGATGCTCAACGCCAACAAGAACGCCGTCCACAAAAGGGTCCTCTACCTCAACAAGTCCCGGGAGGATGTCGAGGTCGAAGTCGCCCTTCAGTATAACGACAGCTACGGGGAGAACATCTACTCCTACGCCAACAACATCAACACGATCGAGGGGGGGACGCATCTTTCGGGGTTCAAGTCGGCCCTGACCCGCACCATCAACAACTACGCCCGTTCCCACAAGTTGATCAAGGACGCCGACCCTCCGATGAGCGGCGAAGATATCCGGGAGGGTCTGACCGCGGTGATCAGCGTCCGGGTCCGGGAACCCCAGTTCGAGGGACAGACCAAGACCAAGCTCGGCAATTCCGAGGTGGCCGGGATCGTGGAATCGAACGTCAACGACGGATTGGGGGCGTTTCTTGAAGAGACTCCGTCGGTGGCGCGGGCGATCGTAAAAAAATGTCTGCTCGCCGCCCGCGCCCGGGACGCGGCTCGCAAGGCCCGCGACCTCACCCGGAGGAAGGGGGCGCTGGAGAGCGGCGGACTTCCCGGCAAGCTTGCCGATTGTTCGGAGAAGGATCCGTCCCTGGTCGAGCTCTATCTGGTCGAAGGCGACAGCGCCGGCGGGAGCGCCAAGCAGGGCCGTGATCGCCGCTTCCAGGCGATCCTTCCCCTCAAGGGTAAGATCCTCAACGTTCAGAAGGCCCGGCTGGAGAAGGTCCTCTCCAACAGCGAGATCCGGACCATGATCACCGCCATCGGCACCGGTATCGGGACGGACGATTTCGATATCGAAAAGCTCAGATATCACAAGATCATAATAATGACCGACGCCGATGTCGACGGCTCGCATATCCGCACCCTGCTGCTGACCTTTTTCTACCGGCAGATGAAAGAGCTGATCGAGGAAGGTTATGTCTACGTGGCTCAGCCGCCGCTCTACAAGATCAAGCGCAAGAAGAAGGAACGCTATGTGGACGACGACAGGGAGCTTGACCGTATCCTGCTTGACCTGGGCTCGGAAGACATGAAGCTGGTCCGCGTCAAAGACAACAAGGAATTTACCCCGGCCCAATTCCACAAGCTCCTCGATCAACTTATCAAGCTTAACAACCTGGTCGACAGTATGAGAAAGAAGGGGATGGACTGGGACGAATATTTTCGCTGCCAGGAACCCAAGACCGGCAAGCTGCCGCTCTACCTGGTCCGCTACGACCGGCAGGTCGAATACCTTATGGATGATGAAGCCCTGGCGAAGTTTTCCAGCCAATGGGAGAAAGAGCGGGGGGGAAGCGAGGAGGAGGATGAGGAAGGGGAGGAACAGGGCTATGAATGGCTCGAGCTGCACGAATCCCGCGAGATTTCCAAATGCCTGCGGGAGATAAAGAAGCTCGGGGTCGAGCCGGCCCCGGCCGGCAAGAACGACCAGCCGCTCTACCTGCTGGTGGAGAATGGGGAGGAGATACCCATCCGGCTGATCCGGGAGATTGTTCCCCGGGTCAAGGAGAGCGGGAGGAAAGGATTGGCCATCCAGCGCTATAAGGGGCTTGGTGAGATGAATCCCCAGCAGCTGTGGGAGACGACGATGGATCCGGAACAGCGGACGCTGGTCCGGGTCACCCTGGAGGACGCGGTCGCCGCCGACGAAACCTTCACGCTGCTGATGGGCGACGCGGTGGAGCCGCGGAGGGACTTCATCACCGCCAACGCTCTCTTCGTCAAGAATCTGGACATATAAAATATTTCTTGCGAAATATTTTATGATGAAAAGTGTTTCCGGGACGTGAAAGTCCCAGCATAAATTTTTCGGGGAAAAATATATATGTACGCCCGCAACGACACCGTAATCGACCGCGACATCAAGGACGAAATGCGCGAATCGTATTTGAGTTACGCGATGAGCGTGATCGTCTCCCGCGCCCTGCCCGATGCCCGCGACGGTCTCAAGCCTTCCCAGCGCCGCATCCTGGTGGCGATGAACGACCTCGGTCTCTCCCCGCAAAGCGCCTTCCGCAAGTGCGCCAAGATCTGCGGCGACACCTCCGGAAACTACCATCCTCACGGCGAGGCGGTCGTCTATCCCACGCTGGTGCGAATGGCCCAGGACTTCAACCTGCGATACCCGCTCGTTCAGGGGCAGGGAAACTTCGGATCGATCGACGGCGATCCGCCCGCCGCGATGCGTTACACCGAAGCCCGCCTCACCCCGCTGGCGATGGAAATGCTGCTCGACCTGAAGAAAGATACGGTCGATTTTATCCCCAATTACGACGAGACCCGGAACGAACCGGTGGTTCTTCCCGGGAAATTCCCCAACCTTCTCTGCAACGGCGGATCCGGGATCGCCGTCGGGATGGCAACCAATATCCCCCCCCACAACCTGGGCGAAGTGGCCGCGGCGATAAACCTCTGGATCGACGACCCGGAAGTGACGGTCGAGGAGCTGATGAAGGTCCTGCCGGGACCGGATTTTCCGACCGGGGGCATCATCACCGGCACCTCCGAGATAACCCGGGCCTATTCCACCGGCCGGGGACGGATCAAGGTTCAGGGGCGGATTGGAGTGGAGCCGCTCAAAGGCGGCAAGGAGGCGCTGATCATCAGCGAGATCCCCTACTCGGTCAACAAGACCAATCTCCTGGGAGAGATCGCCTCGCTGGTCAACGACAAGAAGATAACCGGTATCAGCGATCTCCGCGACGAGTCCGACCGGGAGGGGATGCGGATCGTGGTCGAGCTCAAGCGGGGGGAGGTGGCCAAGGTCATCACCAATCAGCTTTACAGCAAGACCCAGCTGCGGCAGACCTTCGGGGTGATCCTTCTCGGTCTCGACCACGGCCGGCCCCGGGTGATGAACCTCAAGGGGCTGATCCGGTGCTTCGTCGAACACCGCAAGGAGGTGATCCTCCGGAGAACCCGGTTCGAGCTCGACCTGGCCGAGAAACGCGCCCACATCCTGGAAGGGTTCAAGATCGCCCTTAAGCATATCGATGAGGTGATCAAGATCATCAAGTCCTCGGCCAACCGGGAGGAGGCCAAGGGCAATCTGATCAAGCGGCTCAAACTCAGCGACGTCCAGGCCGACGCGATTCTGGATATGCGCCTGTATCAGTTGACCAATCTCGAGGGGAAGAAGATCGAAGACGAGTACCGGGAACTTATCAAGCGGATCGCTTACCTCCAGTCCATCTTGGATAGCGAGCAGATGGTGCTGGGGCTGATAAAAGATGATCTCCGGGAGCTGGTGGAAAAATACGGCGACGGCCGGAGAACCGACATCGTCCCCGAGGAGGGGGAGTTCAAGATCGAGGATATGATCGCCGACGTCGGCGCCCTGATCACGATCAGCCACCGGGGCTACATCAAGCGGGTGCCGATGACCACCTACAAGTCGCAGCGGCGGGGAGGCAAGGGAGTGGCGGGAATGGCCGTCCGGGAAGAAGATTACGTCGAGCGGCTGTTTACGGCTTCCACCCACGATTATCTACTCTTCTTCACCGAGAACGGCCGGGTCCACTGGCTCAAGGTTTACCAGATTCCCCAGGGTTCCCGGACCTCCCAGGGCCGTTCGATCGCCAACGTGCTTGAGATCTCCGGGGAAGACAAGATCGCCGCCGTCATCCGGGTCCGTAACTTCGACGGGGAAAGGTTCGTGGTAATGGCCACGCGGAAGGGGGTGGTCAAGAAGACTCCTCTCTCCAACTTCAGCCGGCCCCGGGCCGGGGGGATCGTGGCGATGGGCATCAATCCCGACGACCGCATCATCGGCGCCGAGCTTACCGGGGGCGCCTCCGACATTCTCCTGGTTACGGTCAAGGGCAAGTCGATCAGGTTCCACGAGGCCGACTTGAGGGCGATGGGCCGTCCCGCGTACGGGGTTCGGGGGATCCGGCTGGGCAAGGACGATTCGGTGGTGGCGATGAAGAAGGTCGCCGACGATCAGACCCTGCTGGTCGTCTCCGGGAACGGTTACGGCAAGCGAACCGGTTTTGACCAGTACCGGGTCCAGGGACGGGGCGGCAGCGGGTTGATCACCCTGCGCACCGGGGCCAAGACCGGCGACGTGGTCGGCGCCGAGACGGTGGAGGACGTCGACGAGATTATGATGATCACCGCCGGCGGCAAGATGATCCGTCTCGAGGTCTCCGAGATCAGAACCATCGGCCGGGTGACCCAGGGAGTGCGTCTGATCAATCTCAGTTCCGAAGACAGCCTGGTATCGGTGGGGAAGGTGATAGAAGTCGTGGGCGGGGAAGCCGGGGAGTAGGGGATGCCCACCTCCGGCGGCGATTTCAGTGTCGGCCCGCATTCGGCCGACCTGGAATTGACATTCCGGTCCGGTACCCTGAAGGAACTTTTTGCCGCCGCCGCCCGTTCCACGCTCGATTACGTCGTCCCCGGACCCGCCCGGGGGCGCCGGGCGACCCGGGTGGTGGACCTGGAAGCGGCGGGCCGGGAGGAACTCCTGGTGGCCTGGCTCAACGAGGTCCTCTACTACCTGGAGGTCGAGGGTGTCAAGTACGACCGCTACCGTTTCCGTCTTTTCGGCCGCCGCCGGCTGAAGGCGGAGATATCCGGGGCCGGTCTGGACTTCGCCCGCCGGGCCGTCGGCCCCGCCATCAAGGCCGCCACCTACCACGACCTTCGTCTCGTCCGGACCGCCGCCGGTTGGGAGGCGAAGGTGGTCTTTGATTTGTAATTCCGGATCTTTTCTGTCATTGCGACGAAGCGAACTCAACCTCTTATATCTATGAGCGACGAACAGCGGAACCTCGGTTTTCTGGAACGGATCGACGACTGGCGCTGGCGGATCCCGCAAAGCTTTGCGCCCGGGATGAGGGTTCCGGGACTGATCTACGCCGATTCGTCCCTGCTCCCGCACCTGACCCGGGACAAGACCTATGTCCAGGTGGCCAACGTGGCCGCCCTTCCCGGAATCGTCAGGTATTCCCTGGCTATGCCCGATATTCACTGGGGCTACGGTTTCCCCATCGGCGGCGTCGCCGCCACCGACCCCGCGCGGGGGGGCGTGATCTCGCCCGGAGGAATTGGATACGATATCAATTGTGGGGTCAGGTTGCTGCGGACCGGGATCGACGCCTCCGATTGTCGCCGTCTCCGCGATGAGCTTCTGGCCGAACTCTTCAACCGGGTGCCCTGCGGGGTCGGTTCGAAGAGCCGGGTACGGGTCAAGGGGAAGGAGGCCGCCCGGGTCCTGACCCGGGGAAGCAGATGGGCCGTGGCCGAGGGATACGGCCGGCCCGAGGATCTGTCGGTCACCGAGGAGGAAGGCTGCCTCGAGGAGGCCGACCCGGCGGCGGTGAGCGATCGGGCGCTCCAGCGCGGCGCTCCCCAGCTCGGCACGCTCGGCTCCGGGAACCACTTTCTGGAAGTCCAGGAGGTAGACGAAATCTACGACGGGTCCGCGGCCGCCGCCTTTGGGATTTCCCCGGGGATGGCCGCGGTGATGATCCACTGCGGCTCCCGGGGCCTGGGACACCAGGTCTGCGACGACTACCTCAAGGTGATGGGGAAGGCGGTAAATCGCTACGGGATCGAGCTGCCGGACCGCCAGCTGGCCTGCGCTCCGATCGAATCGCCGGAAGGGAAACGGTATTTCGCGGCGATGGCCTGCTCGGCGAACTTTGCCTGGGCCAACCGCCAGATCATAATGCACTGGGTCCGGGAGGCTTTCGAGGCCGTCTTCCGCCGGGGCGCCGAACAGCTCGGTCTTGATCTCGTCTATGATGTCGCCCACAACATTGCCAAGTTCGAGGAGCACGAGATCGAAGGTTCCCGTCGAAGGGTCTGCGTTCATCGCAAGGGGGCCACGCGGGCTTTCGCCGCCGGCCACCCCGCGCTGCCCGGCCGCTACCGCTCCGTGGGCCAGCCCGTGATCGTTCCGGGGGATATGGGAAGGTTCTCCTTCGTCCTGGCCGGAACCGAGGGGGCTATGCGGGAAACCTGGGGGAGCACCTGCCACGGAGCCGGGCGACTGATGAGCCGCCACGCCGCCCTCAAGCTGACCCGGGGGCGGGACCTGGTGGACCGGCTGGGCGCGCGCGGCATCAGCGTGATGGCGAAAAGTCTTCGCACCCTGGGCGAGGAGGCCCCCGACGCCTACAAGGACGTCTCCCGGGTCGTCGAGGTGGTCCACGGCGCCGGCATCTCCCGCAAGGTCGCCCGCCTCAAGCCGATCTGCGTAATGAAGGGGTGAAATATGCTCGATCTTAAATACATTAGAGAGAATCCGGAGACGGTTCGCGCCGCCCTGAACGCCCGGAGGATGGAAGCGGATCTGGACGGAATCCTGAAGCTGGACGCCCGACGCCGGGAGTTCCTCTCCCGGGCCGAGGAACTCAAGCGCGTCCGCAACGCCGCCTCCCGGGAGATCGGGGAAGCGAAGAAGCGAGGGGAGGAAGGCTCGGCGCGGATGGCGGAGATGAAGGAGCTTTCCGGCCGGATCCGCTCCCTGGACGGGGATCTCAAGGAGGTCGAGGAAGAACTGGGACGGCTGCTTCTGCGCGTCCCGAACATTCCCCACCCGGACGTTCCGGACGGAACGGAGCGGGAGCCGTTCCGGCTGGTCAGGGAAGAGGGGGCCGTCCGCGATTTCGATTTCTCCCCCCGCGATCACCTTGAAATCGTCGATACGCTCCAGCTGGCCGACCTGCCCCGGGCGGCCCGGATCAGCGGGAGCAATTTCCCCCTCCTGAAGGGGGACGGCGCGCTGCTCTCCCGCGCCCTGGTCAACTTTATGCTCGACCTGCACACCTCCGAGCACGGCTACCTTGAGATCTCGCCGCCGGTCCTCTGCTCCCGCGATTGCCTGGTCGGCACCGGTCAGCTCCCCAAGCTGGAGGACGATATGTACCACCTCGACCGGGAGGACCTCTTCCTCATCCCTACCGGCGAGGTGCCGCTGACCAATCTCTACCGCGGGGAGATCCTGGAAGACCCCGAGCTGCCCCTTCGCCTGGTCGCCGTCACCGCCTGCTTCCGGCGGGAGGCCGGCTCCTACGGGAAGGATACCCGGGGGCTGATCCGTCTCCACCAGTTCGACAAGGTAGAGCTGGTTAAGTTCACCCGCCCCGAGGAATCCTGGCGGGAGCTGGAGAGCCTGCTGGCCGACGCGGAGAAGGTTCTGGCGATTCTCAAGATTCCTTACCGGGTGATCGAGCTGCCCGCTTCCGACCTGAGTTTCGCCTCCGCCAGGTGTTACGACATCGAGGCCTGGGCGCCCGGGCAGAACGAATGGCTGGAGGTCTCCTCCTGTTCAAACTTCGCCGACTTCCAGGCCCGCCGCTCCGACATCCGTTTCCGCGACGGCGCCGGCAAGGTAAGACATCCCCACACCCTCAACGCTTCCGGGCTGGCGCTGCCCCGGACCATCGTCGCCCTGCTGGAGAATTACCAGCGCTCCGACGGAACCGTGGAGATTCCCGCGGCCCTGCGCCCCTACCTCCACGGCCGCGACACGCTCTCCGCCCCCTTGTAAGCAGCGCGGACTAATAGTTCTTTATCCGAATTTCTTTCCATAAATTTTGCCCTGGCAAAATTTATACGGAGAGGGTGGGATTGATGACTCCGTCATCCCTTCGGGTTCGCCGCCTGACGGCGGTCTCACATCCCACCTCTCTCTCCCTCCGGGAGAGCCGCCGCTGCGCGGCCGCCGTCTCCCAATGCTTCGCATTGTGATACGGAGAGGGTGGGATTCGAACCCACGGTCCGCTCACGCGGACAACGGTTTTCAAGACCGCCCCGTTCAACCACTCCGGCACCTCTCCCGAAAAGCCTTTTTATCTTATCATATTTAATTGGCGGCGTTTATCCGGTCGGTGAATCGGTTCGGGTTTTGGCAACATCAAACCCCCATCGCCAGCCGCCGGTCGCGTCCCGCCGCCGCCAGGGCGGCGAGAGCGCTTTTCTCCTTGTCCTTGATCTCGAGCATCACGTCGAAATCAATTCCCCGCGTCGCCCGGAGGAACCGTTTGAAGTGGGAGGTGTCGATGCTCTCGGCGTGTTTTCCCGGTCTTCCCCCCGGTTGCTGCGACGAGTAGTCGACCATCGGGATCCCGGCGGCCGCGGGCCAGGTGGCGGCGCAGGCGTCCAGGGCGTCGGCCGCGCTCTCGCGCCGGTGGTTGAGGCGGTGGTGGAAGAGGTCGAAGAGGACCGGGACGCCGGTCGCGCGCGAGAGCGCCAGACAGTCGGCGACGGGATAGAGCCGCTCGTCGTTCTCGATCGTCAGCCGCCGGCGGACGGCGCGGTCAAGGCTCCGGAAGCGCTCGACGAATCTTTTCATGCTCGTTTCCCGGTCTCCGTAGACGCCTCCCACGTGGATCTGGACCCGCGCCGTCCGGTCCAGCCCCATCAGGTCCAGCACCCGGCAGTGGTATTCCAGCTCCGCCGCCGAGCGGTTGAAGACTCCCCCGTCGGGTGAGTTGATCAGGGTGAACTGGTCGGGGTGCATCGAGATCCGGAAGCCCTGTTTCTTAATCAACCGCCCGATCGCCCGCAGCCTTTCGCCGAAGCGTTCGGCCCAGGGAAAACGGCAGACCGGGTGCGAGGCGAAGGGAATCAGGTCGGAGCTTATCCGGAAGAAGAGCAGGCCGTTGACGGCGTTGAAGGCCAGGATTTTCTCCAGGCAGTCAAGATTGAGTGCGACCGTCTCGGCCATCCGCCGTCGCGAATAGGAGGCGAGCCGGAAGGTCCGGCCGGCGGTGCAGCCGAGGGAACGGTTGATGCAGGGGTAGCCGATTCGCATCAGCCGCTTTTTCCGCCCGTGTCCGAACCGGAAAGTTTCAATGAGATCTTCGCCTCCTTCCGGGTGCCCTTGAAAAGCTTCGCCGGCCGGGGGCCGCCGCCGGGGCTGCGGCTCCTGGGCGTGCGGCCGCCGGTCTGGTCAAGATAGGTTTCGGCGAATTCAATCATCTCGGCGGTCACGTCGTGTCCGGGTGGGAAGAAGGAGAAGGATGAGCGGGATCAAAAGCAGCGAGAAGGGGGCCCATCCCGGTTTGAAAGCCGCTACCCCCGCCGCCGCCAGCGCGACCAGGGGGATAACCGCGATTCTCAGGGTCAGCAGGTCGGCCAGCTCGTGCGTAACCCGCTCGCCGACCAGCCGCCGGCCGCGGGAGGCGTAAAGCCAGTTGAGCAGCGCCAGGGCGCCGATGGCGAAGATGTTGGCGCTGAAAAAGAGCTCGTCCGCCAGGTCGTCGGGATAGTTCCCGATCAGTGATGTCGAGAACGGGATCAGCGCCACGAACATCAGAAACAGGATGTTGATCCAGGTGTGGATCCGGTCGGTCTTTTCGATCAGGTGGAAGGTCTTGTGGTGAGTGATCCAGAAGACGGCTAACAGGATAAAACTGACGGCATAATGGAAAAACTTCGGGATCTGATCGATTAGAATCTGCCGGGCCTGCCCTTCGCCGAGCTCCAGGATCCTGTCCGGAATGTGGAGATTCAGGACCAGAAGGGTCATCGCGATGGCGAAGACTCCGTCGGTCAGGGCTTCCAGCCGGTGGGTTGACAATCCCGGTATTTCCATGGGGTCAAATCTTTACTCTTGACTTTACGTCCGCGGCCGCTATGGTTGAAATATGGCCAGACCCTTAAGAATTCTCTATCCCGGCGCCTGCTATCATATCACCTGCCGGGGTAACGAGAAGAAGAAGATTTTTCGCGACCCGCGGGACCGGGAAATATTTCTGAAGAAACTCGCCCTGTCGACCGAAATTTACGGCGTATCGCTGCTGGCCTATGTCTGTATGCCCAATCACTTCCACCTGTTGGTGAAGACGCCCCGGGGGAACCTTCCGGAGTTCATGCGCCACTTTAACGTCTCCTACACCGGCGCTTTCAATCACCGGCACAAACGGGTGGGACATCTCTACCAGGGCAGATATAAGGCGTTCCTGATCGACGCCGACAGTTACCTGCTGGAGGTTTCCCGCTACGTGCATCTGAATCCGGCACGGGCTGCCGGGGCGGGGACGGAAGCCGCTTTCGACGCCTGGCGCGACCTTTTGAGATACCAATGGAGCAGTCTTCCGGGGTATTGCTCGGTCGCCAGGCGTAAAGGATTTATCGATTACCGGGTTCTGCTCAATTACCTGGGCGGGGATAATGCCGGGGGAAGAAGGGCCTACTGCCGGTTTGTCGCTCGCGGTCTCGACGAGGGTTTGGCCAATCCTCTGGCCCTGGCCCGGGGCCATGGGGTTGTCGGCGAGGAGGAGTTCATCAACCGGATTAAGTCCCGCGGTTTTGACCGCGGGGTTTCTCCCCGGGAACAGCCGGCGGTCAGAATATTGCATTCGGAGTACGAGCCCGGGGAGTTGATAGAAAGGTATTGCCGGATGATCGGGACGTCCCGGACCGAGCTCTGCCGGAGAGGAAGGAGGACCGTCGAGCGGTCAATGCTGATGGAGTTGCTTTATCGCTTCTGTCCGATAACCCAGGCTGAGATCGGAGAGTTGATGGGCGGTATAGATTACAGCGCGGTCAGCGTGTCGAGAAAGCGGTTTCGGCGGCAATTGGAGGAGGATTCCTCCCGGCGGAGGGAATTTGAGGAGAAGCTGGCGAAACTGAATAAGGTAAAGTCAAGAGTAAAGATTTGACCCCAGATGAGAGGGAGTTTATGGACGCGAGAAATGCTGCCGAGAAGAGGCTGGCGGTCCTGATCGACGCCGACAACACCACGCCCACGATTATCGACGCCCTGGTGGCGGAGATCTCGAAATACGGCACCGCGACGGTCAAGCGGATCTACGGCGACTGGACATCGACCAACTTAAGCAGCTGGAAGAAGGTGCTGGCCAGCTTCGCCATTCATCCCATCCAGCAGTTCCGCCACACCGTCGGCAAGAACGCCACCGACAGCGCGATGATCATCGACGCGATGGACCTGCTCTACACCGGCCGGTTCGACGGTTTCTGCCTGGTCACCAGCGACAGCGACTTCACCCGGCTGGCCTCCCGGATCCGCGAACAGGGGTTGACGGTTTACGGTTTCGGCGAGAAGAAGACCCCGGCCGCCTTCGTCAGCGCCTGCGACAAGTTCATCTACAACGACATCCTCCGGAAATCCCCGGAAGGCGAGGCCGCCGCCGCCCGGCAATCGGCCGCGGGGAGGCGCAAGGGGGCCGAGGCTTTGCGGAAGGACAAGAAACTGTCGGGGATGATCGCCGATGCGGTCGAGGCGGTGGCCGAGGAGGACGGCTGGGCCCCGCTGGCCCGCGTGGGCTCGAAGATCTCCAACCAGCATCCCTCGTTCGATTCCCGCAACTACGGTTACGCCAAGCTCAGCTCCCTGATCCGGGCGATCAATCTCTTCGAGATCGACAGCCGGCAGGAGGGGCCCGGCAATCGCCAGAAGGTCATCTACATCCGCCGCAAGTGAGCCGCTGAAGATGAAATATTCCGAAGCGGCGCCGGGAAGGGTTTTTGTCCTGCGGCTGGAGAACGGCGAGGTTCTCCACGAAACGATCGAGGATTTCGCCCGCCGCCTCGGCGTCCGGTCGGCCTGCCTGTTCGCCGTCGGCGGAGCCGACGAGGGCAGCCGGCTGGTCGTCGGCCCCGAGGATCCGGCCGCCCGCCCGGTTCCGCCCCTCCACCATCTTCTTCGCGGCGTCCACGAGGCCGCCGGCGTGGGGACTCTCTTCCCCGACGGGGACGGCAACCCTCTTCTTCATATGCACCTGGCCTGCGGGAGGGGAGAGAAGACCGTCACCGGCTGCGGCCGGGAAGGGCTCCGGGTCTGGGAAGTCCTGGAGGTGGTGATGGTGGAGCTGACCGGGGACCGGTCGGTCCGCCGCCACGACCCGGCCACCGGTTTCAAGCTGCTCGATCCCGCCTGACGTTTCCCCTCGTATTTCCGGCCCCCCAATTCCGCAAGAACGGTCAAGACTTCCCCGCCGGGATGGCGTATTCTGGCGCCACGATCGGGAGCGGATGAAGAACGAGACCGAAAGAATCTACCGCCAGCGTATCCTGGAAGTGCTCGTCCACATCCAGTCGCGGCTGGACGAGCCGCTGCCGCTGGAAGAGCTGGCCGGGATCGCCTGTTTCTCGCCGTTTCACTTCCACCGGATCTTCAAGGGCCTGGTGGGAGAGCCGGTCGGCGAGCATATCCGCCGGCTGCGCCTGGAAAGGGCGACCCACGCCCTGGCAAACTCCCGGCGTTCCGTCCTCGACGTCGCCCTGGAGGCCGGTTTCGAGACCCACGAATCGTTCAGCCGGGCCTTCCGGAAGATGTTCGGCCGTTCGCCTTCGTCCTGGCGTCGCCGACCGGACGGAAGCTCGCCCGCCTTGCCGCCCCGACCGTCGCCGATTCTAAAACCCAAACTCAAAGGAGGAACCAGGATGAAGATAAGGATAGAAAAGGTCCCGCCCCGGCAGGTGGCGTTTATCCGCCACATCGGCCCCTACGAGGAATGCGGTGCCGCCTGGGAACGGCTCTGCGCCTGGGCCGGTCGCCGGGGGCTGCTCGGACCGGAGACCGCGGCCGTCGGCGTCTCCTACGACGATCCCGACGTCACCCCACCGGCCAAAATCCGCTACGACGCCTGCGTAACCGTCGGCGAAGACGTCGAGCCGGAAGGGGAGATCGGGGTCCGGACGTTGCCCGGCGGCGAGTTCGCGATCGCGGAGCACCGGGGCCCCTACAGCGGGCTGAAAGACGCCTACTCGAGGATCTACGGCGAGTGGGCGCCGACCAGCGGCCGGATGGTCGGTAACGCCCCCTGCTACGAGGTCTACCTCAACGATCCCGCCCGCACGCCCCCGGAGCGTCTCCTTACCGAGATCTATGTCCCGCTGGAAGAATAATAAAATATCGAGACTCTTCCCTTCGCTGCGCTGAGAAACAGAATGACAACAAATAATCTCCTTTTCGCGCCATTCATCGCGCTCCAGCAGCGCTATATCCGGGCGCATCCGGAAGCTTTCGCCGCCGCTCTGGCCGGGGAGGCGGCGCGAAGCGGAGGATGACGGGCGGCCGGAGCGGCCCCCGTCCCCGGCCCGGATCAACGCGAACGCGCCGCCGTCCAGGGATGGGCCCCCGCCCAGCGTCCCTTTTCGATCAGGGCCAGGCCTTCCGCCCGGTCGCCCTCGATCCGCCCCAGCAGCCGCAGGCCGGTCTTCCCGCTCTCGACGACGGCCTCGGCTTCCAGAGCGACACTCTTCCCATAAAGCCTCCCCTTCGTGATCGGAGCGGCCGGGCCGTCGAGCCTGATTCCGCCCGCCAGCAACTGGAACTCCCGTTCCAGCTCGAGTTCGAGGGGGAGGCGGTCGGGACCGGCCTCGATCTCGCCGGACCAGGAACCGTCGAAGGGCGCCGGGATCAGCCAGAGGTAAAGCGGGTGCTCCTCGATCTCGCCGGTTGAGACCACCAGGCTGTGGTCCGGTTCCCAGTCTCCCATATCGAACATATGGGAGACCACCCGGGTTCCCGGGCGGAGCCGTTCGAGAAGCAGGGGGCGCAGCTCCAGGTTGACCGCCTGGAGGAGATAGAGCGTAACTACGGTCGCGCGGCTGAAATCGGTATCGAAGACATCGGCCACGCGGAATTCGACCCGATCTTCGACGCCGGCGGCCGCGGCGTTTTGAAGCGACTCCTCGATCCGGCGGGGGTCGAGATCCACTCCCACGCCGCGGGCTCCGTAGTAGTCGGCGGCGGCGATCGGAATCCGGCCGTCGCCGCAGCCCAGGTCAAAAACGATGTCGTCTTCACCCACGCGGGCCATCTCCAGGATGGCGACGACCGCGGCCATCGGGGTGGGAACGTAGGGGATCTCAAGTTTCCGGCCGTCCGGATCCCGGGCGATGTAGTCTTCAACGTCGTCGGGAAAGATGGCCGCGAGCCGCCCGCCCGCCGGCGGCAGCAGTACGGCATCGGGTTGGGAGGCCGCACCCTTCCGCGCCGGGAATAAGCACAACAGCGAAAGGAAGAGCGCGAGCTTCATCTACGAATCCCCTCCGGCCTCCCCTTGAAATTGAAGTAACGGTAAACCCGGAACCGGTGAGCGGGATGTCCGCCGCGGTAAACCGTGAATTCGACCGGTTCGCTGTCCCCGCTCTCGAAGAGCCGGAGATAACGGTCGAATCCCTGCCAGTAGCGGTCGTGATCGATGAAGATCGCGTCCCAGCCCCGGTGCGCGTCGGCGTCGAACCAGAGGCGGTACTGGTCGGGCCGGGGGTTGAGAGTCGTGATCGCGGTCCCCGGTTCCAGGTAGAGGGCGAGCTGGGAAGCGGTGAAGGGGCGGTGGGCGAAGACGAAGGTTTTTTCCGGGCGTTCGGTCCGGGCGCGGATCTGTTCGGTCTTCGCCCCCGCCTCCGGCCAGCCGTAGAGATCGTTGGTGATGTCGTACTTGTTGCGGTACGGCCCCAGCGGCTCGATGGCGGGAAACCTCCGGTTGACGGCCAGGGAAACACTCCGGGCGGCCCGGTAGACCGGGCGGATCACCGGGAAGACCATCGTCAGGTACATCGCGGCGATCAGCGCCAGCGCCACCCCGGCGCCCCAGCGCCACAGCTTCCTCCAGCCGCCCGCCCGTCGCGAACAAAGAAGGCGTTCGCGGAAGACTTCGCCCGCGGCCAGAGCGCCCGCCCACCAGCCCACGAATGTCCAGTGGGGGAGGATCTTGCCGCCGGCGGAGGTGAGCGCGAAGAAGGCGAAGACCGGGAGGCTGGTCCAGAGCAGGAAACGGTCGGATTCGGACTTGTCTCGCTTCCCCGCCAGGACCGCCCAGCCCGCGATCAGGAAGACGAAGACCAGCGGCGAGGCCGCCCCCAGCTGCCCGCCGACCATCTCCAGGACGTTCCCGATCGAAGGACTCCAGCGTCCCCCCAGGCCGTGGCCGAGCTGGAAGCGGTAGGATATCCAGTCGTGGCTCTGGTTCCAGAGGATGTTGGGCAGAAAGATGGCCGCCGCGGTCAGGGCCGCCAGGTAAGGCTGGGGTCGCGCCAGCCAGAAACGGTTCTTCCGGGAAGCGGCCAGGTAACCGGCCAGGCAGGGGATCAGCAACGCGCCGTGATACTTGCTCAACGCGGCCAGTCCGCCCGCCGCCCCGGCGGCCAGCCACCACCGCCACCGTCCCTCGCCGGTCGCCCGCCAGGCGGAGTAGAGCGCCAGGCACCAGAACAGGTTCAACGGCGCGTCCGGCATCAGGGCCAGGGAGAGCAGGTGGTAGATCGGAAGCAGGTGGAGGATCAACGCCCCTCTCCAGATCCCCGCTTCCTCCCGGCCCATCCGGAGGGCCCAGGCCCTCCAGAGAGCGAGGGTCGCCGCGGCCAGCAGAATCGGCCCCAGCCGGGCGGTGAAGGGGCTTTCCACGAGCAGCCGGGCCGGCAGCGCGGCCAGGATGACCAGGGGAGGGTGATCGAAATATCCCCAGGCCGGATGACGGGAGAAGAGAAGATAGTGGGACTCATCGACCCCGAGGCCGGCGGTCCCCGCCACGGCCAGCCTCAATCCGGTGACCGCGGCCAGGACAAACCAGAACCGGAGGCGGAAACGCCGCGTCAGCTCGGTGGGCTTGTCCGCCATCTCATTGTCTCCAGCCGCCGGAAGACAACCGCCGCCAGGAAGGCCGCGCCCGTTCCCAGAGCGGCGCCCGCCGCGATGTCGGACGGGAAGTGGGCGCCGGTGTAGATCCGCGCGATGCCGATCAGGGCGGCGAGAAGGAAGAGAGCCCAGCGCCCCTTCTCCCGGAAACGGGAGGCGTAGACCAGGGCGAAGAAGGCCATCGTGGTGTGGCCGGAGGGCAGGGCGCCGCGGCGGGGCGTGGTCCCGTCGGGGAGATTGATCACGACCTCTCCGGTCCGCAGTTCTCTCCGGAAGACCCCGAGCGGCCTTCTCAGCCCGATCGCCTTTTTGGCGTTCAGCACGATGAAGACCGTCGCCAGCCCCACCAGCAGGAACGAGACGGAATGGAGGCGCAGCCGCCTCCCCCCCTGACCGCCCAGCAGGGCCAGCGTGATCAGAAGAACCGGCCAGCTTCCCAGGGAACTCAAGGGCACGAAGATGTCGTCCATCAACCCCGTCGACCAGCCGTTGTTGATGAAGAAAAACAGGGCGATATCGATATTTCTGAGGGTGGCGATCATTGGCTCTGACTTATTATTTCCATAAATCATAACATATTCTCAAACAAAAACGACCGGTACGAAAACGCTTTACGCTGAAGGGCTAAAGAAGCATACTGACGGGAAAGCGCTGGAGCTGTTCGACACCGCGTCCCCGGCCGTTTTTCGGCCGTGGTCCGTCCCGTGAGAATCTCCCGCGGCGGATTATTCCGGATGAGGAACCCCGATGAGACCTGAAAGAATACGCGCTCTCGACCGGTGGCTGGGAAAACCCGCCGTCTTTCTGCTCACCCTGGCCGAGGCGTCCCGCCGCCTTTTTTCCCGCTCCCCGGACCCGAGGCCCCGCCGGATCGTCTTCGTCAAGCTGATCGAGATGGGTTCCACGGTCCTGGCCGGCTCCGCCTTCTCATTGGCGACGGAGATGGTGGGGAAGGAGAATGTCTTTCTGCTGGTCTTCAAGACCAACCGCCCGATCGCCGATCTGCTGCCGTATTTCGCGCCGGGAAACGTCGTCGAGATCGACGACTCGAACTTTACGCGTTTTCTTGTCACCCTCATCCGGTCCCGGCGCCGTCTGCGGCGCGAGCGGGTGGATACCGCCGTCGACCTGGAGGGGCTGACCCGTTCCTCGGCGGTGATCACCTGGCTTACCGGCGCCCGCCGCCGGGTCGGCTACGCCAACTTCACCTCCGAGGGTCCCTACCGGGGGCGTCTGTTCAACGTCGAGCTCAACTACACCTTCCAGCACCATATCAGCCGGTCCTTTCTTTCCCTGGTCCGGGCCCTGGAGGCGCCGGCGGGACAGGTCCCCCGCGTCAAAGAGGATGTTTCCGCCTACCTGAAGGAGCTTCCGGCCTTCAAGCCGTCGCCGGAAGAGTCGGCCGCGCTGGCCGCCCGGCTGCCCGCCGGCCCGGGGCCGCGGGTGATCCTCAACGCCAACTGCAGCGACCTTCTCCCCCTGCGCCGCTGGCCGGACCGAAATTTCGTCGCCCTGGGAAAGGAGATTCTCTCGACCTGGCCGGAATCGGTTCTGGTCCTGACCGGGTCAACCGGGGAGCGGTCGGCGGTGGAGGGGCTGGCGGCGGCCATCGGGGGCGGCGGCCGCTGCCTCAACCTGGCCGGTGAGACCGGTTTCCGGGAGCTTCTGACCCTCTACACCCTCTGCGACCTGATCGTCTCCAACGATTCCGGACCCTGCCATTTCGCCACCCTGACCCCGATCAAGGTGATCGCCCTCTTCGGCCCCGAGACCCCGCTGCTTTACGCCCCCCTCGGCCCCAATGCCGTCTCGATCAGCGCCGGCCTGGCCTGCAGTCCCTGCGTCAATATCCTCAACCACCGTTTCTCTCCCTGCCGGGACAACGTCTGTATGCGGAAGATAACGGTCGAAACGGTGATGGAGAAGGTCCGCCTTCTGCTGGCGAAAGATACCGCCGGCTGAAGCGGGCGGAGGCCCCGTGAAGAATCATCTGGCCGGAGAAACCAGCCCCTACCTCCTTCAGCACGTCTCCAATCCGGTTGAGTGGTATCCCTGGGGTACCGAAGCGCTGGAGCGGGCCCGCCGCGAAGACCGGCCGATTCTTCTCTCGGTCGGTTATTCCGCCTGCCACTGGTGTCACGTGATGTCCCGCGAATCCTTCGAGGATCCCGCGACGGCTGAGATCATGAACGCGCACTTCGTCAATATCAAGGTTGACCGGGAGGAGCGGCCGGATATCGATTCGGTATATATGAAATCGGTGACGGCTTTTACCGGGTCCGGCGGCTGGCCGATGACCGTCTTTCTCACCCCCGACGGCCGGCCGTTTTACGCCGGCACCTATTTCCCTCCCCGGCCGGGTTTCGGGCTGCCCGCCTTTCCCGATCTCCTCCGGGCGCTCGCCGCCGCCTGGAAGAACGAGCGCGAAGCGGTGGAAGAACAGGCCCGCCGGCTGACCGGGATGACCAGGGATCTTTCCGCCGGGCCGGCCTCGCGCCCCCGTCCGATCGAAGACGGTCTCTTTACGCGCGCCCTGAACCAACTGCGCGGACAATTCGACCGGGCGGAAGGCGGTTTCGGCGGAGCGCCGAAATTTCCACCCTCCACGACCCTGGAATACCTGCTTCGCTATCACCTGGCCGGCGGAAACGCCTTTGCCCGGGAAGCGGCCGGGACCACCCTGAAGAAGATGGCTGCCGGCGGCATCCGGGATCAGGTGGGCGGGGGTTTCGCCCGTTACTCTACCGACGGCCGGTGGCTGGTTCCGCATTTCGAGAAGATGCTCTACGACAACGCCCTTCTGGCGAGAGTCTATCTTCACGCCTGGAAGATCACCGGGGAACGCCTCTACCGCCGGGTCGCCGTCGAGACGCTGGATTTTCTGGTCCGCGAGCTGCGCCACCCCGCCGGCGGTTTCTTCAGCAGCCTCGACGCCGACAGCGAAGGGGCCGAAGGGCGTTATTATCTCTGGACGAAAAAAGAGATCGGCTTGGTCCTGGGCGACGAGGCGGAACTCTTCGGGGAATGTTTCGCCCTGGCCGGCCTGGAGGGCCGAAAGGAGCCGGGGGTTCTCTATCTGGCCCGCCCGGTTGAAGAAACCGCCCGCCGGACCGGCTTGAGCCCGGAAGCGTTGGAATCCCGAATCGACCGCTGGCGGGCGGCCCTGGCCGCCGCCCGCGCCCTTCGCCCCCGCCCTCCGCGCGATGAGAAGATCCTGGCCTCCTGGAACGGGCTGGCTCTGGCGGCCTTCGCCGAGGCCGGACGCTGGCTGGAAAGACCCGACTACGCCGCCCGGGCCGAAGAATGCGCCGTTTTCGCCCGAAAGAATCTGTGGGTCGACGGCCGCCTGCGGCGGGTATGGACGGAGAAAGGAGGGGCGCGGCTGCCGGGATGCCTGGAAGATTACGCCTTTCTGGCCGACGGGCTGCTGGCGCTTTATCGCTCCGGTTTCGACGAAAACTGGTTTTCCTGGATTCGGGAGCTGGCCGGGGAGATGCTCGATCGTTTTCGGGAAGGGGATAAGGGGCCGTTTTTCGACACTCCCGAAGATCACGGGGACCTGATTCTCCGCCCGCGGGAAGTCCAGGACGGCCCCACCCCCAGCGGCAACGCCGCGGCGGCTCTTCTTCTTGCCGGTCTCGGCCGGCTGACCGGGGAGGAACGCTGGCTGGCCGCGGCCCGCTCGGCCCTGGAGCCGGTCGCGGGGATGATGGAAGCTTATCCGACCGCCTTCGGGGCCTCTCTTTCCGCGGCCCTCTTCCTGGCCTCCGAGCCGGTCGAGGTGGCGGTGATCGGACGCCGGGGATCGCCCGATACCGAAAAACTGCTCGCGGTGCTTTTCGCCCGCTGGCGTCCGCATACCGTTTTCGCCTGCGGGGAGGAAAACTCAAACCTTCCTCTTCTGCAGGGACGGAAGATGGTCGAGGGGCGGGCGGCCGCCTATGTCTGCCGCCGCTTCTCCTGCCGCCGGCCGGTTGTCGATGCCGCCGGGCTGGAAGAACTTATCGATTAAAGGGCTTTTTTGATAATGGCGGCCAACTCGTCCTGGTCGAGCCGGACCGGGTTTCCCTTCAGGCTGGAAGAACCCAGGGCCGCCCCGGCCACGCCGTCGATGTCTTCTTCCTTGAGACCGTGGCGGGCAAGCGGCGGGATCCCGAATCTTGAGACCAGTCCCCGGGTCCGTTCGATCGCGTCCTCGGCCCGGGCCCGGGGATTTCCGGTCAGGGCGACGGCCAGCTCGGTGAAACGTTTCACCGACTCCTTCTCTTCCGCTTCGCGCAGCCGCTTCAGGTTGTTTTCCAGAACCTCCGGCAGCAGGCGGGCGCAGAGGGCGCCGTGGGGGGCGCCCAGGAGCCCGCCCAGCGGTCCGGCCAGGCCGTGAACGGCGCCCAGTCCGGAGTTGGCCAGCCCGATTCCGCTCAGCATCGCCGCCAGCGACATCGCCTCCCGGGCGGAAAGGTCCGAGCCGTCCTTCCAGGCGGCCGGGAGCGCCCCGGCCGCTCTTCTGATCCCCGCCCAGCAGAGCGCGTCGGTCATCGGATGGGACCGGGGCGAAACAAATGCCTCGATCAACTGCGCCAGGGCGTCCATCCCGGCCGCGGCGGTCAGCTCCGGGGGAAGGGTACGGGTGAGCAGGGGGTCGACCAGGGCGACCGAAGGGATGATCAGCCGGTGGCGGAGGCTGACCTTGACCTTCCGGTCGGGCACGGAGAGTACGGCGTTGCGGGTGACTTCGCTTCCGGTGCCGGCGGTGGTGGGCGCCGCGATGAAGGGGACGGCCGGGCGGGAGATCTTCTTTCCCGCCCCCACCACTTCCAGGTAATCGAGAGCCCCGCCATCGTTGGCGAGCAGGGCCGAGACCGCCTTGGCGGCGTCGAGAACGCTGCCGCCGCCGATTCCCACCACGGAGTCCCGCCCTTGGGCCCAGGCCCGGCCGGCGGCCTCGTCAACCAGCTCCACCGAAGGCTCCCCGGCGACCGTGAAGACCTCGTACTCCAGGCCGGTTGCTTTCAGACCATCCAGCAGTTCGCCGTGGCGGTCGGGGTTGGATCCGCAGACGACCAGGGGCCGACGGCCGTTGGCCGCGGCCAGTTCGGCCAGTCGCCCGGAAACCCCCGCTCCAAAGATTATCCGCCCGGCGGTGGCGAATTCGAATTCCATCGCTCAGGCCTCCCCGGGCAGGGCCGGGCGGTACTTGCGGCTGGACCGCTCGGAGGCCATCATCCCGCCCACCGCCTCCTTCCATTTCAGGTAGTGGGGGGTTTCGCGATGGCGGGCGTGATCGGCGTCGCCGCGGTAAGCCTCGTAAAGGACGAAATGGCCGGGATCTTCATTATCCCGGACAAAGTCGAAACGCCGCACCCCTTCCTCCCGGAGGCTGTTGCGGACATTGTCGGCCGTGGCGCGGATGAAATCCTCCACCTGGTCGGGTTTTACCCAAATATCAACGATCAGGATCAACATCGTCAGCCTCCTCATCGTAATAGGTTGAGAACCGCCGGACTTGCCATTATTATACAAAAAGCAGCGGTCCGGTCGCAATCGCTCGTCAATACCGCGAAATGATTCCGTATCCGAATATCGATCCCGTCGCCTTTTCCCTGGGTCCGGTCCAGGTGCGCTGGTACGGCCTGATGTATTTATTCGGCTTCCTGCTGGCGTGGCTGCTGGGCATCCGCCGCGCCAAGAAGCCGGGATCCGGCTGGGCCCCGGCCGAGGTCTCCGACCTGATCTTCTTCCTGGTGATCGGCCTGATCGTCGGCGCCCGGATGGGATATCTGGTCTTTTACGACTGGCCCTCCGTGGCCCGGAATCCGCTGCTGGCCTTTCAGCTCTGGCGGGGCGGGATGTCGTTCCACGGTGGGATGATCGGCGTGACGGCGGCCGCCGCCCTCTTTGCCTCCCGTCGGGGCAAGGGATTTCTGGAAGCGACCGATTTTCTGGTTCCCCTGGCGCCGCTGGGCATCGGCCTGGGCCGGATCGGGAACTTCATCAACGGCGAGCTTTGGGGTCGCCCCTGGGAAGGTCCCTGGGCGATGGTTTTTCCCGATCCCGCCGCGGGGCCCATCCCCCGCCACCCCTCCCAGCTTTATCACGCCCTGCTGGAAGGCGCAGCGCTTTTCCTGATTCTCTGGGTGTTTTCTTCCCGGCCCCGCCGGCGGGGCGCGGTCTCGGGTCTGTTCTGCCTGGGTTACGGGATCTTCCGATTTGCCGTCGAGTTTTTTCGCGAACCCGACCCCCATCTGGGCTTTGTGGCCGGAGGATGGATGACTATGGGGCAGCTGCTGACCGTTCCGGTGATTTTGCTGGGGGCCGTTCTTTTGGCGGCATCGGCCGCGAGAAAAGAATCCTGAAGTTCCCCTCGGCGTGTTATGATACCTTACAGGCTATGAAAGCACCGATCACACTTGCCCGGCAGCCCCGGGCCTACTTTACCTTCCTTAAAGAATACTGCCGCAACTACCGCCAGATCGGGGCGATCGCGCCCGACTCCAGACCCTGTGTCAACGCGATGTTCCGGTATGTTCCTTTCCGCACGGCCAATCTCATCCTGGAATACGGCGCCGCTTCCGGGGCGGTCACCCGCCGGATCCTCCGCCGCAAGCGGCCCGAGGCGGTGCTGGTGAGCTTCGAAAAGAACGCGAGTTTCTACCGGCTCCTGAGTAAGAACGTCTCCGGCGATAATTTCTTTCCAGTCCGGGAGGACGCCTTCGAAAGCCGGCGGGTCCTCTTTGATATGGGGCTGGCCGGGACCCCGGTCGACTGCATAATCTCGACCCTTCCCTGTTCGTTTCTCGATTTCGAGGGTCTGCTGGAAAACGCGGTCCTTCCTCTGCTCGCCGTCGGCGGAGTCTTTGTCCAGTATGTCTATTCGCTCACGACGCTTCGGGGCTACCACCTAAGCCCGCGCCTGCGCAATCACTTCGCGAATATTCATTCCCGGTTTGTCCTGCTGAATCTTCCCCCGGTTCTGATCTACTCCTGCACCCGTTGAGGGTATTGATATGAAATCGTTCCGCTTTATCTCCGGCCTCGCCGCCGCTGCGTTCTTTCTGTCCGGCTGCGGCCCGACTCCGGAAAGGGCCCGGGAGGACCTTGACCGGATGGGAGTGGAATTCGCGCCCGCCGCTTTCGTGGAGCGGGCCGGCGGCGGGGACTTCCTGGCCGTCGATCTATTCCTCCGGGCGGGGATGAACGTCAATACCCGGGACGGGAACTGGAACACCGCCCTGCACGCGGCGGCGTTTCGCAACCAGCCGGAGGTGGTCGAGCTGCTGATCGAAAAAGGGGCCTATCTCAACGCCACCGACCGCGAGTTCGAGACCCCCCTGATGAAGGCTGTGCGGGGAGGCGCCTCCCGGTTGGTCCGGACGCTGTCCGCCGCCGGGTCCGAACTGGACGCCCGCAACCTGGCCGGCGAGACCGCCCTGATGCTGGCGGTCCGGGGCAACCGCCTGGAGCTGGTTGAAGAATTGGTCGGGCTCGGCGCCGACGTCAATCTCCGGTGTCTGGCCGGCGAGTCCTCGTTGTTCAAGGCGGTGGAGGCGGGTGCTTCCCGGGAAGTCATCTCCTTTCTCTTGAGATCCGGCTCCCGCCCCGAGACGGCGGACTTCGAGGGGGTGACTCCCCTGATGGCGGCGATAAACGCCGGGAACGCGGAGGCGGTGGAAGAGTTCGCCGCCGCCGGCCTGGACGTCAACGTGATAATGGAATCAGGCCCCTACCGGGGGATGACTCCCCTGTCTTGGGCGGTCGCCCGGGGTGATCAGGCCCTGATCAGCGAGTTCATCGCTTCCGGCGCCCAGGTCGACTCGCCCTCCCGCGACGGCGTCACCCCCCTGGGAATCGCCGCCCGGGAGGGGGACCGGCAATCCCTGGTCCTGCTGCTGGAAGCGGGCGCGGAGCTGGAGGCGGCCGACCGGGCGGGTTACACTCCGCTCTCCGCCGCGATCGCTTCCGGCCATTCCGCGCTGGTCCCGCTCCTTCTTGACGCCGGCGCCGATGTCAATACCCGGAACCGGGAAGGTTTGACGCCGCTGATGCTGGCGGTGCTGGACGGGGACCGGCAGACGGTGGACCTGCTCCTGACGCGCGGGGCGGAGGTCAATCAGGCCGACAACTGGGGCGGCACCGCGCTGATTATGGCCTCCCGCGACGGCGATCCGGAGATGATGAGGCTGCTGTTGCGGGCCGGAGCCAATCCCAACGCCCGCAGCCGCAACGGCCAGACCGCGCTGATGACGGCGGCCTTCAACGGCCGGGCGGAAGCGGTGGAGATCCTGCTTCAGGCGGGCGCCCTGGCCGACGCGCGCTCCAACACCGGTCAGACCGCCCTGATGGCCGCCGCCGGGAGAGGGGACGAGGGAATCGTGAGACGGCTTTTGGCCGCGGGCTCCGACCCGCGGATCGTCAATGCCGACCGCGCAACCGCCTCCGCCCTGGCCCGCCGGGCCGGTTATGGGGAGATCGCCGACCTGCTGGCCGCCGCCGAAGGACTCTCCGGGCAGGAGATCCTGCGCGCCAGCGCAGATCCCGACGAGTTGCTGCTCCGGGCGGTCCTGGCCGGCGACGTTCGCGCGGTCGGAGCCGCCATCCGGTTCGGCGCCGATGTCGATCTCCGGTATTCCGGTCCCTTCGTTTACCGGGAGCGCGAGCCGCGGGAGATCAGGGACGCCACCGTGCTGATCTGGGCCGCTCTCGGGGACCACGCCGAAACCGTGGACGCCCTGCTGGCGGCCGGCGCCGATCCGGATCTCAGAGACGGCGAGGGACACACCGCCCTGATCTGGTCTTCGATCCTCGGGAGGGAGGAAGCGACGGAAAGATTGGTTCGCGGCGGCGCCGACCTCGACGTCCAGATGGAAGGCGAGACGGCGGGAATGAACGCCCTGATGTGGGCGGTCTTCTACGGCCGGGAGGATATCGTCCGGCTTCTGGTCGCCGGCGGCGCCGACCTCAACGCCACCGAGCAGTACGGCCTGACCGCTCTCCGCCTGGCCGAGATCGAGGGGGACCGGGATATCGTCGAACTGCTGCTCACCGCCGGAGCCCGCTGACGGAGCTTGAAACGGCCGCCCGGTGGAGTTAACATTCCCTTTCGATAATTTCCGATAGCGCTTTTCCGTTTATCTTGATGGAATTTCTCCGCAAGCACCGATGGGGGTTGGTCTACCTGCTGGCGCTCAATCTGGCGCTGGGGGTCTGGACTCTGCGCTGCTCGAGGCAGACGGAAGAGACGGTTGTGGGAGAGGATGAAACGCCGCTTATTGCCGCTCCTCGTCCGCCGCTCGCCTTTGTCTACCCCACTGACCAGCGAAACCTGTTGGACTTTGACCGCGAAGACGTCTATATGCCGACGGCGTCGGGACGGCCGGAGTCGGCGCTTTACGGCACGGTCCGCACCTCCCGGGTCGGCAACCGGTTCCTCCCCTCGTTCCACCAGGGAATTGACATCGCCCCCCTGCGCCGGGACCGAGCCGGCCGTCCCCGGGACAAGGTTTACGCCGTCGCCGACGGGACGGTCGCCTACGTCAACCGGATCGCCGGCAACTCCAACTACGGAATCTACGTGGTGCTTCTCCATCCCGATCCGGTGGGCGAGATCTACACCCTCTACGCCCACCTGGCGCGGGTCGCCCCCGGTCTCAAGACCGGCGATCGGATCGTCCCGGGGGAAAAGATCGGGGTGATGGGCCACACTTCCTCCATCCGGATTCCCCGCGTCCGCGCCCACCTCCACTTCGAGATCGGAATGGTCAAGAATATGAACTTTCCGAGCTGGTACCGGGCCCAGGAGCTCAAGCCGGACCACGGCGTCTTTCACGGCTGGAACCTGGTGGGGATCGATCCCCTGGAGATCTATCGGAACGATCCGGACGACCCCGTCTTCAGTATGCTCGATTATCTTCGCTCGGCCCCGGCGGCCTTTGAGATCGTCCTGACCGCGCCCCGTCTTCCCGACTATTTCCGCCGCTATCCCCGTCTCTGGCAGGGCGGTGATTTCCGCCCCGGCCCGATCGTGATGGCCTTCTCCGAGGGCGGAGTTCCGCTGCGGGGAAGAAACGCGACCGCCGCCGAATCGGCGGAACTGAGAGGAAGGGCGTCGGCGGTCTTGTCCGTAAACGAGGAGGCGCTGGGCGGAAACGGCCGCCGCTTGATCGTCAGGAGAGGGGGCGAATGGACGGTGGGAAGCAACGGCGAGCGGCGCTTGCAAATCTACCTGACGCCGTAACCGAACACGCGCTTACAGACGGTAATACATCTTCTCCTGGTCGGCGACCTGGACGCTGACCTGGATGTAGGGGTTGATCGAGCTGGCCGATATCTTGCCCAGCAGGATTTCCTCGACTTGGAAGAGCCCGCTGGTATCCTTCATCTGCACGAAAATCTCCAGGGGCCGGCTCTGCCCCTTGAGGATCTCGACCCGGTTGACGCTCATCGCGCTGTGGGCGTGAATATCACCCACCGCGGGGGTGGTCTTGCGCTTGAGGGCGGCCCGGGCCCGCCCGAATTCCATATCGCAGCCGTCGCTGACCAGCACCACGCCCGACTCGATCGATTTGACTTTCATATGGGCCATATGACCCATAATCGCCTCGAAGATGTAGGAGCGGAGAACGAAGACCATTCCCTCGTCGGGATAGATCTCCCGCAGGACCGAGAAGATGAAGGGATCGCCCACTTTGACCGAATTGAGTTCGTGATTCTCCCGGCCGATCGACATCCCCAGGTCGTGGAGGAAGGCGGCGACCACCGTCACCAGGCGGGAGTCTTCGTCGTCGCCCACCTTCTCCTTGGCCACGTTCGGCTCCACGCCGGCTTCGAGCAGCAGGTCGAGGATCTTGAGCGCGTTGATGGTGGCGATCTTGGCGTGGACCCGCCCGTGGTCGTTGAAGCCGTATCTTTCCACCGAGACCACGTTGCAGAAGCCCATCAACTGTTCCAGGGGTTTGAGTCCGAGCAGGTATTCCAACGCCCGGCGCGCTTTTCCGTCGGCCAGCGACAGCATCGTCTCGTCGAGCTTAAGCTCGAACTCGCTTTTGGGATAGACGTTCACGATCTTCTCCTGTTGTTGATGGGAAAAATTAATAATAACCCCGACCTCGCCGAAAGTCAACGGGATTCGAGATTCGGTTCCCGGCAATGACGCATACCGGTTAATATTTAACACCGTGCCGGATTATGGCAAATCCGCGGTATTGACACCGCCGCCCCCCCGCAATAGTTTTAAATGTTGGATAAGATGTGAGAAGCGCCTCATTGCCGCCTAACGCGGCCTCAAGTTATGAAGATCAGGACCGGGTCATTCATATGCATCTTCACCCTGAGCGGCTTCTTGGCGCCTTTCCCCGGCCGGGCGGAACCTTCTGGGCCGCGTCTCAGCCCGGGACAACTGAAGGTGGCGGTCCGGGAAAGGCGGCCGTCCGAAGACGGTTCGGCCGGGTTGGGCAAGGTCAAGGCGGTGATCAGTCTGATCGCCCGCGACGAGACGGGTGAGACCGTCACCCTGCGGTCGATCGCTTCCCAATCCAGCTTTCCGGTCGAAGGCCGACGCCGGGTGAAAATCGAAAACCGCCGCCCGCCCCGCCGCGGTCATCCCTCGCTTCTTCCGCCCCGTCCGCTGGCCCGCCTTCGCCGTTCCCACCGCCTGACCGGCCTGCGGATTTTCATACCCGACCGGGAGCTGAAACTGGACTTCTCCCCCGGTTTCATCTCCGCCCGCTCCCGACGGGTCGAAGAGACCGGCCTGGGCGTTGTGGTGACCCTCGACCCCCGAAACCCTTCCGATCCGGAAGTGATGATATTCGGCGGTGGAAGCGGGAAGGCTTACCCGGTCCGGGCGGTTTCCGCCCGGGCGGAGCGACCGTTCTACCACCGCTCTTCCGAGCCCCACCGGGTCCGGCTCCTTCCCGATGGCGCCGACGCCCTCCAGGCCCGTCTGGATATGATCTCGCGGGCCCGGCGCAGCGTCGACCTCGAGTACTACATTTTCGAGACCGGCCAGGATTCATCGAAGATGATCGTCCAGGCTCTGGTCGAGAAAGCGCGGGAGGGGGTCCGGGTGCGGATCCTGCGGGACTACACTCCATTCGGGAGCCGTTTCGATCCCTGGCTGGCCGCCCTGCTGCGCGAGGAGGGGATCGAGGTCAGGATCTTCAACCCCGCCTGGCATCTCAACCCCTGGCAGTTCCGCGCCCATCGCAAGCTGCTCATCGTTGACGGAAACGAGGCGATTACCGGCGGGCGGAACATCGCCGACAGTTACTTCGGCCTCGACCGGGGCAAGAACTTCATCGACCTCGACGTCTGGGTGGAGGGGGAGATCGTGGAGGTGATGGGGGAGAGTTTCGAAGAATTCTGGAATTCGAAATATTCCCGGCCGGTACTGGCTCCCCGCCGTCCCCGCCGGTCCGACTATGTCGATTCCACCCCCGGCCGCTACCATAGCGACCGCCGGCGTTGGGCGCGTCGGCTGGCCGCGGCCCGCCGACGGTTTCTGGACCCGCAACCGGTGGCGGAATCCCGCCGTTGGATCGAGAAGACGGCCGCGGTCCAGTCGGCCCGATCGCGCACGCGCGAGGTTGACGGGATCGTCTTCTGTTCCGACCGACCCGAAAACCCCCGCTTCCACCGTGTCGTCTCCGGGGCCATTTTCGACCGGATGCTGCGGTCTCCCGGGCCGCTTAAGATTATGGCCCCCTATTTTATTCCCCTGCGGAAGGGGGAGCAGGTGGTGAGCCGCCTCCTGAAAGAGGAGATTCCGGTCAAGGTCCTGGGCAACAGCCGCTTCTCCTACGACGACATCATATCGATCGGTTACGTGATCGAGTCTTCCGCCCGCCGGCTGGTGGCCGAAGGCCTGGTATTCTACGGTTACTCGGGACAGCCTCCCCCGGGAGAAAAACTCCCCCGCGACGATTACCGGCGCCGGGTGAACTGGGAGTTTCACTCCAAGGCGGGGGTTCTGGGACCCGACAGCGTAATGATCGGCTCATACAACTTCAATCCCCGTTCCAAAATCTTCAACTCCGAGACGGTTCTCTTCATCGAATCCAGCCCGGAGCTGGCCCGGGATCTCGGCGATATCTTCAACCGGATGGTCTCGGCCGCCTTCCTTCTCGATTCCCGGGGAGACTACGACTGCGACAACTTCCGCGGGCTTTCACGCTGGCGCCGCCTGCGCCGTTACGGCCTCTTCGACGCCGCTAAATACATCTTCACCAACACGCTCGCTCTTTTCGCCAGGGATATGATGTAATAGAAAGAATGCCGGGGACCCCGGGCGGGCATGACGACAATGATCGAAAAATGCGTGATCGCCGCCGCCGGCCGCGGGACCCGGGTTTCTTCGCTGAGCCGCGGCCGGTCCAAGGAGATGCTGGAGGCGGGCGGGAAGCCGCTGATCGGATGGGCCTTGGACGAAGCCCTCGCTTCCGGTTTTCGGCGCCTCTGCCTGGTCAGCTCCCCGGCCAAACCGGAGATGGAAGAATGGGTCACCGCCATTATGGCGGGGAAACCGGCCGGAAGCGCCGAGCTTCACATCGTTCGCCAGGACCGGCCCTCCGGTTCGGCGGCGGCGGTCGAGCTGGCCCGGGATTTCGTCGACGGTGACCCTTTCGCCCTGCTCTTTCCCGACAACATCGTCCGGGCCGTCCCGCCGGTGCCGGCCCGGCTGGCGGCGGTATTCGCCCGCCGGCGGACCTCTATCAACGCTTTGATGGAAGTGAGGGAGGCGGAGGAAGCCGCGGCCCTCTCCGCCTCCGGCCGGGCCGAGCTGGAGAAGCTGGGAGCCGCCCTCTTCCGGGTGGTCCGGATCGAGGCCAAACGCCGCGGGGAGACTTATCCGTTCCCTCCCCTCGCTCCCCGCCTGCGTCTTTTTCCCCGGGCGGTCCTGGCGCCGGAGTTTTTCGAATATCTGGATCGCGTTCGCCCGCCCCCCGGCGAGGATTTCGACGACAGCGAGGTCTTCGCCCTGATGGCCCGGGAAGGGAGGCTGGAGGCGTTGCGGGTTGCCGCCCGGGTCTTCGACGCCGGCAATCCGGCGGGTCTGCGCCGCGCCCGCGCCCACTGCCGGAAAGAAAGGAGAATAGAATGAAGGTGACGGTGATAGGTTCCGGCGTGGCGGTTCCCTCCGCCCGTCGCCTGGCGCCCGCGCTGGTCGTCGAGGCCGGTGGGGAAAAGCTGCTTTTCGACTGCGGCCCCGACACCCTGCACGGCCTGCTGCTGGCGGGCTTGAGTCACCAGGAGATCGACCGGATCGTGATCAGCCATTTCCATCCCGACCATACCCTCGGCCTGCCCCATTTTCTCTTTGCTTCGCGTTATGAACTCCGGCCGCGCCAAAAGGACCTCTGGCTCGCCGGTCCCCCCGGGCTGGACGGGCTGCTCGCTTCCTTCCGGACGGCCTATCCCGGCTGGCTGGAAGAGCGCGGCTACCGGCTGGAGGTGAAGATTCTCTCCCTTCCCTGTTGGGAGACGGAAGGATGGAGGTTGAGCGCCGCGGCCGTGAACCATAACCCCGAAAGCCTGGCTTATCGCCTCGAGAACCGGTCCGGCCGCAGCGTGGTTTACAGCGGCGACACCGGGGAGAGCGATTCTCTGGTCCGGCTCGCCCGCGGGGCCGATCTGCTGATCGTCGAATCGTCGTTTCCCGCCGACCTGGTTCCCCCCAGCCATCTCAGTCCGGAGGCGGCCGGCCGGCTGGCCCGGCGGGCGGGAGTGGGGCGCGTGCTGCTAACCCACCTTTACCCTCCTTGCGAGGGGATCGATCCCGCCGCCCTCTGCCGCCGGGAGTTCGAAGGGGAGGTGAGCGTGGCCGAGGACGGAATGGTGGTGCGGGTCTGAAGTTCCGGCCCGGGACGTCTATCCGGTTTGCGTCGGCCCCGGAGGACGGGGCGGTCCCGGCGGCGGACCTTTCCGGGCCTGCTGGACCGTGAAGAGGCGGTCGAAGACCAGCTCGCCGTCGCAGAGAAACTCGAAGGAGTAGGAACCCGGTTCCGGGAAGGTTACATTGGTGAGAAGGAAGTTGACGTCGATGACCGCGTTGGGGTTGGAGAAGGAGATCTCGCCCCGGGATGAGAGCAGGACGGCCCGGGTGGACTGGTTGACGCACCGCAGCTCCGCCCGCCGCCGCCCTCGCCCGCCGGTGATGGAGACGAAAACGTGCAGCTTGGGATGGACGCAGGGGAACCGGGCGGAGACGATCCGGTTGAAGAGCCCAATCAGGCTCTTCTTCCCGGTCTTGGCGTCCTCGATCACTTCGTCGCAGACGTGCAGGGCCAGGCCCAGGATTTTTTCCGCCGCCTCCATAAGTGCATTCTCCCCCTGAAACGGCTTTTAATCAACCCTTAATGGTTTCTGTTTTGTTTTGGTTATCCCCCGGATCCTGTTATCCTGTCGGTGATCAAAAACCGCCGGATTATGAATAATTCGAGCTAAGGAGAAAGCGATGAACAGGATCGGCATTATCGGCGGATCGGGACTGGACGATCCCCGGCTGCTCGGCGACGAGAAGGTCGTGGAGGCGGATACCCCCTGGGGAAAACCGGCCTCCCCCCTGACGCTGGGCGAGATCGGGGGCCGTCCCGTGGTCCTGCTCTCCCGCCACGGGAAAGAGCATACCCATACGCCCACCGGGGTGAACTACCGGGCCAATATCCACGCCCTGCGGGAGCAGGGCTGCACCCGCATCATCGCCACCACCGCCTGCGGCTCGCTCCGGGAAGAGATCGGCAAGGGGGATTTCGTCATCCTCGACCAGTTCATCGACTTCACCCGCCACCGTCCCGTGACCTACTACGAAGAGTTCGCCCCCGGCCAGGCCCGTCACGTCTCCCTGGCCGACCCCTTCGACGGGGAACTGCGGGAAAAGCTGATCCGGGCCGCTTCCGAACTCGGGATTCCCTTTCACCCTCGGGGCACGGTGGTGACCATCGAGGGGCCGCGCTTCTCCACCCGGGCGGAGTCGAATATGTTCCGCCTCTGGGGCGCCGACGTGATCAATATGACCGTGGCCCCGGAAGCGATTCTGGCCCGGGAAGCCGGCATCCCCTACGCGGCGGTGGCGATGAGCACCGACTACGACTGCTGGAAGACCGATGAGCCGCCGGTGACCTTCGAGGAGATCCTGGAGACCTTCGCTCAAAACGTGGAGAAGGTGAAACAGCTGCTGCTGATGACGATCCCGGCGGTTTAGCCGCGGATCACCGCCAGGGCCTCGTCGCGCAGTCTCTCCATCTCTTCCCGGCCGCGGGCCTCGCAGTTGAGGCGGACCAGCGGTTCGGTGTTGGACTTGCGGACATTGAGCCACCAGTCTTCGCCGACCACGCTGATTCCGTCGATGGTAAGAACCCGTCCCCGGCTCCCGAACGCTTCCCGGACCTTCTCCAGGACGGCGTCGGGATCTTCGACCGTGGAGTTGATCTCGCCGCTGATATGATAGGAGGCGGTCTCGGCCAGGGCTTCCGACAGCGTCTGTTGGTTGTCGCTCAGCTCCTTGAGCAGCAGCAGCGCCGTCAGGGGACCGCTGTCGAAGTAGGCGTCCCCGCAGCGGAAGTAGTAATGGCCGCTCACCTCGCCGCCGAACTCGGCCCCGATCTTGCGCATGAAGAGTTTGGCGTAGGCGTGTCCCACCTTGCCCATATAGGCGGTTCCGCCGAGTCTCTTCACCGTGTCGGGGACGTAGTTCGAGCAGCGGACGTCGTAGGCGATCTTGGCGCCGGGATGGGCCTTGAGGATGGGCTTGACCAGCAGGCCGAGGATGAAGTCGGCCGAGGCGAATTCCCCCTTGTCGTCGATGAAGAAGGCCCGATCGGCGTCGCCGTCGAGCGCCACCCCCAGGTCGGCCTTCTCCTTGATCACCGCCGCCGTCAGGTCGCGGCGGTTGATCTCCTGCAGGGGGTCGGATTGGTGGTTGGGGAAGGTTCCGTCCAATTCGAAGAAGAGGGGGACGATCTTTACGGGGCTCCCCCGGAAGAGTTCGGGGACGATCATCCCGCCCATCCCGTTTCCGCAGTCGATGACCACCTTGAGCGGCCTGAGTTTTTCGGGATCGACGAAGCACCGCATCCAGCGCAGGTAGTCCTTTAAGACCTCGATCTTTTCCGCTTTTCCTTTCCCGCCCGGCTCGCCGAACCGCCGGGAACGGATCGCTTCCTCCATCCGGTCCAGTCCGCTGTCGCCGCCCACCGGGATGGCCTTCTCCCGGACGAACTTGAAGCCGTTGTAGGGGGCGGGGTTGTGGGAGGCGGTCACCATCACTCCGCCGTTGGCTTCGAAATGGATCACGCTGAAATACATCATATCGGTGCTGGCCAGGCCGGCGTCGATCACGTCGCTGCCGCCCTCGGTCAGCCCCCGGATCAGCGCCTCGGCCAGCTCCGGACTCGAGGGGCGCATATCGCGGGCGACCACCACCTTTCCACGGCCGATGTGGTCGGCGAAAGCCCGTCCGAGGTCGTAGGCCAGTTCCGCGGTGACTTCGGTCCCGTAGATTCCCCGCACGTCGTAAGCTTTGAATGGAGCGGCCATCTTTTCCTCCCATTATTCCGGTTAATTCATAGCAATTAACCATAACAAGTGTTCAACTCGATTCGCCATAAGATTCCGGTGTAAATTTCGGTAGATACGTTGTATTGTTCTTCTGCCGCCCGCGCGGGCGGATCAAGGATGGGGAAAAAAACGATGAAAGCCCTCCCGATAAACCGCAGCCCCGAATGGAAGGCGCTCGAAGAGCACTTCCTTCAGGTTAAAAACCTTCATCTGCGCGAGCTCTTCGCCGAAGACCCCGGCCGCGCCCGGCGTTTTTCGCTTTCGGCCGGAGACCTGTTCCTGGACTACTCCAAGAACCTGGTCACCGCCCGCACCCTGGACCTCCTGCTGGCTTTAGCCGAAAGAGCGGGGCTGCCGGCGGAGATCGCGGAGATGTTCGCCGGGGAGAAGATCAACCGCACCGAGAACCGCGCCGTGCTGCACACCGCCCTGCGCGCGCCGAAAGGCGACCGGATAATGGTTGACGGCGTCAACGTGGTCGAGGACGTCCATCGGGTGCTCGACCGGATGAGCGCCTTCGCCCGGCGGGTCCGGGAGGGGAAGTGGAAGGGTTTCGGCGGCAAGCCCGTCCGCAACGTGGTCAACCTCGGCATCGGCGGCTCCGACCTGGGGCCCGCGATGGCCGCGTCCGCGCTCAAACCCTACTCGGACCGCGGCCTCGATGTGTCCTTCGTCTCCAATATCGACGGGACCCACCTGGCCGAGACCCTGCGCGGGCTCGATCCCGCCGAGACGCTCTTCATCGTCTGTTCCAAGACCTTCACCACCCAGGAGACGATGACCAACGCCGCCGCCGCCCGGGAATGGTGCGTGGCCGGCCTCGGCGACCCGTCCGCGGTCTCCCGCCATTTCGTCGCCGTCTCCACCAACCGGGAAAAGGTGGCCGAATTCGGAATCGATCCGGAAAACATCTTCGAGTTCTGGGACTGGGTGGGGGGAAGATACAGCCTCTGCTCGGCGGTGGGCCTGGCGCTGATGGTCGCGATCGGGCCGGAAAACTTTCGCCGGATGCTGGCCGGTTTCCACGAGATGGACGTTCATTTCCGCTCCCGTCCCCTGGAAAGCAACCTCCCGGTCATCCTGGCCCTGCTGGGGGTCTGGTATAACAACTTCTTCGGCGCCGAGAGCTACGCCGTCCTGCCCTACGACCAGTATCTCGCCCGCTTTCCCGCCTACCTCCAGCAGCTGGATATGGAGAGCAACGGCAAAGGGATGGACCGTTCCGGCAATTCCGTCGATTACCAGACCGGGCCGATCGTCTGGGGAGAGCCGGGCACCAACGGCCAGCACGCCTTCTACCAGCTGATTCACCAGGGGACCAAGCTGATCCCGACCGACTTCATCGGTTTTGCCGGCTCCCACAATCCCCTGGGCGACCATCACCTCAAGCTCCTGGCCAACCTGGTCGCCCAGCCCCAGGCCCTGGCCTTCGGCAAGACCGCCGAAGAAATCCGGACGGGAGGGACGCCGGAAGAGCTGGTTCCCTTCAAGGTCTTCCCCGGCAACCGTCCTTCCAACGTGATCCTCGCCCCCAAGCTGACCCCGGAAACGCTCGGGCAGCTGATCGCCCTTTACGAGCATAAGATCTTCTCCCAGGGGGTGATCTGGGATATCTATTCCTTCGACCAGTGGGGGGTGGAGTTGGGCAAGGCCCTGGCCGGCCGGGTTCTCGGGGATCTGTCTTCGGCGGCGGTTCCGGCTCACGATTCTTCCACCAACGCACTGATTCGGATGATCAGGAGGCTGCGGGAAAACCGAAAAAAGGAGGGATTATGAAGAAACGAATATCGCGGTCGGCCGCGGCCCTGGTCCTGGCGGCGGTGTTTTCCTGCGCGGCCGCTCTCGGCGCCGGGAGCGCGGAGTGGCTGACCGATTTCGAAGAGGCGCAAAGGGCCGCCCGGGACGCGGGAAGGCCGGTCCTGATCAACTTCACCGGCTCTGACTGGTGCGGCTGGTGCGTCCGGCTCAAGAACGAGGTCTTCTCCCGGGCCGAGTTCCAGCGTTACGCGGCGGCCAATCTGGTCCTGCTCGAGATTGATTTCCCCCGCCGGATAGAGGTGCCGGAGGAAGTGCTGGAGGTCCGGCGCGCGCTGGCGCGGGAATACGGCGTCCGGGGCTACCCCACCATCCTGTTGGTCGACGCCGAGGGCGAGGTGCTGGGGCGGACTGGCTATCGCCGCGGCGGGGCGTCCGCTTACGTGGAGCACCTCAAGGAGCTTCTGTCCTCCGACTCGGGGGATTGACCCGAAGAATCACGCGTAATTCGGGCTAATCTATTTCTTCCAGACGCTCCTCGATCCGGCGGATGAAGCTTTCCAGCGGGTCCAGACCCGCTCCGGGCAGCAGGTCGTGCTCGCCGATGAGCTGTCTTACGTTCTTCAGGCTGGCCAGCACCCGTTTGAGCCGGATCCTTTTGTTCCTCTCTTCGTCGTTGTCGCGTTTCGGCGGCCGCAGGAACCGGTCGTAGCGTTCCTTGATCTCGGGCGGCGGGAGCGCGGAGACGAGGACGTCGTCGCGCATCCGCGAGTAGTCTTCGGGATCGGTTTTCCGGCGCGTCGCCGCCCGCCGCAGGAGGTTGACGCTCTCCCAATCCGGGGTCTCGGCCGTGCCGCCTGCGCTTTCGAGATAGACGGGTTCTTCCTTCCTCAGGAACAGGTATGAGCGCAGCAGCTTGACCGCCGTCTGCTGCCGGATCTTGAGTTCCCGGGAGCAGTAGCTCTCGAAGCTCGGGAATCCCCATTGCCGGAAGGCCTTCCTCTCGTGGACGATGCTGACGAAGCGGGCCAGCTCCAGCCAGTTGCCCTTGAACCTTCTGGCCGCCCGGCGGGCTTGGCCGCGCAGGCCCTCGCCGTTATTGTGAGTTTGGTCTTCGCCGTTTGTCATGGTATTCTCTTCCCTTGTTGACGGGCTATAATTGCAGTCGGTTGGAAAAGGTTAATGAACAGCTTATCAAAGCGGGTTATTTTGACGCTCCTTATTTTTTCTTTTGCCGCGCCGGCGGCCCGCGCCGGTTTCTTTGTCGACTTTGAAGGCGGCCTGGCCACCAACCTCTACAACAACATCCGGGTTCCCGGCGACACCGGAACCCGTTTCTCCCTGACCGACGACTTCTCGGTGGAGAATACCGGTTTCTGGCGGGCCCGGCTGGGCTGGGAAGGGGGCAGGCATTCGGTGAGCCTGCTGGCCGCTCCCCTGCGTTTTTCCGCCTCCGGTCGGGCGCCTGAAGATATCGATTTCGCCGGCGAAACCTTCTCCGCCGGAGCGGATATCAAGGCCGGCTACCGTTTCGACTCCTACCGGCTGACCTACCGCTATGAGCTGGCCGCCAGCCGCCGGCTTGATTTCGGGCTCGGGCTGACCGCCAAGCTCCGCGACGCCGCCATCCGCCTTTCCGGCGCCGGCCGGCGGGCGGAGAAGACCAACGTCGGCTTCGTGCCGCTGGTGAACTTCCGCCTGGAGTGGAGGTTCGCTCCCCCGCTCTCGCTGCTGCTGGAGGGAGACGCCCTGGCCGCCCCCCAGGGCCGGGCCGAGGACATCCTCCTGGCCCTGCAGTATCAAATCCGCGAGAACCTGGCGGCCCGGATCGGCTACCGGATTCTCGAGGGCGGCGCCGACAACGACCGGGTTTATAACTTCACCGCCGTCCAGTATTTCGGCCTGGGGGCGACCGTTCGTTTCTGACCGGGAGATTTCTCCGCTTGCGGACTTCCGGTTTTCCGTGGTTGTAAATGAGCGCATAAAATAGAGAGCACGTAATTGCGAGGATGTCCCCCCTCCCAATTTTGGCGGGGGGCGACGAAGCAATCCCATGATTCGGGATCTGTTCCATCCCAATTTCATCACCTTCGATCGTTTCTTTAAATCTGCGGCCCTGGCGGCGGTCCTGCTTCTCTCGGCCTGCTCGTCGCCGGACGCCTCCCCCGCCGGCTCGCTGGAGATTCATTTCATTGACGTCGGCTATGGAGACGCCATCCTCCTGCGCCGGGCGGAAGCGGGGGTGCTGATCGACACCGGCTATGCCGGAACCGGTCCGGTCCTGACCGACTATTTTCAGGAACACGGCGTCGACGTTCTCGATCACCTGATCGTCACCCATCCCCACGGCGACCACGCCGGCGCCGCGGTCGAGATCGCGGAAAAATTCCCTCTGCGCCGGGTCTGGGACAACGGCCAGCCGATAACCCGCTTCTTCCCGCGTTTCACCGCGGCGATGGTTCGGCGCTACGAGGAAGAATTTCGCGGCCGGGCGGACTACGGGGTTCTCAAAAGGGGCGACCGGATCCGCTGGGGGGACGTCCGTCTCGAGGTCCTCTGGCCGCCGGATACCGACACCTTCGACGACTGGAACACGAACTCCCTGGTGATAATGGTCGAATACGGTTCCGCCCGCGCGCTGCTGACCGGCGATCTCAACCTTTGGGGCGAAGATGAACTGTTGAAGATCGATCCCGCCGCACTGGCCGCCGAGATCCTGAAGGTCGGCCATCACGGCGCCGGCGACGCCACCGGGCCGGACTTTCTCGAGGCCGTCTCCCCGGACTACGCGGTGATCTCGGTCGGCCCCAACCCCTGGGGATTTCCCTCCCGGGAAGTGATCGAGCGGCTCCGCGAAGCCGGGGTTCGCCTCTTCCGCACCGACCGCGACGGAGACATAGTTTTCGGTCTCGGTCCCGCCGGCGAGATCGAGATCATTCCGCCCGACCGTTGACTCGTTATTCAGTCGTCGGCCCAGCTGTCGAAGTAGCCCTGGACGAGTACGATCGGGGTTCCCCTGTCTCCGCTGCCGCTGACCAGATCGCACAGGCTGCCGAGCAGGTCGGTCAGCCGCCGGGGCGTGGTTCCCTGGGAGGCCGCGTCCGCGGTCCTCCGGCCCGTCTTACGCAGCTGTTCCCGGATGGCCTCTTCCCCGCCGGGGCGGGAGTCAATGAGGTATTTGAGTTTCAGCTCCCGGGGGGTTCCCTTGAGGCCTTTCGTGAAATCGACGGCCACCACCGGGTCGGCCAGCTCCCAGATTCCGGCGGCCGGGTCCTTGAAGGCGCCGTCGCCGTAGATCATCACCTCGACCTGTTTTCCCGTGAGTTCTTTCAGCCGGTCGCGGATACCGGCAACGTAGCGCTTGCCGCCGCCCCGTATCCGGGGAAAGAGTTTGAGTCTCTCCTCTCCGGCCTTGTTGGAGCCCAGGAGGCCGTATCGCGGGTTGTAGCCGCCGCCGGGGCGTTTCTCGCGGCAGAAGTCCGCCAGGCTGTAAACGGTGCGGGCGCCGGCGGCCCTGAGGGCTGCTTCCGTCGCCTGGCGGGTGTGGATGTCGGCGGCCAGGACCCGGGGGCGGAAGCGGAGGGCGTGTTCGGGATTGTTGGAGAGGAAGATAGAACAGCGGGCTCCCTCGCCCTCCACGATCCGGCGGTAGAACTCCACGTAGTCGATCCCGGTGAAAGGGTGGGGGAAACGGTTCCCGCTGAGTTTGCGGTAGGCTTCTTCGGTCAGAAGATCGGCCGCGGGATTGACGCCGGCGGCGGCCAGGGCTTCGGGGGCGATCAGGGGATTGCCGACTTCATCGGCGGGGTATCTCAGGAGCAGGGAGATCTCTTCCAGGCCCCGGGCCAGTCCCTTAAGGATCAGGGAGAAGCGGTTACGGCTTAAGATGGGGAAGACGACCGCGGCCCGTCGGCCGAACTTCTCCGCCGCCTCCCCGGCCACCCGGTCCACGGACACGTAGTTGTCCTGGGCCCGGGCGATCAGGGACTCGGTTATTCCCACCACGTCGCGGTCGCGCAGGCGCCAGTCCTCGCTGGTCCAGCCCCTTCGCAGGGACTCCACGACCACCTCCACCGGGTCGTCGCCCGCCCGGACCAGCGGCGCGCGGACTCCCCGCGCGATCGTTCCCGTCGCGCGCATCGCTCCCTTTTCGATCAGGCCTCCGGCCAACGGTCGGGGGCGATGTAGTCGCCGAATTCCTTCTGCGCCTCCAGCAGCCGGTCCCGCTGGGCCTCGAGGTTACCGAAAACCTCCTCCCCCACCTCCGCTTCCTTCCGGTAGGAGGCGATCGCCCGGTCCATCTTGGCCAGGTTCTCCTTGACCCGGATGGTGAACTGCTTGCGGTAATCCTCCTCGGAGTAGTCCTTGTCCAGCACCTCGCGGAAGAGGGCTTTGAGGTCGGAGTATTTCGGGATCAGGCCGGTCGGGGTTTTGAGCGCCCCGGCCTCGCCGTGGATCCGCCGTTCCATCCAGTGGATCCAAACGTGTTTGTCCCTCACCCCGTTGAGAAATTTCCCCTGCTCGTCCATCAAGAAGTAGTTGACGCCGAAGACCGCCGGGACCTCCTTGAGTTTTCCGGCGAAGTCGAGGTCGTTCTGAATGTATTTGCCCAGGGGGATGGCGACGAAGTCCTGGATGCTCATCATATTGATCTCCGGCACCCCTTCCTTGCCGACGGTGGCGAAGGTGGTCACGGTCTCCAGGGCCGCCCCGTAGGCGACGACCCCGTGGGCCCAGTCGTAGCCCTGCTGGACCGGGACGTAGGCGTAATAGTCCCGGCCGCCGTAGATGATCACGTCGAGCTTGACCCCTTCGGGGTTTTCCAGCTCGGGGTCGCAGTTGGCCAGGGCCTTGATCCGGACGGCGTAGCGGGCGTTCTTGTGAGCGGGCGGGATCTCTTTGCCCTGAGCGTCCTTCTTGCCCTTAAACCACTCCCCGGAGAAGTTAACCCCGCTCTCCGGGACATCTTCTCCCATTCCCAGCCAGTAGGGCTTTCCATCTTTGATCAGGACGTTGGAGAAGATCACCTCCCCGGGCTTGGTGAGCACCTCCCAGATCGCCGGGTCGCTCTCGGCGCTGACGTTCTGGATGATCCCGAAGACCCCGGCCTCGGCGTTGACCGCCATACAGCGCCCGTCCACCGCCCGGAAATAGGCGATGTCGTCGCCCAGGATCTTCTCGCCCGGAAGCATCGCGGTCGAGGTCTTCCCGCAGGCGGAGGGAAAAGCGCCGGCGAAGTAGGACTTCCGGCCGTCCGGACCCTGCACCCCGAGCAGGAACATATGCTCGGCCAGCCAGCCCTCCCGGTCGGCCTTGCGGATGGTCAGCCGCAGGGCCAGCTTCTTCAGGCCCACGGTGTTGCCGGCGTATTGGGTGTTGACCGAGTAAACTTTTTCCCGGGTGTGGTCGATGTAGATCCGCTTCTTGTCGTCTTCCACCGAGACCATCCGCTCGTCCATCTTCCCGGCCGAGTGGAGAACGGAGAAGAACTCGTCCTTCTTTTTCATCCGCTGGAAGTCCGCGTAGCCCATCCGGTAGAGAAGGTTGAGGCTGTGGGAGACGTACCAGGAGTCGGTGCATTCCACGCAAGGGATGGAGAAGACGGAGTTGTTGGGGCCGAGCGTCATAAAGCGGACGACCATCGTCCGGCCTTCCATCGATCCTTCCAGCAGGCCCCGGACCTCGGCCAGTCCCTCCTCACGCCCGATCTGGTTGAGCGAGGGGGCGAGCGTCTCGCCCTCCGGCACCAGGTAGCGGGTGACCTCCCGGTCGCGACCCTGGTCGTTCATACCGTCGAAGTGAACGGTGTGCCCCTCGATCTTCAGCGGCTTCTCCTCACCGGCTTCGACGACGGATTCGCGGGTCCGCCGGACCGACTCCTCGGAATCGTCGGCGACGAAGACGTCGGCCGGCCGGCAGAGCCTGATCGCGTCGGCGACGAAGGCGTTGAGTTTTTCGTTCTCCAGCGCGGCCAGCCGCCCGAAGTTTTCTTCGTCCATCTTTGACTTCAGATAATCCAGTGTCTCGCTCATAAATCGGTTTCTCCTTTTGTTGAAACGGCGGGATAAAAAAACGGTGGGAAACGCCCCACGTCGTTTCCCGCCGGTGCTTAAAGCGACAGTTGCAATCTTTGTGGACCCTGCGTCCCCAAGGAGGGGCAAGGCTACGCCCCGGTACCGATTCTGTCAAGCCTGAAATAAGCGAATTTGAAGAAGATGGTTACAACCCCGATCTTTCGTAAAATAACTCGGTGTGATCTGCTCGGTGATCCTGGTTACCGGGATCGGGGGGATGCAGATCGGAGTCGGTCCCTTCTCGATGGCGGGTTTCGGGCTGGCCGGCGTGGCGGGGGGTGGTCTTGAATCTGATCCTGCCCCGCGGCCGCCCGTCTCCAGACGGGCCGGAATGCCCGCCGGAGGGTCTCCGCCCGTAATAACGACCTGTTACCCATGTGCCCGGATCAAACTGTTGTCAGTATCCGGTTCGTGCCCAAATGAAACCCTCTCCCTCCGTGGTGTATCCGGTTAGTACCCAATAAGAACCCTCTCCCCCCATCGGGGGGAGAGGGCGGGGTGAGGGGGGCTTGTCTAACTCATGATCCGGCTTAAAAAACCAGCTCCGCCCCGCCGAAGAAACGTCGCCCCGGTGCCGGGTAATAGGCGCGTTCCTCGGGGAAGGAGGCGATCGCCCCCAGTTCCGAGTATTCCCGGTCGAAGATGTTCTCCACCCCGGCGAAGAAACTCAGGTCTCCCGTCCGGTAGGATAGCGCCAAGTCGAAGGTCGTGTAGTCGCCGAGCGGCGAGTAGCGGTTTTCCTGGTCGTTGAGGAACCTCCGGCGTCCGACGTAATGGCCGGCCAGTTCGGCCTCCAGCCCTTTCAGGGGCGACCAACCGGCCGTCAGCCGCCCGCTGCTTCCCGGGACCATCGGGACGCGGTTTCCGTCGAAGGCTCCCCCGCGGAAGGCGGCGGTCAGCAGCGTCCAGTCGAGGCCGAAGCTTACCCGGGGGAGCGGGCTCCATTTCAAGGCCGTCTCCAGCCCCTCCCGGCGGGTCCGGTCGTAGTTGCGGTTGGAGAAGGTGAGGGGGTCGTAGTAGAGCTCGTTTTCCAGGTCCATCCGGAAAACGGCCGCGGTGAGACTGACTCCCGGCAGCGGCCGGGCGTCGAATCCCAGCTCCCAGCTGACCCAGGTCTGGGGTTTGAGATCCCGGTTGACCGGGGGATCGGCCCAGACGCTGAAAAACTCGTCGGTGGCGGGAAAGCGGAAACCCCGGTTGAGGCTTATGAACGCGGAAAACTCCTCGGCGGCCAGCAGCGTCAATCCCGCGCTTGCCGCCTCGCGGTCCACCCGCAGCCTCTCGCCGATCTCCGACGGGTCCCAGTAAGGGTCTTCCTCCCAGGGGCCGGGCCGCGGGTCCGATCTGAAATCGTAATCGGCCCATTCCCGCCGCCAGCCGGCGGTGACGATCAACAGATCGTTCCAGTTGATCCGGTCTTGCGCGAAAAGGCCGACGGTGTCGCGTCCGACGGCCGTCCGGCGGACTTTTTCCCCGCGGTAAAAGTCCCGACCGTAAAACGACATCGCGTCCTGTCCGGAGCGGGCCGAGTAGAAATCCAGCCCTCCCGAGAGGCGGTGAACGAGGCCGGTCAGTTCGGCTTCGACCTCCGCGCCCGGGTTGATTCCGACTACCTCCAGGTCGCGCCGGTCGAAAAAGAATGAGCTTTCCAGGTCGCTCGCGATATCGCGCCGGCGGAAGGAGAGATCGAGAGTGAAGGCCGCCGGCCCCGTCTCGGCCCGTCCGCGCAGGGCCTGGTACCAGTCGTCCACCTTCATCCGGTCGTCGGGGAAGGCAGTGTGGCGCCTTCCGTGGACCTCCAGGTCGCTCTCCCGCAGGGCGCCGGGAAGCCCGTAGCGGGAGTAGTGGTAATGGCCGTGCCATTCCAGGCTAAACGCTTCAGTGGCCCACAGCCCGGCTCTTCCGCCGCCGTCAAAGCCCCGCAGATCGCTGTTCTTCCTCCAGCCGTCAAGGGCGCGGTGGGACGCCCCCAGCGAAAGGTCGGCCGGTCCGGTTTCTCCTTCCCATCCGAGGGAGGCCCGCCGCTCCCCGAAGCTTCCTCCTCCGGCCGCCGCCCGCCCGCGGGGTTCCCCGCCGCCGGGACGGGTGATTATGTTGATCACCCCCCCGCCGGCGTTGTCCCCGTAAAGGACGGTGCCGGAGCCGCGAATGATCTCGATCCGCTCGATCCGGTGAAGCGGAACCTGGCTCCAGTCGGCCCCGCTCAAGTCCGGGGCGTTGGTGCGCCGCCCGTCGATCAGCAGGAGGGTGTTGACGGAGCCGAATTCCCCGAAGCCGCGCAGATCCACCGCGGCGTTTCTCCCGCCTCCGAACGGGTCGCGGACCATCACGCCGGGCCGCCCCCGCAGCAGGTCGACCGTTTCGCGGCCCCCCGCCCGTTCGATCTCGCCGGGACCGATCACCGTGACGGCGGCCGGGACCTCTCGCAGGAGGGCTTCGGCCCGCAGGGGGGTGACCACGATCTCCTCGATCTCCATCTCTTCTTGACCGGCGTAGGCCGCCAGGGCGATTGCCAGCGCCAGCGCTCCGATTGCCGCCTTTTTCATACCCCTTCTCCTTTATTTTCGCTTTTCGCGGCGGGTTCCTTGCCGGCCCGGGAAATAAAAACCCGACGCTTTCGCGTCGGGTCGCACCCGTTTTCCTTGGCCCGGGCTCGATCTGCGCGCGCCGATTCCCGCGGCCGCGAGATCCTCGTCCTTCCGGCAGGTCTTCTGGCTTCCCTCTCCTCGGGCGGCCTTCCCGCCCCATACGGGCAGTGGCTCGCGGCGGCCTTCGGATCGGTCCTCGCGACGAGGACCGGGGATTCACAGCACCGGGTGTGCCTCCGAATTTCACGGAGTTCCCTATTAAGCCGTCTCCGGCGCCGGAAGGTATTTTTATGGACTTTATCCCACCCCCAAATCCCCGTCAACCATCAATTGGGGTCAACCCTTGACAATTGACGAGTATATTATCAGGGCTATAATTGAAACTCGGAAGGTATTGGCCGATGTTGAAGAGAACCTGCGGGCGGACTTTTCGGTTGATTCGATAATTGTCAGGGGTTGCCCCGAATGGTATTGGAGCCGGAATTCCGGATTGCCACGCCGGAGAGCGTGCGGCTGAACTTCGATTTGGCCGGCCTCGGGAGCAGGAGCCTGGCCTATATGGTCGATATCCTGATCAAGGCCGGTATTCTGATCGCGCTTTCCCTTTTCCTTCATCTCGCAGGAGGGTTTGCGCGGTTCAGGCAATGGGGAGGCATCCCCCAGGCCGTGATGGCGGTATCGGTCTTTCTACTGCAGTGGTTTTACTTCGTTTTATTCGAGGCCTTCGCTCACGGTCAGACGCCGGGCAAAAAGGCGCTGGGTATCCGGGTAGTGAAGGACGGCGGTCATCCTATCGGTTTCCTCGAATCGTTGATCCGCAACCTGCTCCGGGCGGTGGATTTCCTTCCCCTGGGATACCTGTTGGGGATTCTTCTGATCTTCGCCAACCGGCGCCATCAGAGGTTGGGGGATATTGCCGCCGGAACGCTGGTTATCAGGGAGGGTGTCCTGCGTCCGCCGCCGCCGCGGAGAAAAGAATTCCCCTCCGTCCTGACCCCCTACCGGTATCTTTTGCGCCGGATCGAATTAAGCGTTGAAGAATACGAACTCATCTCCAGGTTTCTGGAGCGTCGCCGGGAGCTCGATCCTGCCCGGCGGAAGGAATTGAGGCGCAGGCTTTTCGCGTTGTTAGTCCGGCGCCATTCGATTCCCCCCGATGGGCTGGACCGCGAATCCCCGGACGCTCAGGAGTTGTTTTTCGAAGAGCTCATTCACGGCCGCTCGGATTCGTCGCGATGAAGATCAAGGAATTCATCGAACTCAAGCGCGGGAACTGGGAACGGCTGGAAGAGCTCCTAGCGCTGATCAAGAGGAAAAGGCTTTCTTCCCTCGCTCCGGAGGAGGTCCGGGAATTCTGCTCGCGCTACCGAAGGGCCGCTTCCGAACTCGCGTTTGCTCAGACCTACTTTCCCGGCACTCGAATCACGCTTTATCTCAACCAACTGGTGGCGCGGGCCTACCATTACGTTTACCAGCCCCGGTTGATCCGGTGGCGGGCGATCGTGGATTTCTTTCGGGACGGTTATCCGCGCTGTTTCCGGAAGAATCTCGCTTATTTTCTCGTTTCGGCGGTTCTCTTCCTCGCCTCCTCGTTTCTGGGTTTCATCGCGGTGCGGAGGAACGAGGCGGCGGCGGCGATCCTGCTGCCCGACCGGCTTGTGGATAAGGTGGAAGCGGGCGAAATGTGGACGGAGGAGATTTTCAGCGTATTTCCTCCCGCATACATATCCAGCCGGATCTTCACCAACAACATATCGGTTACTTTTTTCTCCTTCGGGCTGGGCATTTTGGCGGGGATGGGGACGATATATATCTTGTGTCTGAACGGCCTTTTGCTGGGATTGGCTGCCGGGCTCTGTTCCCTTTATGGAATGAGTGGAGAATTCTGGGCCTTCGTCACCCCCCACGGTCTGCTTGAAATCAGCTTGATCTTCATTGCCGGGGCGGCCGGGTTGATGCTGGGGGACGCCTGGCTCTCTCCCGGGGATTATACCCGCCGCGAATCCCTTCGTCGGAAAGGAAAAGAGGCGGTGGGGCTGATCGTCGGCGGTATCCCCTTTATGATCGCGGCCGGACTGGTGGAAGGCTACGTTTCGCCGTCGCCGGTCCTGGCGCCCGCGCTTAAGGTCGGGCTGGGGATTCTGATGGCGGCTGCGTTTTACGTCTACCTGTTGGCGCCCCGCCGATCCGTCGTTCCGACGGCTACAGCCGCCCCCGGCTCTTGATCTCCAGGTACTTGTTCAGCACGCTCAGCGAGAGCCGGTCTGCGGGTGCGTTTACCACCAGGGCCCCCCGGTCCTCCATCCGACGAAAGAGCGTTTCCGAACGGTGGAGGAACTCGGCGGCGGCCGCCTTTCGAAAAACCTCATCCTCGTTGTCGGGAACCATCTCCCGCTCGGCGATGATATCCGAATCGACGATGGTCACGCAAAGCGGCAGGTTGCGGGGATGGAAGCTCATCAGGCGGCCCAGGAGTTCCCGGGAAGAATCCTCATCGGCAACTTCCGTAAAGACGATGATTAACGACCGTCGGCGCAGTCGGCGGGCCAGAAAAGAGAAGGCCTGCCGGTAGTCGGATTCGTAGAACTCCAGTCGCGCCGACTTTAAAGCCTCATTAATCCGGGCCAACTGGGTTTTTCCCCGGCCCATGGCAAGATGAAAGGTCACTCGGTTGGAGAAGGCGAGAAGACCCACCCTATCGCCCCGGCTCAAGGCGGCGTAGGCGACCAGCAGGGCCGCGTTGGCGGCGTGATCCAGTTTGGTCAGCTTTCCCGCCCGGGGCGACATCAATCGCCCGCAGTCCAACAGGATCATAACCTGCTGGTTGCGTTCCTCCTGATACTCCCGGACCATAAAGCGAGCCCGACGGGCGGTGGCCTTCCAATCGATGAGGCGGTAATCGTCGCCCGGCACGTAATCCCGCAGATTATGGAAGTCGGTTCCTTCTCCTCTTCTTCGCAGGGCCTGAAGACCGTAGTTTTGAGGATTGGCGGCCCGGAGGGCGAGATGGAAAAGTCTCACGTTTCTATGGCCGGGGTAAACATCGACCGCTGTCGGGAGCGGAAGGGCGATCTGTTTTTGGGTCAGACGAAGTCTTCCCTCCAGCCGCAAGAAAAGAGGCCCGAACCCGAACGCGCCCCTCTGGTAGGGCGTGATCTCGTAGCGGACGGTCCGGATCGAGTGGGGCGGCAGAACGAGACGGGGCGATTTTCCGTTTTCGGAGAAGGAGGAGGGGGGGGTGTCCCGGAAAAAGGCACGGAGTGGGAAGGGATGGATATTCCGGAAGATGAGCTCCACCTCTCTTTTTTCGCCCAAAGCGAGCGCCGGCGGCAGGATTCTCGCGACCGGCAGCTTCCGCGGGGTGAGGAAAAAATAATCGACCAGAGCGGCCGCGGCCAGCGCCAGATTGCACCAGGGGACAACCAGGTAGAGGATGGGAAAGAGCTGGCCCAGCAGAAGGCCGGCCAGGCCGCCGCCGAGGAGAACGAGGAAGAGCGGCGTGAAGATCATCTTGGCCCTTTAACGCGGGATCGGGATCGAGGAGGCCAACTCGGCGATGACCCCGTCCGGTGTTCGTCCCTCCAATTCCGCCTCGGGCTTGAGAACCAGGCGATGGCGAAGAACGGGCCGCATCGCCGACTTGATGTCGTCCGGGATCACGAATTCCCTTCCCCGCAAGCCGGCCGCGGCCTTGCCGGCCAAAAGCAGGTGAACCGCGGCCCGCGGGCTGGCCCCCAGGCTGAGCCAGGGGGACTGCCGGCTTTCCTGGATCAGCTTGATGATGTAATCGAAGAGGCCCTCCTCCACCCGGACGCCGGCCAGCTGTTCCCGGGCGGCCCGGATCCGTTCGGGCGCGATGACAACCTGAAGGTTCATCGCCTCCAGATCCATTAGATCTCGGCCTTCATGGTATCTTTTTAGAATATCCTTCTCTTCGGACATACCGGGATAGTCTATGAAGATTTTCATCATAAACCGGTCGCTCTGAGCCTCCGGGAGTGGATACGTCCCTTCGTATTCGATCGGGTTCTGGGTGGCGATCACGAAAAAAAATTCCGGGAGGGGATGCTCCTTGCCGTCGACCGTGACCTGTCTTTCCTGCATCGCCTCCAGAAGGGCCGACTGGGTCTTCGGCGGTGTGCGGTTGATCTCGTCGGCGAAGAGCAATTGGGTGAATATGGGCCCCGGGGAGAATTGGAAGGAACGCTTGGCGGGGTTGAAAACGTTGGTTCCGATGATGTCGGCGGGCATCAGATCGGGAGTGAACTGGATGCGACGGAAGCCGACACCCAGCGTCGCGGCCAGGCTTCGGGCAAGCAGGGTCTTGGCCACGCCGGGCACGCCCTCCAGGAGAACGTGCCCGCCGCTGAAGACGGCGATCAGCAACTCTTCGATAACCTCTTCTTGGCCGACGATGACCCGGGCCAATTCGGTTTTCATTTTTTGCGCGACTTCGGTCAACTCGGTATTCACGGTTTTATCTCCTTTTTCAGTTCGCTTAACTCTTTCGTCCAGGCGATGAATCTCCGGGAAGAAACAACCGGGGCGCGCTGAAGACTTTCGTATTCCCGTTCCAGCCGCTGAAATTTGTTATCCCGGGCGCAGGGAGGGGCAAACCCTTTCACCGCGGAAACCGCCCGCCGCGGGAGGTTCCGGATGAAGTCACGGTGAATGAACTCAAGAGCCGTCCGGTGATGTCGCGCTTTCCGGTAAAGGATCGCCAGCGAGCGGGTGTATTCCCGGAGCGACCGTTGTTCAAGGGGAGGCAAGGTCTTGGCTGGGCCGAATCGTCTTCCCCGCGAGACGAGAATCGCCGCGGCGAGCAAGAGGGACTGGATGAGCACCGGGTAAACGGGCCGCAGCCGCGCAAAGTCCGCGAATCCGAAATCCCGGGAATACCCGTGATGATACTCGTCGAAAAGGATCTCCCCTTCTTCCCCCGCCGCCGCCAACAGGGAAAGAAAAAAGAACGCGTTCCCCCCTCGGTTCAGCCAGAAGTTTTCCAGCGGGGTCGAAGAGGCGAAAAAATATATTCTGCCTGCCCCCCGATGAATCTCGTAGAGGTATCCGGTTTCCTCGTCCCGGACGAGCGGGAGGGAGACTCCTCCCACTTCGCGGACCCCCCATCCGGGCCGGAAATACATAGTTTTAATGTTCACGGTGGCGGGAGAGTGGGGTCGGGGCCGAAAGGCTTCGACCGGAAAGCGATGAGCGGGCAGAGGGTCCATTCTCAAGCCGTGGCCGGGAGGATCGGCGGGTTCGTCTTTAAGTTCAACTCCCAGCGCGTGGAGCAGCCGCGCCTCGCGCGGGGGTGGCAGCCGTCGGCCTTCACCCGCCCGGCTCAGGTAGACAAGTGTATTTCCCTTCTCGACCCAGGCCAGGATGGTCTCGACCTGTTTGTCCCCGATCGCTTCCGCGCTGGGAGCGGCCAGGATCAAAACCCCCGAGTGTTCGGCGAGCCGCCGCGGCCGGAGACGGAATCTTTCCGGCCGGTAGCCGAGCTCTTCCAGCCACAAGTAAAGCGCTTTCAAGCCCCGGGGAGAGACGACATAGCTGCTGGGTACTTCGGAATAGGTTTGTTGGACGTTCCCCAGCCAAACCACCGTCGTTAGGGCCAGGATCACCGCCGCCGCGCCGGGGATGAGAAGCCGCTTCGCTCTCACGGGGCCGGAGCCTCGACGCTCAGCAATCCGGCGCGGAACGGTATCAGGTCCCCCGGCAGACAAGTTTCCTCGCCGTACCACTTCTTGTCGTAGATATCGGAGAGTCGCGAGAAAAGGTCGATCAGGGCCGGGGAGACGTTTTTCCGGGCCAGTTGCCGGCGATACTCCCAATTGGTCAGGGAACGGTCGTGGTCGAGAAGGTCTTTCCTTTCCAAAGCGGCGATCAGAGCCAGGTAATAAAGCCGCAGGGACTGCCGGAACTTGCCTTCGGAGTACAGCCGCCCCGCCTCTTTTTCCAATTCGGAAGGATCGTCAAGAAGAAACGTCCGGGAAAATTCGGACGAGAGATCGCCGCCGCGCACAACCGGAGATAAGAGATGGGGGCGCAGAAATCGGATCAGGATTCCCAGCGCGATGATTGCCAATGCCCACCAGACGAAACGACCGGCGATCAGGAAGAGGCGCGGAAATCTCTCCTCGGAGATCAGGCGTCGCAGGATACCGCCGATCATCTCCTCGATTCGGCGGGAAAGCCTGCTCAACCAAGTCTCACCGCCGCCGAGTCGAGCGAACTCCTTTCGCCGGAGGACGTTGTTCAGCCGCTCCCGAGCGACGGCCTCCTCTCCCGGGGTAAAGGTCGCGGCTCTTTCCGAGACGGCCGCCAAGTTTGTCCGGGCCGCCGTGAGCCGATCCCTGAGAGCTTCCAGCACCACCGATCGATCTTCCTCCGCCGGCCCTTCCGCCCGCTTCCGCCAATTTTCCCAGGGTTCCAGAAACTCTTCGGTCTCCGGGAATGAATCGCGCAAGCGGGAGATGACCTCGCCCGCGGTCTCCTCTTCGGATAGCCGCTCTTGCAGGTAATCGATTGCCCGCTCGATCCGGTTTACTTTCTCGACCGGCGGGAGGGACGGCTCGCCGGTCGCGGCGCCCGGAAAGAACGAAAAAAGAAAGAGGGTAATGAGCAAACTTCCGGCCGGCTTCATTTTTTCAGGTCTTCAAGGCTCCGGGAGATCATTTCCAGGTCGAATCCCTCCTTGCGGATACGGATGTCGTAGTAGAGCAGAATGAAAGCGAGGGCGGAGAAAGGGGCGACCAGGGAACGCGTCAAGGCGTTAGCGAACAGCCGGATTATGCCGGACAGCTTCACGAATAAGTCGGGAGAGGTCTTGTCCGAAAACGACAGAACCAAGTTGACGATATGGAAAGGCAACTGGACGACCAAACTCAAAATCCAACTGATTACCGTGACCAGGAGGAAGATTACGAACGCCCGGCCGTAGCTGCCCGGGCCGGCCATCCGAAACGATCTCATTTTTTTTCCGCCCGGTCGGTATCGTATCAGTCGCCAGCTCCGGGAAAGGGCTTTGAATCCCCTTTTCTGTTCCATTACGATCACGATCGTCAGCAGACTGAAACTCAGGCTTAGATAGACCCCGGGCAGAACCAGGAAAAGATAGCCCAGTCCGATCAAGATGTAGCTGAGGATTGTGGTCAACAGCAACCTGCCGTAGATCCGGTTGATGCGGCGATAAGCTTCGAACACTCCAAGCTTCCGCCCGAGCACGGATTCCGCGGTTGCCGCCGTCAGTGCGCCGGTGGAAAAGACCGTCAATATGAAGGCGATCGACAGGTTCAGGAGGTACAAGACCGCCCGGGCTCCCCTAAGCGCTTCGAGGCCGGCCGTTCCGGCGGGAGTAAGAGCTTGGTAGAGCGCCTGAAGGCAGAAGAGGATGAGCTGAACGATGAACGCGATCAGGAAGAATCTGCCGAAATTCAGACGGTAGAGCTGGAAGCTGCCGTCGAGTATTTCGCCCAGGGACATCGCCCGTAACTGAAACCGGCCGGTGGTCATCGCCTACCCCGCTTCAGCCCGGATTAATCAGGACCCAGGCTGGTTTTATTTCGAAGGGCGGGAGATCGAAGACAATCGGTTCCCCGCCGGCGACTCTCATTGTCGAAGCGGCTCAGGCCGTCGAGCCGATTGACAAATCCGGCTTCCAGTCTATCATTCAGGGTATGGCAGGACCATTGAAAATAAAGCGTGCGCGCCGGGAGGAAAGGTTGTTTCAGGGGAAGTGGCTGGGGATCAAGCGGGCCTCCTACGTCACCGCGGGCGGGGCGCGGGTGGACTGGGAGGTCGTCGAGCGCGTCCGCCGCGAGACTGTGATCGTGATCCTGGCCACCCTGGAGCCTTCCGGTCGGGTGGTGCTGCTCAAGCAGTTCCGGCCCGGAATCAACCGGCCGGTGATCGCGCTACCGGCGGGCGTGGTCCCGCCGGGAGACGACCTGGCGGCCCAGGCGGTCCGGGAGCTCAAGGAGGAGGCCGGCTACCACGGGCGGGTGACGGAGGAGAGCGTGCCGCTCAAGATCAATCCCGCCATTCTCGATTGCGACGTGCGGGTTTTCCGGATGACGGTGGACGAAAATTCGCCCGCCAACCGCTCTCCGCGTCAGGAGCTGGAGCCGGAGGAGGAGATCGAGGTCAAGCTGGTGGCCGCGGGCGGGGTGAAGGAGTTCCTGCGCGCCGAGCAGGCGTCCGGCACGGCGGTGGACGTGGCGGTCTGGCTGGCCTGCACATAAAATTTATCCGGGATAAATTTTATTCGTTTCTTTCAGGCCGGTTCGTCAGTCGTTGCCTAATAGTCTAAAAGCCTAAACCCCTATCAGCCTTTTTATTTGGATTTAAAGATCCACCGCGCTCCAGGCGTCGAGAAGGTGGGCCTCGAGATATTCGAAGGGGAGCGTCCCGTAACCGCCGTCCCCCCATCTCGTTCCCCAGGAGTTCTTGAATTTCATCACCTGTCGCTCCTCGCTATAGGCGACGACGCAGACGGCGTGGCCTCCGAGCGATCTTTCCCGGCTCTTCGGCATCGGGATGACGCCGGTGCGCCGGCCGCGGCCCTCAAGCCAGGAAGAGAAGACCTCGACGCCGGCCAGAAAGGGGCCGTTGGCGGCCAGGCTCCGCTCCATCTCCGCTATCCCCGCCAGCCGCGCGTAGCTCTTGATCCGATAGAGTTTCGCCTGCTCGTCGGCCTCCGGGCAGGGGTCGTCGGTCTGGTAGGGGCGGTAGGGCCAGCACTCCTCAAGGCAGACGCCCCGCTTGGCCAGGACTTTCATCGCCACCCGGGGGTAGGTCCCCTCCCGGTCGGGGATGCCGTCCAGAAGCTTGCAGTGGTGATAGACGTAGCGGGGAGAGAGCTCGATCAGCCGGTCCCGCTTCAGTTTCTCCTGGTATTCCTTGATGCCCGTCACCGCCGCGAAGGCCACGCAGGTCCCTTCCGGCCCCTGGTCGCGGACCGGGCTCATCCGGTCGGTATAGTCGATCTCCAGCGGCGCCCGGAAGGGAGGCAGGATCTCCGACATTTTAAGGTCGCGGCGGTCGAGTGGGTCCTTGCGGCAGCCCATTCCGAAACCGGACGGTTTTTCGGCCATAGCTTCCTCCTGCTTTATTAATTATTAGAATTCCGTTCGGCATACTAAGGCCTGACCTCGATCGCGAAGCTCACCTTTTTCAGCGATCTCTTCTCCCAGGTTCGAAGGTAGGAGAAAAAAATCCTCGCCCGGCCCCCGCGGCGGGAGCTGAATTCGAAGATCCTCTCTCCGGCGGCCCCCGACCGCCGCGGCGCCGCCGGCCGGAAACGGCTCTGTTTCAGTTCGAGGAGGCCGGGATTCCGGTCCAGCCGCCAGCGGTAGCCGGCGGTGGGGTTCTCGGGGAGAACGATCCTCAGAGTCTCTTCCCGTTCCAGGGTGATCGTTTTCCCGGCGTCTTTTTCTCCGGCGAGTTTCAAGGGTTTGTCCTCCGCGCTCAACCGGACTCCTTGAGCCTGGCCCACTCCGCGCTGAATTCATCCGGCGTCGGAACGGTGAAGCGCAGGGTGCGCCCGTCGGCAGGATGGGCGAAAGCAAGGGTTTCGGCGTGAAGCAGCAGGCGGGCGGCGTCGCGGCCGCCCTTGCCGCCGTAGGTCCGGTCGCCGGCGATCGGGTGGCCGAAGCTTTTCAGATGGACCCGGAGTTGATGGGTCCTGCCGGTCAGGGGAAAGAGACGGACCAGGGTGAAGTTCTCGCCCCGTTCCTCCACCCTTCCCGTGGTCCGGGCTTCCCGGTGGCGGCCGCTGTGAACGCTCATCTTCTTGCGGTCGGAGATGCTGCGGCCGATGGGAAGATCGATCCGGAAGGTTTCCGGGGCGATCCTTCCCCGGCAGACCGCCAGGTAGGTCTTTTCCACCGTCCGTTCCGAAAACTGCGCGACCAGGCTGAGATAGGACCGTTCGGTGCGGGCGGCCACCATCACGCCGCTGGTCTCGCGGTCAAGCCGGTGGACGATCCCGGGCCGGCCCTCGCCGCCGACTCCCGCCATCTCGGGGAAGCGGTGGAGCAGGCCGTGGGCCAGTGTCGGCCCCTTCACTCCGCTGCCGGGATGGACGGTGAGGCCGGAGGGCTTGTCGAGGACGACGATATCGGGGTCCTCGAAGACGACCCGGAGCGGCAGGGGTTCCCCGGCGAAAGGCGCGTCTTCCGGCGGGATGCGCCAGGCGACCTCCTGCCCGGTTTCCAGGATCGCCGACGGCTTTGCCGCCGCCCCGTCCACGGCGACCATCCCGTCCTTGATCAGGCGCTGAATCCGGGAACGGGAACAGGGCAGCCGCCCGGCCAGGAAAACGTCCAGCCGCGACCCTCCTTCCCCGACCCGGAAAATTCCTTCCGGTGAACCTGTTTTACCTGCCGGCAAACCGTTTCTCCTCCGTTTCCCCGGAAGAATCATAAATCCCCGGGGCCGCCGCGGTCAAGTTCTCCGCCTTTCCTGACTTGAAACCTCATAACCTGCAGTCTGATATCCGTCTCACACAAAGGCGCTAAGGCACAAAGCTTTTATTCTTTAGCGTTTTGCCTGAAGCCTAAACCTACAGCCAACACTCCTAAAATTTTGTTGACGGGACCAACGGCGAGAGTAATATCGAAATCAGACAATTAATAGGAGAACCGCTATCAGCGTTCGAATGGCGTGTTATCGCGGTGTGTGGGCGTGGTGGGGATGTCTGATTTCCCCGCTGTGGGAATTGTATTCTTCAAGACGGCCTTAAGGGCCGTCTTTTTTTGCGGATTCGGGAAGAACTGGCGGCATAAAAGGAGGCTTCAATGAGAATTCCGCACCGGTGGCTCTTACCCGTTCTTTTCTGCTTCTTCTTCGTCGCCCAGATGCTCTATGCCGCCACGGTCCTGGCCCAGTCCACCCCCGCTCCCCCGCCGTCACCAACGCCGCTAAACTACGTTGAGCGCTGGGAGTTGGAATATTCCACCTTTCTGGGCGGATCCGGGGATGATTACGCCAACGCGGTGGCAGTTGACTCATCGGGCTTCGCCTACGTGGCGGGCGCCACGAATTCCGCCGATTTCCCCACGGTTGCTTCCTACCAGCCCGCCCGCGCCGGGAATATGGACGCTTTCATCAGCAAGTTCTCCGCCGACGGCGCCTCGCTCATCTACTCCACCTACCTGGGGACCGCTTCCGCTAATTCCACTGCCTCCGCCAACGGCATCGCAGTCGACGCCCTCGGCCGCGCCCACATCGTCGGCAACGTGGACCGGGCCGGCTTTCCGGTGGTCAACCCCTACCAGACCTACCAGGGCGGAAGCGACGTTTTCCTGACCATCCTCTCCGCCGACGGCGCCTCGCTCGACTACTCGACCTACCTCGGGGGCTCGCAGTATGAATACGGCGGGGGAATCTGCCTCAACGACGGGGATATCTACATTGCCGGCAAGACGTCGTCGACCAACTTCCCGACTGTCAATCCCTTTCAGGCTTATCTCAACCAAAGCGGCTTCGGCTACGACTTCTTCGTCGCCAAATTCGATTCCGGCGGCACTTCTCCGGCCTACTCCACCTATCTCGGGGGGACCAGCACCGAGGGCGGGGATCGGTCTCTGGCCATCTCGGTCGACGCCGACGGCCACGCCTACGTCACCGGCGCCACCGCCTCCACCGACTTCCCGACGGCGGGCGACCCCTTCCAGGCTTACCACGCCGGCCCCCCGTCCAGCTGGGACGTCATCGTCACCAAGTTCTCCCCCGACGGCTCCTCCCTGGTCTTCTCGACTTTCCTGGGCGGCGCGGAAAGCCTCGAGTACGGGACCGGCATCGCCGCCGACGGTCTTGGGGGGTGCTATGTCACCGGCTTTACCCAGTCGGCCGACTTCCCGACGGCGGGCAACCCCTACCAGCCGCAGAACAGCCTCTGGACCAACGCCTTCCTCGCCCGGCTCTCCCCCGACGGCTCCTCCCTGGTCTTCTCAACCTATCTCGGAGGCTCTTACTCCTATACCTGGGGTGAATCGCTGGCCCTGGACGCCGACGGTCTTCCCTATGTCAGCGGGACAACAACTTCCACCAACTTTCCCACGCTCAAGCCCTGGCAGGCGGCCAACGCCGGCGGCCGGGACCAGTTCGTGACCAAGTTCACCGCCGACGGCTCGGCTATCCTCTTCTCGAGCTACCTCGGCGGGAGCGGCGACGACTTCAACAAGAGCGTGACGGTGGACGAAAGCGGAAACATCTACCTGGCAGGCATCACCAAGTCGAGCAACTTCCCGACCGTCAACCCCTTCCAGGCCGCTTACGCCGGTGGATTGTGGGACGGGACGCTGAGCAAGCTTTCCTTCCTCAGCTACCACACCACGCCGACGCCAACGCCGACCCCCGAGGGTTACAGGTCCCCGACGCCGACACCGACTTCCTCGGTGACCCCCACTCCCTCCGTCATGCCCACGCCAAGCGTCACTTCCACCCCCACGCCCTCAGTCACGCCGATGGCGACAGCCACCCCGACGGCGTCAGCGACGCCGTCGGCGGCGCCTTCCGTCACCCCCACGCCCTCGGTCCCGCCGACCCCGGTCCCCCTGCCGGAGGGGATCTCCTACTGTCTGCCGGCGGGCGGGACCAGGATCGGCGAGACGGACTTCGACACCTACATCCTGATCTTCAACCCCGGCGAAGAGGCGGCCCCGGTCGAGGTGAGGTTTGTCGCCGAGGACGGCGAGATCGCGCTGGTCGAAAAGGTCGTCGCCTCTCGCGCCCGGCTCACGGTGCGGATGAGGGAGCACGTCGAAGAGGACGGGTCCTTCTCCACGATAGTGACCTCGCTGGACGGAGTTCCCCTGGCGGTGGAGCGGGCTATGTACTGGACCGAAAGTGAAGGACGGCTCGCGGCCGGCCCCTGGACCGGCGGCCACGCCGCCTCCGGGACGACCGCGGCCCTTCAGTGGCACCTGGGCGAAGGGTCCACGCACATCTTCGACCAGTTCGTCCACGTGTTAAACCCCGACAACCTACTCTCCGCCGATGTGGAGGCGACCTTCGTCGACCGGCACGGGTCGAGCTGGAATGTCGAGCGTATGGTCCCGCCGCAGTCAAACTGGACGATCGACGTCTTTGCCGAGATCGGCTCGCGCGACCAGGTCTCCACGCGGGTGAGAAGCCGCAACGAGGTGCCGGTGGCCGTGGACCGGACGATGTACTGGCCGCGGGGCGGCCCCTGGGACGACGGGCACGCCTCGGCCGGGGCTCCGGCGGCGGCGCTCGCCTGGCGGCTGGCCGAAGGGGCCACGCACCTCTTCGACTGCTACCTGGCGATCTATAACCCCTCGGAGACGGAGACGGCCGAGGTCCTGATCGGCTTCACGGGGGCGGCGCCGGGGATAATCTTCCACCCGGCGGAGGTGGGGCCGCTCTCCCGCTACACCCTCAAGGTCAACAACGTGGTGGGCGTTGCCGGCGCGGTGTCCGCCACGGTGGTCTCTAACATCCCGGTGGTTGCCGAGCGGGCGATGTATTGGCCCCCGGGCTCGCCGGACGGTTGGACGGGCGGCCACGGCTCGGTGGGGACGCCGCAGGCGTTTTCGACCTGGCAGCTGGCCGAGGGGGCGGCGCACCTCTTCGACTGCTACCTGCTGATCTTCAATCCTTCGGATACAACCGCGGCGGTTGTCGAGATCACCTTCCTGGACAAGAACGGAAACTCAGTCGCCCATCAGGAGACGGTCGCGCCGCTGGACAGGGAGTCGGTGAAGGTCAACGACCTGGTGGGCAGCCTCGAAGCGTTCTCCGCGACAGTGGAATCCGACATCCCGGTGGTGACGGAGCGGGCGATGTACTGGCCCAAGGGCGGCCCCTGGACCGGGGGGCATAGCTCGGTGGGGGCGGGGGAGTGAACGGCAGGCTGTAGGAGGGGTTTAGGCTGATAGGCTGTTAGGGAAGACCCGTAATCCGTCATCCGTGATTGGTGATCAGGGAAAGGCCCAGTGCCATTGTAAAGAAAGTAAGCAGTTAGCGGTAAGCAGATCTAAAAGACTAAAAAGCTAAACGTCTTGGTCTAGCCGCGGAAGACCGTCCCGCAAAGTTTCACCGCGGGATAAAAATGTCAAGCGCGTAACCCGCCTCGGCCGGGCGTATTTGATCATTGTCATCCCGGCCCAGTTTTGCTAAAGACTCTCCGGGGGCGCGATGATGGAAAAACGTCCGGCAGACGAGTTCCGCGAGATGATCGCCCGCTCACGGCGAGTCGTTTTTTTGACCGGGGCGGGCATCTCCACCGAAAGCGGGATCCCCGACTTCCGTTCCGCCGGCGGCATCTACTCCGACCCGGCAAAGCTTGCCATCTTCGACATTGATTCTTTCCATCGCGATCCCGGACCCTTCTGGCGTTTCAGCGCCGAATTCCTGCCGCTGCTGGAAAGGGCCCGTCCCAACACCGCCCATCTCGCGATCGCCCGCCTCGGCGAGATGAAGGAGGTCGAGGTGGCCACCCAGAATATCGACGATCTCCATCTCAAGGCGGGTAGCCGGACGGTCTGGCGGCTTCACGGCAGTTTCGAGACCAGCAGCTGCCTTCGCTGCGGCCGGAAGGTCAGGACCGCCGAGTTGCGCTCCGTGATTCTCGGCGGCGGGACGCCGAAGGACGAATGCGGCGGGGTCTTCAAGCCGGAGGTTACTTTTTTCGGGGAGATGTTACCCGTGCGGGAGCTGGAGAATTCTCTCCGGGCGGCGGCCGCCGCCGATCTCTTCTGCGTGGTCGGCTCCTCGCTGGCGGTCTATCCCGCCGCCTCCATTCCGCACTACCGGCGCCCCGGATGCCCCCTGGTCATCGTCAACCGCGATCCGACCCCCCTGGACGCCGAAGCCGACCTGGTGATCCGGGCTTCGGTCGGGGAGGCCTTTTCGGAGATCGGGTTGTAAGGTTGATATTATTATGGACCTATTATTCCCAATCTGGTGAGCGTAAAAGATGCTCGCGATAGTCTCCGTTTATAACGACGGCAAGGTCGTAAAGAACTGGTTGCTGCGCGGCCTGGAGAGCCAGAAGGCGGATTACGAGTTGGTGTTGGTGGACAATACCGAAGGGAAGTTCGCCTCGGCGGCCGAGGCGCTGAATCACGGCGCCGCTCAGATCAAAAGCGGTTGCGGCCACTTAATGTTCGCGCACCAGGATGTAAGGCTTCCCGCTCCCGGATGGCTGGATGAAGCGGAAAGTTACCTGGAGTCCCTTCCCGCTCTCGGCATCGCCGGCGTGGCGGGGGCGAGGGAAGGGCCGGAAAACGGGGGGCTGGAGATTCTAAGCAACGTCGAGCACGGCGATCCGCCGAGAAGAGCGGGAGATCGTCTTCGTTCCGGCCGCCCGGAGAGAGTCCAAACCCTTGACGAGTGTTTGTTTTTCATTCCCGCCGCCGTCTTCAGCCACCTCCGGTTCGACGCCGACACCTGTAAAGGTTGGCATCTGTACGCGGTTGATTATAGTTTGACCGTCGGGGAGCTGGGTCTCGGGTGCTACGTTCTGCCTCTGTCACTGCGCCACCGATCCACCGGTCTGGTCGGCGGCGCCAGGGGCCGGCTCGCCCCGTTTTGCGGCCCTTTGCCGGAAGGCTACTACCGGACGCTGGCCGGAGTGTTGAAGAAACACGAGCGTTCGCGTCCGACGGTCTTCACCACCTGCGGAAGCTGGAAGACATCGCGGCCGATCCGTTATCAAAGAGCGGCGCTGGCGGCCCGGGGATTGAAAAGATTGTTGCGGAAATAATTTTTCCGGAGGGAAAAATTATGGGCAAGCCCCTGGTCATCGCCACCTTCTTTTTTATCGGCGGGCTGGTGATCGGGAGCCGCCGGCCGTTTCCCTGGCCGGCGCTTCTCATCCCCCTGCCGGGGGCGGCGTGGTATTTCCTCCGGCGCCGCGGCGAGGTCTCCCGCTGGCTGCCGCTGCTCTGCCTGGTCTTTTTCTCCGCCGGCTGGGCCCGCTACGCCGCCGCTCTCAGAACCCGTCCCGATCACATTATCCGCCTGGAACCCGGTCGGACGCTGGAGGTAACGGGGACGGTGGCCGGCGAGCCGGTATTCAAACGCCATTCGGCGGAGTTCGTTCTCCGCTCCCGGCGGGCCCGGGAAAAGGGAGGGGAGCCGCGGCCGGCGAGCGGACCGCTCCTGGTGCGGTTCCACGGCGCCCCGGCCGATATCCGCCCGGTCGTCGTCCCCGGCCGTTCCGTCCGGGTCGCCGGCCGGCTCCACCGTCCCGAGGAGAGGGGCAATCCCGGGGAGGTCAGCCAGCGGGAGCGGCTGGGCGCCCGGGGGATCTACCGCCTGCTCCGGGTCTACGGGAGCGAGGGGATCGCGGCGGCCGGAGAAGGCTCCGCCCGCAGCTGGAGGGAGTGGCCGTCAGCCCTCCGGCGGCGGCTTAACTCTTCTTTGCTCGCCTCCTACTGCCCCGACTCTTCGCCCACGCTGTCCAGCCTCTTTCTCGGCGCGGTTCTTCTCGGGGAGAGGGGAGAGCTGCCGGCGCGGCTGCGGGAGGCGTTCCGGGAGTCGGGGCTGGCCCACCTGCTGGCCATCTCCGGCCTTCACGTGGGTTTTATCTGGCTGCTGGGAGGGCTGATCTTTTCTCCGCTGCCCCTTCGCACCCGCCACGCGCTGCTGCTGGTTTTGATCGCCGCCTACGTTTATATCACCGGCGCCCGGCCTCCCGCGGTGCGGGCCGGGATTATGGCCGGGATCTTCTCGCTCGCCTACGTTCTCAACCAGCCGCGCGATCTCTGGGCGGCGCTGGCCGCCGCCGCTCTCCTGATCCTGCTTGCCGACCCGTTCTCGATCTTCCGGATGGATTTCCAGTTTTCGTTCCTGATCGTGGCCGCGATCATCTCCCTCGCCCCGATCCTGTCCCGGGCCCTGGTTTTCCTGCCGGTTCGCCTGCGTCCCTGGGCGGCGGTGCCGCTGGCCGCCCAGATCGGCGCGATTCCGCTGACCGCGCATTACTTTCACCGGTTCCACCCCGTCGCGATTCCGGCCAATATGATGGCAGTGCCGCTGACGGCGGCGATCGTCAACCTCGGTTTCGTCTCCTCGCTATTGGGAATGGCCTGGGCGCCGCTGGGGACGCTGGCCGGATATCCCAACCGTTTCCTTATCGCTCTCCTGGTGCGGCTGACCGAGTATTTTTCCGCCGCCCGCCCCGCAGCGCTTTCGATTCTTTACCTGCCCGGGCTGCGGGCGGCGGCTTTCCTGGCGGCGATTTTCTGGCTGGGCGCCGCCGTTCGCCGTTTCCGGCCCGGCCTGCTTCTGGTGCTGCCGGTTCTGCTGGCGGCGTCGGCGGCGCCGCTTTCCGGCCGCCGCGCGCCGCTCGAGCTGGTCTTTTTCAACGGGCCCAGCGGCGATTTCACGCTGGCCTTTCTTCCCGGCGGGGAGGTGATCCTGGCCGCGCCCGATGACGACGGTTTCGGGGAGGTCCCATCCCTGGTGGCGCCCTACCTGCGGCGGCGGGGGAAGGGGAAGATCGATTACCTGATTCTTACCCGGGCCGGGCTCAACCGGCTCGATACCCTGGCCCGGCTCCGGGAGGGTTTCCGGGTGGGAATGATCCTCGACCATCCCGCCGGGGAGAGCTCCCCGACCCACCGGCTGCTGGTCGAGCTGGCGGAACGGGAAGGGATCCCCCTCCGGGAAGCGGCGGCGGGCGAACGGATCCGGCTCGGCCGGGCGGAGATTTCTTTCCTCTGGCCGCACGCCGGCGCCGGTTTCGATGAGGAGCCCTCCTCTCCGGTTATTCGCCTGGATTACGGCCGGATCGGCGTTCTGCTGACCGAAAGGCTTGATCCCTCCACCCAGCTCAAGCTTCTGGAGCTGGGCGGCCGGCTGCCGTCCACGATCCTGAAGGCGCCGATGAAAGGGAGCCGGGCGCATTTCCGGCCCGAGTTTGCCGCCGCGGTCCGCCCCGAGGCCGCGGTCCTGGTCCAGGGCCGGGAGTATTTCGGCCGCCATCCGGCCCACTGCGGGCCGGAGCTTTCCGAACTCGGCGCCGAGGTTTACCTTACCTCGCGTGACGGCGCCCTGATCCTGGAGAGCGACGGGAAAAACTGGAGGATAAGGAAGGGGGTCGAGGAGGAAGCGGCGAGATGGCGATTCGCTCAATAAGGACGGTCGCGGCCCTGATCCTGGCGGCGGTCTTCGTCTCCTGCCGCCCGGCGCCGCCCGCTCTGCCGGGGGAGGCCCCGGAATGGATCCGGGTGTATTTTTCGCCCCGCGACCATCTTCCCGACCCCCTGGTCGGCCTGATCGATTCCGCCCAGGACAGCGTCTGGGCGGCCTTTTATTCCCTGGGGCTGCCGGAGGTGGCCGAGGCCCTGGTCCGGGCGGCCGACCGGGGCGCGGAGGTGAGGGTGATTATGGACCGGGCCGCCTCCCGGCCGGCGCTTTCGATGTCACACCGGCTGGCCGAGCGGGGGCTTCTCCGGACCGATTATTCGACGGGAGACCTGATGCATAACAAATTCGTCGTCATCGACGGTTTCATCACCTGGACCGGCTCCTACAACCCTGGTTACCTGGGGACCTACCGGGACGACAATAACGCGGTGGCGATCTCGTCGCTCCGGGTGGCGGAAAGATACCGGCGGAGGTTCGAGAAACTCTGGGACGGCCGGTTCGGACGGGCGTCGCCGCCGTCGAGCGCCCCGCCCGTCTTCGAGGTCGGCGGGGTGAAGATTGAGGTATATTTTTCCCCCGGCGACGACTGCGCGGGGAGGATCATCGAGCTGGTCTCCGGCGCGGAAAAGAGCGTCCATTTCGCGACCTTCGTCTTCACCCATCTCCGGCTGGCCGAAGCCCTGCTGAGTAAGCACCAGGAAGGAGTCGAGGTCAGGGGGGTGATGGAGAGAGGTCAGGCCGGGCCCTGGAGCTGCTTTCGCCTCTTCCAGGCCGCCGGGATGGACGTGGTCTGGGACCGCAATCCCCATTATCTCCATCACAAGTTCTTCGTGATCGACGAAAAGACGGTGATCACCGGGTCGTTCAATCCCTCCCGGGCCGCGGAGACCGGAAACGACGAGAATGTCATAATCATCCACCACCCGGCGGTGGCGGAACTCTTCCGGGAGGAGTTCGAGCGTCTGCGGTGAATAGATTGAGGGCGCGTGCCCCGGTTATGGGCTTGTCTCCCGGGAGGCCAGGGTTTACACTTGCTTTTAATAATTCGGGTTGAAGCCCCGATTGAGCCGGGAGAGACGAGTGATGACGACGCTGAAAGCGAGAATCGAGTTATTTGCCGGAATCGCCGCCCTGGTGTTGTTTCTCTTTCCCCTTCCGGCCGCGGCGGCCGGGGACGGGATCACGGCCGCGGTCACCATCGCGCCCCAGGCCTTTCTGGTCGACCGGGTCGGTGCCGGCCGGGTCGAGACGCTGGTGATGGTGCCGCCGGGATCGGACCCCCACGTTTACGAGCCCCGCCCGCGGCAGCTCGCCTTGTTGAGCCGGGCGGCGGTTTACTTCCAGCTCGGTTCCGGGATCGAGTTCGAGAACGCCTGGATGGGAAGATTCGTCGCGGTCAACCCGGAGATGAAGATCTGCGACCTGTCGCGCTCGATCGAACTCCTTCCTTCCTCCGGCTGCCATACCGGTTCCGGCCCCGACCCCCATTACTGGCTCTCACCCCGCAAGGCCGCCCGGATGGCGGAAAACATCGCCATCTGCCTGGCCCGGCTGGATCCGGGCTCGGCGGAACTCTACCGGGAAAACGCCCGGGCCCTGGCCGCCGAGCTTTCCGCCCTCCACGAGGAGATCTCCGAACTTCTGGCCCCGCACCGGGGCCGGGCCTTCCTGGTCTTTCACCCTGCCTGGTCCTACTTCGCGGCCGAATACGGCCTGGTCGAGCTTGCGATCGAGGACGAGGGTAAAGAGCCGTCCGCCCGGAGGCTGAAGGAGTTGATCGACGAAGCCCGCCGGCGGGAGATCTCGACCATCTTTATCGCCCCCGCGTTTCCGGCCGCGTCCGCCGCCGCGATCGGCGACGAGATCTCCGCCCGTCTGGTCGAGCTCGATCCTCTCTCCGGCGACTACCTCTCCAACCTGAGAAAAGCGGCCGATCGGCTCGATGAAGACTTCCGCCGCTGAGAGCGCGGTCGAACTCGATGGAGTTCACCTACGGCTGGACGGCAAGGCCGTTCTCTCCGATATCCGTCTTGCGCTGCCCCGCGGTGTTTTCCTGGGCATCATCGGACCCAACGGCGGCGGCAAGTCCACCCTGGCTAGGGTGATGCTCGGCCTGATCAAGCCCGACCGGGGGAAGGTCGCCGTCTTCGGGCGCCCTCCGGAAGAGGCCTTCGGCCGGATCGGTTATCTTCCCCAGGCCCCGGAGCTGGACCGGCACTTCCCGATCAGCGTCAGGGAAGCGGTTCTCCTGGGACGGCTGGGACACCGCCGCCGGG
>PUNC01000045.1 GCA_003551625.1 PVC group bacterium | reverse complement strand
GGGTCGGGCTGGGAGTCGGCGTCTGGTAGCCGATCGGGGTCGGAGTGGGGGTGAACTCCGGCGTCGCGGTCGGTTCCGGGGTCGGCGACGGGGTCGGGAAGATCGGCGTCGTCGGCGGGGTGGGCGGAATAAAGGGTTCCGGCGTTGCGGTCGGAGTCGGCGACGGCGTCCGGGTGGGGAAGACCGGAGGAGTTACCGGAGGAGTCGGAGGAATCGGCGGAGCCGGCGTGGGCGTGCTGGTCGGCGTCGCCGTGGGCGTGGGAGTAGTCGTCGGGGTAGGGGTCATCGTCGGCGAGGGCGTGGGAGTGGCGACCGCGGCCGCCTCGTGGGCGCCGATATTGAAGTAATACTCCTGGGGGCGGAGGGTGCCGATCATATCGTAGCCGCCGGCCTTGTGGAAGCTGCCGGCGTTGATGCAGGGCGAGGTCCAGTGGATGCGGTAATCGCCGCCGGCCTGATCGATGAAGTGCGGATCTTCCGAGATATTGCCCTGGAACCCCGCGAACTGGCCGTCGCCGATGTTGGAGTGCCGGATCATTCCGGTCTGGACGTTGAAGAGGTCGATGGCGTTGTCCCAGAGAATGGTGTTGACGATGTCGGCCCGGGTGTCGGGATCCTCGTCGAGATAGACACCGCCGTAGCCCTCGCTGCCGATGTTGTCGGCGATCGTGGAGTTGATCAGGTTGAGGTAGGAGCCGCCGCCCGCCCAGACGGCCCCGCCGCGGCCGGCCAGGGCCCCGTCCACCGCTTCGTTGCCCGCGATTACCATATTGGAGACGAACAACCGGGAATCGTTGGCGTAGATGGCCGCTCCCGGTCCCCGGGAGAGGGCGTTGCGGATGGTGAATCCGTCGACCATCGCGCCCTCTCCGGTTCCGGCGACGATCAACCCCCGCTCTTGCCCGGCGTCGATGACAGTGTCGCGGGCGTATTCGCCCAGCAGCGCCATCCGGTCGCGCAAGGAGATATTGTTTTCCTCATAAACGCCGGGCCGGACGATGATCGCCCGCGGCTGGTCGGCCGGGGTGTCGGCGATCGCTTCCTTGATGGAGTTGTAATCGCAATCCACCCCGATGGTTCCGTGGAGGTCCACGACCACGGTCTGGGGCGACCAGGCGCCCCGGGGGTCGGTGCCGAACCAGTATTCGACCAGGTTGGGTATCCGGTCGCCGTCGAGGTCTCCGCCCGCCCCGTAGTGTTCCCCGACCACGCCCGTCCAGTAATAGTAGCCGTCGTCGGCGGGGTCCATCCCGTGGGCGATCTGCCAGCCGTCGGGCATCTCGGTGAGATCGGAAGACCAGGCGAGCACGTTAATGGTGCCGTCGCCGGACCAGTCGTAGTCCCAGGTGGTCGGGGCGCTGTTCGGGAAGAGGAGATTGTGGGTGTAGTGCCAGTATTCGACCGCGTCCCCGTCGTCGATGAAGTTGCCGGCGGTGTCGGGGTCGGCGGGGTCGGTCCCCACGGTCCGCTCTCCCATAAACCAGCCGTCCACTTCCACAATGTTCAGGCTCTCCAGCAGTTCCGCGTCCGCGGCGCTCATCGCCGCCCGCTCCAGGCTCCAGCCGTCGATCAGGCGGTCCCCATCAACGTCGGCGGTGAGGATGTTAATGCCGAACCCGTAAGGGTCGCTGTCCCAGCGGAGAGGAACCAGCGGGTTGTCCGGCCATTCGAGTTCGTGGAGATTGTTCCAGTAGTCGGCCTCCTCGCCGTCGCCCATCCCCGATACCGCCGTGTCGTATTTACGGGGATCGGTCAGGTAGTAGTATTCCCAGTAGTTGGTCAGGCCGTCGCCGTCCTCGTCTTCATCCGGATCCCGGCCGATCGCGCCCCAGTGCTTGATCTCCCACCAGTCGGGCAGGGTGTTGTAGTCGCTGTCCACATACTCGTCGTGGCCGATGTCATAGTAATTCAGACCGGCGATCCCGCTGCCGACCGCGGGCTGGGAGAGATAATTCCAGCGTCCTTCGCCTTCGTGGTCCGCCAGCGGCGCCGGTGCGTAATAATCGTCAAGCATCCAGCGGGCGCTGCTGGCGGCGTTGATATTGGGGTTGGTCTCCCCGAAGAAGGCCGCCAGGTGGAAGCGGTTGGTGTAGAGATGGCGGAAGCGCGGTTCCTGCGAAATGTTTCCGGCGAAGCCGATGATGTTGAGACCGCCCTCCTGGTGCCCGATGTTGCAGTGGGCGATCATCTCGGTGGTCAGTCCGAAGCGATAGATATCGATCCCGTTGTACCAGAGAATATTGTTGAGCAGCCGCGGGGTCGCGCCGCCGACGGCGTAGACGCCTCCGTAGTTGACGTAACCGAGGTTTTTAGCGATCGTGCAATTGACGATCAACGGCCGGGAAGCGGAGCCGGTGACGTGAATGGCGCCGCCCCGTCCTTCAGGTCCGGTCGCGACATTGTTGTGAATGAGCAGGTTGCTTAAAATCGGGGAGGAATCGGAAAGGTAGATCGCTCCCCCCGGTCCTTCGTGGTAGGCGCCGCGGATCTCGAAACCGTCGATCTGGGCGGTATGCAGGTTGAAGACGGCGAATACTCTTCCGGAAGATCCGGCGTCGATTACCGGGGTCCGGTAAGGCTCTTCGCCGCCGAGCAGGGCCAACCCGGCGTGTTCTTCGTCCAGCTCCAGGTCGGATTCGTGATAGGTCCCGCCGGCGACCAGGACGATCGCGGGAACGTTGGTCGTCCGGTTCCAGTCCAGCGCCTCGCCGATGGTGTTCCAGGCGTCGGCCCAGGAGGAACCGTCCCCGGTTCCCGTCGCCGCGGCGTCCACGTAGCGCGTGATCGGGTCGCCGGGATCGGTCGGGTCGGTCCCGAAAAGATACTCGGTGTAGTTGTTGAGGCGGTTGCCGTCCGGGTCGCCGATACCCCCGTTGTCGATGACGCCGCTTCCGTCGTCGAGCGGGTCGAGGCCGTATTTGACCTCCCAGCCGTCGGGCAGGCCGTCGTTGTCGGTGTCGGGGTCGAGGGGGTCGGTACCCACGGTAAGTTCGCCCTTGTAGTAGGGGTGGATAAACAGGATGTCGTGGCTGTCGAAGTGGTCGATCTCGGCCTGGTTGAGGGTGTCGATATGGATATCGAAACCGTCAAGCAGCCAATCGCCGTCGGTGTCGGGGTCGGCCGGATCGGTTCCCAGGGACAACTCGCCGAGGAAAGTATCGCCCACCCGGGCGATCCCCCGGTCCTGAAGGGTCTCTAACTCTTCCGGGGAAAGCTCGGCCAGCTCCCGGTCGTAGCCGTCGAGCAGGCGGTCGCCGTCGGAATCGATGTTGAGCGGATTGCTGCCGTAGATGTAGATCTCGTCCCAGTCGCTCAGGCCGTCGCCGTCGGTATCCGGATTGGTGGGGTCGGTGTAGAAACGGTATTCGTTGATATTGGTCAAAAGGTCGCCGTCGGGGTCGTCCGTGTCTCTGCGGTCGGGGTCGAGGTCGCCGAAGTATTTAAGCTCCCAGTAGTCGGGGAGGTTGTTTAAGGGGTTGGTATTGACCCATTCGTCGGCGCCGATATCCACCCCGGCCCCGGCGGGACGGGCCTCCCCGTCGAAATCGTCGGACGGAATCCCCTCCCCGCCGGTTCCGGCGTTGATGCAGGGAGAAGCGGGAGCAATGGCCGGTGAACGGAGGTGGAGATCGTAGATGTAATGGCCGATCCGTTCGCCCGGCAGGCCGATCTGGTAGAAACGAGGATTGGCGTTGATGCTGTTTTCGTCGCGGTCGCTGGCGGCCCTCCATTCGCCGAAGGTCGGTTCGGTCTGCCCGCCCCAAAGCCCGATCAGCCCGCCCTCGGTCGCGTAGAGGCAGTTGTAGTCGCTGACCAGATCCTCGGTCTGGCTGGCGGTGTCGATGGCGATCGCGAAATCGCCGGTCTCCGCCGCCCAGGAGATATTGTTTCTCAAGTTGCTGTCGGGGGAAGAGAGCAGGCGCAGCCCGGCGATCCCGTTTCCGTAGAGGCTGTTATTGTAAACCCGGTTGCCGGCTCCGCCGTCGAGCAAAATCCCCCCGCCCGCGTTGAGGTAGCAGATGGTGTTCTGGACCTGATTGTCGTCTCCAAAGACCTCGACCCCCGCCCCCGCGTTCTCGTAACTCTGGCAGCGGTTGACGGTATTGTGGTCCCCGCTGATCCTCAAGCCGGCGCCTCCCGAAGAGGTGAAGTCGATTCCGATGACGTGGGTGTAGGAGCTTTGAACATCGAGGAGGAATTCGACCGCGCCGTCCCCGTAAAGGAGCGGCCGGCCTTCGTGGCCCTCGATCCGGATCGGCCGCTCGGTGGATCCGGAATGATGCCCGGGAACGGTGACGGCGGTTTGAATAAAGAAATCTCCGTCGGCCCGCAACCGGACAATGTCGCCCTCTTCCAGGATAAAGTTGTCGAGCACGTCGCGCAACTCTCCCGGCCCCTCCACCTGGGTGACGTAATAGACCCGGACGGTCTTGAAGGTCCCCCACCCGTCGGTGTCGGCCGTAAACCCGCAGTAAACGCTCTCGTTGGGCAGGTCGGCGTCGTCGCGGGCGGCCACCTGCCAGTAATACCACTGGTCGGCCAGCAGGCCGCCGGTCTCCCAGTTGCGGGTCGGCAGCCATCCCGAAGTGATCAGGTTTTCCGAGTCGAAGCCGGGGGTGGTGTCGATCCGGAAGTAGTAGGGTAGGGGATTGAGACCGGCCAGGGCGTCGGTCGCGACCCGGGCCCGGAAGGATGCGTTGTCCGGATCGACGAACAGGTAGCCGTCCAGCGGACGATCGGCGCCCACGTTGGTGGGCGGGGTGTTGTCCACGATGAAGCGGCCGCTGATGCTGGAGATCGAGGGATCGGCGCTGTCGCTGACCCGGACCTGGTAGAAGCGGCTGTCGGGAAGCCCCGAGGTGTCCCAGGCCAGGGTCTGTTGGTCCCAGTCCGCGGCGGCGATCGGTGAGAAGACCGCGCCGTCCACGGTATGCTCAAGTTCGACCGTCCGGCCGGAGCCCTCCCAGCCCGGGCCGAAAGCCGCCCAGATAAGGTCGTGCTCGCCGCTCCACTTCTCCCCGCCCCGCGGGCCGACCGGGGGCACGGTGACGCGGGCTCCGCCGTAGGGATTATCGAGATAGAGGGTGTCGCGGCTGGAGCGGGAGGCCTCGGAGGTGTTCCCGTAAGCGCCGATGTTGATCCTTCCGCCGTTGGGAGGGGTCTCCTCGCCGTAAGGATCGAAGGGACTGCCGGTGTTGAGACCGGGACTGTCGTTCCCGTCGGCGAGCCAGCGGCCGAAGCTGTAGGAACCCTCGGTTGACTGGAGGTGGAAATCGTCGTCCTCGCCGCCCGCTCCGCCGAGGATCCCGTCCGCCCCGGCCGGATCGACGAATAAAGGATCGTCACCGAGACTGTGGGAATCGAGCCGGGAGAGGAGCTGCCATCCGTCAAACGTCGCCGCGCTGCCGGCCGGCAGCCGGCCGACCTGCGCCCCGCCGGTCGCGATCAGGATATTGAAGTCCGAAAACAGGTCGGCGGAGGTTCCGAACCAGAGAGCGTGAGCTTCGGCCCCGTCGGCTACGATGATGTTGTTCCTCAGGGAGACGCCCGGGGAAATCGTCCGAAACTCGTTGCCCCGGTTGCGGTAAAGCGTGTTATTGACGATCTTGACTCCGGTCCCGGCCGCCTGGATTCCCGAACGGTCGAGGATCGTTCCGCCGTCCAGGTTGTTATCGTAGATCAGGTTGTTGACGAGCGTAACCTCCTCGCCCCGATCGAGCCAGATCCCCCTCCGGAGGTTGCTGTAAACGGTGTTGCCGCCAACCCGGCCGTTTCTGATCGCTCCGAGATTGCTCAAGCGGATTCCCTGGAGCCGGTTGTTAAAGATCGCGTTGCCGGTCATTTCGAAGTCGTCGGCCCGGTCGGCGTAGATCCCGTCCCTGACGTTAGTCAGGACCAGGTTGTTCGAAACTTTGAAGCCTTCGGTCCGGTCGAGGTATATTCCCGCTCCCGTGGTGAACCCGATCCGGTTTCCCGTCAGCCGGATGTCCCGCGAATCGACGAACCGGACCCCGCCGCCCACCTCTCCCCGGGCCTGGCCGTGCCAGGAGATTACGCTCTCCCGGACGGTGATCGCTTGGGCGTTGGAACCCCTGATCCCGTAGCCGGAGCCGGCGACGGCGGGATCGCCGAGCGTTCCCACGGAATGAAGCCGGTCGAAGACGACGTTTCTCGCTCCCGAGACGACCAGACCGGCGCCGGGGACGAAGGCGCCGTCAACCAGGGAGACGTTGGGCGAGCCGACGAAGGCGACCGGATGGGCGGCGCTCCCGGAGAGGCGGTCGTCGATCAGGGCCTGTCGCGAGAGGGGATATTCGCCGGTGTCGATGAAGACGGTATCGCCCGGTTCGAGGTCGATCGAGAGGGCGCCCCCGATTCCGTCCAGCGTTCGCTTGGGCGCGGTCGGCGACAACCCGCTGTTGCCGTCGCTGCCGGTGGTGACGGTGAAGAGGTTGTCGGTCAGGCTGCCGTCATTGACGAAGATATTTCTTCCCGGTTGGCCGAAACTCCGGGAAGCCTGGATGGTGTTTCCGTAGGCGCCCTGGTTGATCCTGCCCCCCTTGGGAGAGGACTGCCGGTAGTAGGGATACTTCGGGTCGCCGGCGTCGATCGAGGGTGAGGACTCGGTGTCCTCGGTGGTCCAGACGAGCCAGCTTTCCCATCTCCCGCCCCGGCTTTGCAGGTGGTAATCCCCCCCGGCCGGGTCGGCGAAGAGGGGGTCGAGGCTGATGCTGTTTTCATCCTGGAACGAGGCGTTCTTCCAATCCTCCAGGCTGTCCCGGTCGCCCTCCCAGTATCCGACCCGGGCTCCCCCGGTGGCGTAAAGGTTGTTGTAGTCGGAGGTGAAACCTTCCCGGGCGGCGGCGTCAACGAAGATCGCGTGGGCGTCTTCCGACGTCGCCCAGAGGATGCTGTTGCGAAGATAGCCGTGGGGGGAGTCCTCGAATACGACTTCGCCGCCGAGGTTGCCGTGAGCGGTGACGTTGACCACCCGGCATCCCTCCGCGCCCGTGACCAGGACGCCGGCGCCCTGGTTGCCGTAGCCGAGGAAGTTCGTCAACAGGTTGGCGCCTCCCCTGATCTCCACTCCCGCCCCCTGGTGGTCGTAAGAGGCGGTCTCGCGGATAATGTTATTGGAACCGGTCACCAGCAGGCCGGCGCCGTCGGCGCCGGCGAGGCGGATATTCTCCAGAATGACGTGGTCGGCCGCCAGGACCACGCAGTTATCGACCGTCCCCCCTCCATCGATGACCGCGCCTCCGCCCACCCCCGCGATCCGCAGGGGATAGTAGCGGGAGCCCCCGTCCGCGATCGTCAGCGGCTCGGAGATCTCGTATTCGCCCGGCTCGAGCATAATGGTCCCCCCCGGCTGGACCCCGATGTTCTGGAGCAGCCAGTTCAGGTCGTCCTCGTCGGCGGTCTGGCCGATGTTGGTCGCCCGGAAGAAGGCGGCGGTGGTGAAGGTTCCGTAGCCTTCCTCGTCGGGGATGAAGCCGCAGAAACCGCTTTCGTTGGGCAGGTCGGCGCCGTCGCGGGCCCGGACCCGCCAGTAGTAGGTGGTCAACGGGCGAAGCTGCGGCCGCCAGGCGTTGCGGGAGATCCAGCCGGAGTTCTGCAGGTCGGGCGAGTCGAAGCCGGGGTCGGTATCGACCTGGAAGTAATGGGGGCTCGGGTGCAGGCCGGCCAGGGCGTCTTCCGGGTCCAGCCCCCGGAGCGGAGCGTAAAGGGGCACCCCGGTCTCCCCGTCCTCGGGTAAGAGGCAGCCGACGTTGAAGGGAGGCGTGTTGTCCACGGTGAAGACGCCGCTGGTGGTGGTCAGCTCCGCCCAGGAAGCGGTCAGGCGGATCTGGTAGTTGGGGGAATCCTCGATTCCGGGGAGGGTGGTGTCCCAGTCGTAGTCCTGCGTGGGATAAAAAACGGTATCGATCGGCTGGGAGGTTTCGAAGTTGTCGGTGCTGTAGCGGATCTCGATCGGGTCCCCTTCTTCCCATTCTTCCTCCGGCAGCGCCAGCCAACGGAGGTTGTGCGTCCCGCTCCATTTCTCCCCTCCCAGCGGCCGCAGGATCGGAAGCGTCATCAGGTCGGAGATGGACGCCTGGTACATTCCGCCGTGGGCCCCGATATCCACCCTCTCCCCGTGCGGTTCCGGCTCCCGGGTGTAGTCGGAGCCCACCGGCTGGAAGACCAGGCTCCCGGCCCGGTGGGTGGTCGAGATCCCGGTGACGCCGGTCAGCCGCTCGCCGCCTCCCCAGGGGATCTTCCCGGTGTAGCGGATGATGTCGCCGTTGATCTCCACCCGGTCGGTCATCGCGTTGAACTCGCCGTCGATATTGACGAGGTCGATCTCGACCGAGGCGGGGAAAATGTCGGCCGCCAGTTCTCCCCGGCCCAGGCGCACCTGGCCGTAGTTGAGGCAGGGGCTGGCGCCGGTGTCGGCGGTCCAGTAACCGCCGTGGTAACTTCCCATCGGGCTCTGGATGTGGAAGTTCCCGCCTTCGGCGTGGACGAAGACCGGGTTGAAGTCGATGCTGGCGCCGTCGAGCCCGCTGGCCGTCCGCCAGTCGAAAAGGGTGGCGATGTTGCCGGTCCCGGCCAGGAAGCCGGTAAAGGCGCCTTCTTCGGCCAGCAGGCAATTGAAGTTGGACCTCCATTCCATCGCCGCCGGATCGGGGTCTCCCACGTGGAGGGCGTGGCGTCCGTCTCCGGAGGCCCAGAAGATGTTGTTGCGGACCGCGAGGTCGATGTTCGAGGGATGGCTGACCAGTTGCGCCTCGCCCGCGTTCCGGTAAGCGACGTTATTGATCAGGAACGATCCCTGGGAACGATCGATCCGGAAACCGAACCCTTCGTTGCCGGCGGCGATGTTATGGAAGACCTCGGCGTTGCGCGAGCCCGTGATGTTGAAACCAAGGAGGGAGTTGTTTTCCGCGCGGTTTTCGGTCACCCGGGAAGTGTCGGAGAGCTGAACGTGGAAGCCCGTCCCCTGGTTTCCGCGGGCGCGGTTGCCGCTCACCAATCCCCGTCCGCCGGCCAGGTTGAATCCCCGCCCCAGGTTGTTTTCGGCGAGATTGTTCCTAACCGTGACGGCGCCGGTTCCCACGCTGATATCGGCGCCGTGGGCGGCGTTTCCCCGGAAGACGGAGGAGGCGACCAGGTTGTCGATTCCCAGGGTGAGTTCGAGTCCGCTCCCGCTGTTATGTTCGGCGACGCAGTTCCGAATGACCGCCCCCGGCTGGGCGGCGGTCATTATCAGGCGGAAGCCGGTTTCTTCCTGGTGGGAGCTGGCGCAGCCGATCACCCGGGCGCGGGCGCAGCGGAAGAAGTAAAACCCGTCTCCGCGGGCTCCCCGGGAGGTGCAGTTGGCCACGGTTATAAAATCGGCCCGATTGGCGTGCAGTCCGAACTGGCGCGGGTTGAGGAAGGCCAGGTTGGCGAGCGTGACGTAATTCATCCTGACTTCAAGGCAACTTTCGGCGAGCCCCCTCCCGTCGATAAGCGTGCCGTGGGGGGAGCCCGCGATCGTGATCGGGTTCTTCGCGTCGCCGTGGCGGGGAAAGGTGATCGGCTCGTTGGTGAAGTAGAGACCGGTATCGACATAGATCGTGTCGCCCGGCCAGAGCGAGTAGTTGGCGATCACCGCCTGGATCGAGTCGAGGGGTTTCCCGGGCGAGAGGCCGTCGTGGCCGTCCACGCCGAACGGCTTGCCGGGCGCGGTGCAGTAATAGCTCCATTCCGTGGACGAGTCGTTGACGTAGTAATTGGTCCCGAAGACGGTGCCGGTTGACCAGGAGGCGGTGACCGTATTCCCGAAGGCTCCCAGGTTCACCCTGCCGCCGGAGGGGGCCGGCTCGTAGAAGGAGAGGGAGAGCGGGTCCCCCCGGACCAGGCCGGGCGAGTCGCCGGTGTCGGAGGTCCAGTCGGCGGGCTCCGGAGGCCAGGCCGCGCCCTTGTAAGACCCGCGGGTGGACTGGAGCCGGTAGTTGCCGCCGCCGACAAAGAGGGGATCGCCGTGAAGGCTGTTGAAGTCCATCCGGGAAGCCCCGGTCCAGTCGGCGAAGGAGGCCCGGGTCTCGCCGTTCCAGTAGCCGACTTCCGCCCCCCCGGAGGCGTGGAAGAGATTGAAGTCGGACTCGAACCTGGTCCGGCTGGCGTCATCGACGAAGACCGCGAAGTTTCCCTCTCCCGCGGCGTCGAGGATGTTGTTTCTCAAAGTGGCGTGAGTGGAGCCGACCGCGGTCTCCGGATGAAGCTCGTTGGGCGGTTCCTCCTGGAGAATGATCCCGAAGGCGCCGTTTCCCGCGCAGGTGTTGTTCTCCAGCACGGAGTGGTGGGAGGTGAAGAGCCGGATCCCCGCCGCGGCGTTGTCGTAGGCCAGCATATTCCGGATCGTGTTGTAATCTCCCGTGACTTCGATCCCGTCCCGCCCGTTGTCGAAGGCTTTTCCTCTCTGGAGGAGGTTGTGATTGCCGGTAATCAGGACGCCGCTTTCGAGGGCGTTCTTAAACGAGAAGTCCTCGACCTGGAAATAATCGCCGCCGATCACCAGGCAGTTCTCGATCCCGCTTCCGTCGAGAAGGACCTCCCCGCCGAGGCCGGCGATCCGGACCCGGTCCCGGTGGTCTCCCCCGTCGCCGGCGGTAAGCTGAATCGGCCCCAGGAGAGGGTCGAGAGTATAGGAACCGCCGTCGACGTAAACGATATCGCCGGGTTCGAGCTGGAGGTTGGTCAGGATCCAGCGGAGATCGTTCTCGTCGCCGGTCTCGTCCACGTTGGTGGCGTGGTAAACGCCGATCGTGGTGAAAACGCGGTAACTTTCCGGAACCCCGGTCTCGGCGAAGAAGTCGCTGACGTTGGGCGGATCGGCGTCGTCCCGGGCCCTTACCCGCCAGTAGTACTGGGTCGCGGGCGCGAGCTCGGGGTTCCAGGAACGGAATTCCCGCCAGCCGGAGTTCTGCAGTTGGGGCGAGTCGAAGCTGGGAACGACATCGATCTGGAAATAGTAGGGCTCCGGGTTCAGGCCGGCCGGGCTGTCCTCCGCCTCCAGGGCCAGGACCGAGGTGGTCAAAGGTTCCCGCTCCGCGCCGTCGGGGGGCAGGCGGCATCCGATATTTAGCGGCGGGGTATTGTCGATGATGAAGAGGCCGCTTTCAGCCTCGGCCGTTCCTCCCGCCGTCTGTTGCACCCGGATCCGGTAGGTGTCGCCGTCGCCGTGCGCCAGACCGGCGGTGTCCCAATCGGGGAAAGAGACCTGGGGCCAGGGAATATCTTCCGCGATCGCCAGGAAGTTGACGCCGTCGGTGGCGTAATCGAGGCGGAAGAGGTCTCCGGCCTGCCACCCTTCGCCGATCGCCTCCCAGGCGATCTCGTGGGTCCGGCTCCACTTTTCTTCCCCGAAGGCCGTTCCCACCGGGGAGGTGACGGCGAGGGAAGGCTCCGAGGAACGGGAGGCCTGCGGGGTGTTGCCGTAGGCGCCGAGGTTTATCCGGTTCCCGTTGGGGGGAAGCTCCATCGAGTTGTCGTCGTCCGGATCGCCCCGGTTCAGCCCCGGGCTGTCTTCGAAGTCGGTCAGGATCCATTTGCCTTCCAGGAAGCGGCCTTCCGTGGACCGGAGATGGAAGTTGCCGGTTCCCGGGGAGGCGAAGCGGGGGTCGGCGATCAGACTGCGGCCGTCCTGGCGGCTGCTTGTCTGCCATTGCCAGAGGGTGTTGCGGCCGGCCAGCCAGCGGCCGATCAGCGCCCCGTCTTCGGGCCGGAAGAGGTTGAAATCGAAACGGAAATCCATCTCCGCCGGCGCGGGCGCGGCGACGTAGATCCCGTAATTGCCGCTGCCGCGCGGGGATATGATGTTGTTCTTGACGACGGTCCCCCGGGGTCCCTGGCGGATGAAAATCTCGAAGGGGCCGTTGCGGTAGAGGGTGTTGTTGACGACCGCCGTGTCTTCCCCCCCGTAAACATAGAGCCCCCACTCCTGGTTGTCGAAGATTACGTTGTTCGCCGCCCGCGCCTCGTCGCCGGAGCGCAGGTGCAGCCCGTAAATGTTGCCGAAGATCCGGTTCCCGGTTATCTCCGCGCCGTCGGAGCGGTTCTCGATCCCGTAACGATTCCCGGTGACGATGTTTTCCGCCACCGTCGCCCCGGTCACGGTTGAAAGATAAATTCCCGCCTCGGATCCGGAATCGAGGGGGCCGTTGTCGGTCACCGTGTTGCCGGCCACCAGCGCGCCGTTGAGAATGGCCAGGCGGATCCCGCCGCCGCCGTTTTGGCGGACCCGGTTGGAGATCAGCTCGACCCCCCCACCCTGGGCGATATCGAGCCCCCGGCCGAGGTTGTTCCGGAAAAGGTTGCCGCGGGCGTGGAAGCCGGAAAGATACCTGCCGAAAAGGCCGGCGCCGATGTTGTCGATGATCCGGTTGTCGAGCAGAACGGCGTGGTTGACCCGATCGAGCAGGATCCCGTCCGAGACCGCCCCCACCACCCGGTTTTCCGAGAGGCGGAGATGGTCGGACCGGAAGGCGTTGAGGGCGTTCTCGGTCGTGTTGGCGAGGATAAAGCCGCCGATCGTGATATGATCCCGGAAGTCCAGTTCGAAACAATACGGGGAGAAGCCTCCCGCGTCCAGGATCGTCCCCCGGGGCGAGCCGGCGAAGGTTAGCGGCTTCCCCTCGGTCCCCGAGACCGGGGGAAGGATCGGGGCCGAAAGCTCGTAGTGGCCGGTATCGACAAAAATGGTGTCGCCCGGCTTGACGGTGTAATGGTCGAAGACCGCCTGGATCGAGTCGAGCGGCCGGTCCGGCGCCAGCCCGTCGTGTTCCGGCCAGGGAAGCCCGCGGGTGGTGCAGAAGAAGTCCAGATCGACGGCGTCGTCGTTGACGTAAAAATTCCTTCCCGCCCCCGCCGGCGAGCGGGAAGCCTCCAGCGTGTTCCCGTAGGCGCCGAGATTGATCCGGCCGCCGTTAGGGGCGGTCTCCAGGTGGCAGGCGGAAAAAGGATGGCCGCGGGAGACGGCGGGGGAGGTGCTTCCGTATTCGATCCAGCCGATTCCCGGTTCGTAGCTGCCGGCGGTGGAACGAAGCCGGTAGTTGCCGCCGCCGACGAAGAGCGGGTTGGCCGAAAGACTGTTCAGGTCTTCGCCGCTGGCTTCCGTCCACTGGCTGAAGGTGGAGATCTCTTCGCCCCCCCAGTTGCCGAGCTTCGCCCCCCCGGTGGCGTGGAGAAGGTTGTAGTCCGAATCCAGCCCGGTCCGGCTGGCGCTCTGCACGTAGATCGCCGTCCGGTCTGAACCGGAGGCGGAAAGGATATTGTTCAGGAGGACGGTCTCGATCGATCCGTCGGGCGGGCTGTCCTCGAGGAAGAGCTCGCGGTCTCCGTTGTTCGCCGCCGTGTTGTTCTCCAGCCGGTTGCGGTAGGCGGCGGTTACCCGGAAGCCGGCCCGGAAGTTCCCGTGAGCCAGCATATTCCTGACCGTGTTGTAGTCTCCCCGGATCTCGACGCCGTCGCCGCCGTTGAGAAAGCTCCGTCCGCCCCGGATGGTGTTGTGGTTACCGGTGATGACGACGCCGCTCCCGACGGCGTTGGTGAAGGAGATGTTTTCGACTTCGAAGTAGTCCCCGGTGACCCGGAGACAGTTGGCGGCCTCTCCGCCGCCGTCCAGGATCACCTCGCCGTTGAAACCCTCGATCCGGACGGGGAAATCCTCGTCTCCGCCGACGCCGGCGGCGAACTCCAGGGGGCCCCCGGTGAGTTCGTAGGTTCCCGGCGCGACGTAGATCGTGTCGCCGGGTTCCAGCTCGTAGTTTTCCAGGATCCAGCGCAGTCCGGTGGTCTCCGACTCGATGTCTTCGGCGTGCAGGACCCGCGAGGTCCGGAACATCCAGTAGCTGTCGGGTTCGCCTTCCTCGGCGAAGAAGTCGCTGACGTTGGGCGGGTCGGCGTCGTCCCTCGCCCGGACCTGCCAGTAGTAATCGGTCGCCCCCGCGAGAGCGACATACCAGATTCTTCCGGCCAACCACCCGGAGGTCCGCAGGTCGGGGGAATCGAAGGAGTCGGAGGTGTCGATCCGGAAGTAGTAAGGAGTGGCGTGCAGGCCGGCCAGCGCGTCTTCGGCGAAATCCGCGATCAGGGCGGTATTCAGGTCCTGGCGCTCGGAGCCGTCAAGAGGAGAGGAAAGGCTTACCTCCGGCGGCGTGTTGTCCACGAGAAAGATTCCGCTGTAGGCTTCCGGCTCGCCCGAGCTGTGGCGGACCCGGACCCGGCCGGTCGCGCTGTCGGAAACCCCGCGGGTGTCCCAATCCGGGAAGGTGCCGGCGTCCCAGGCGACGCCGGCGGCGATGGTGACGCCGGGCCAGACCGAGTCGGGGGAAAATTCGATATCGAGAGCGTCTCCGGGCCCCCAGCCGGGCCCGATCGTCCGCCAGCTTAGGTCCTTCTCCATACCCCACTTCTCGAATCCTTCCGGTCCGCCCCGGGGAGAGGTGACCAGCAGCGTCTTGCGGCTCGAGAGCGAAGACTGCCCGGTGTTGCCGTAGAGGCCGATATTGACCCGGTCGCCGTGCGGTTCCGGCTCCCGGCCGTAGGCCGAACCGACCGGTTGGAAGACGCCGGTCCCGGCGGGATGGTCTTCAAAAACCCCGGAACACCCCGTCAGCGTGTCGCCGGAGATCGCGGTATAGGCGACGATGTCGTAGCCGATCTGAACCCGTCCCGGTCCGGGGAGGAAGCCTTCCGCCGAGACCAGTTGAACGGAGGTCGCCCCCGCGGAAAGGGGGGCCGCCAGCCCGCCGGCCGCGTCGGCCGGCCGGCCCGCGTTCAGCGCCGGGCTGTCGTTGAGGTCGGGGAGCCAAGCGCCGCCGTGCCAGCTCCCTTCGGTGGACTGGAGATGGTAGTCGCCGCCTTCAAGATCGACGAAGAGCGGGTTATCGCCGATCGAGCGGCCGTCCATACCGCTGTTGAGCACCCAGCTTCTTAAGTCGGAATGAGTCCCCTTCCAGTATCCGGCCCGGGTTCCGGGCGCGGGGAAGATCACGTTGAAGTCGGAGACGATCCCCTCTTCCTCGGCCGATTCCCAGGCGCCGTAGATGCAGTAAGAGTTGGGTTCGATGGTCCAGACGATGTTGTTGAGGAACCGGATGTCTCTTTCCAGGCGGCCGATGAAAATTCCGCTCCCGTAGAAGAGAAAGTTGTTCAGGATCGCGGCCCGGGTGTTCCGATCCACCGAGATATTGTAACCGCCCGGCTCCAGGAGGGTGTTGTGGAATACCCGCGGGTTGGCCGTCCTTACCAGCCGCAGATTGTTTCCCAGGTTGCCGCGGGCCGTATTCCGGAGCAGGAAATTGTTCTCCCCCCGGGAAACGAGTATTCCGCCGCCGAGGTTATCCCGCACCGTGTTCCGGGTTACCCGCGACGAAGAGACCGCGTCCAGGTTTACCGCGTAATCCGCGCCGGCGGAGTTGCCGATCACCCGGTTGCCGGCCAGCAGGTGTCCCGACCGGGAAAACACCCGGATCGCTTCCAGGGTGTTGCCCTCCAGAAGGTTGTCGGTCAGGGAAAGGCGGGAGCTGTATTCGGCGTGGATGCCCCGGCGGATATTCTCGCGGATCGTGCAGCGGGCGATCTTGATATCGTCGGCGTTGACATAAATCCCGTCCCCGACCGTCGAGCGCATTAAAGTCAGGTAGGAGACGGTGACGTACGAGGTGCCGGCAAGATGGACTCTGCGGGCGGAGCCGGGTTCGAAGTTGGCGTTGAAGACCGTTCCGTTGGGGGAACCGGCGAAGTAGAGCGGCGAGAGGGCGCTCCCCTTGTCGGCGGAAGTGACGGTCAGTTCGGTGGCTGTTCCCCGCCATTCGCCGGTGTCGATGAAGACCACGTCGCCCGGCCCCAGAACGTAATCGTTGACGATCGACTGGACCCGGAAACGCGGGGTCTCCGGCGAGAGGCCGTCGTGGGCGTCGCTGCCGGGCCCGGTGCAATATACCGGGCCGGTCATAGTGGTATGGTTGACGAAGTAGGCCGTGCCGGTGACGGGGTTGTCGAGGGCGAAATCGTAGCCGCTCTCGTCGAAGACGCCGGGATCCCCGGTCTTGCTGATCCTTACCCGGTAGGTGGGGGCGTTGGGGAGGACCGTGGTATGCCAGCGGAACTCTTCCAGGAAGGGGTCGAGATTGCGGGCGATGTTGTGATAGGAGACCCCGTCGGTGGTCCATTCCAGGACAACCGTCTCCTCCCCGCCCCAATCTCCGCCGGCGGTCCAGGTGATCTGAGGGACGTGACTCCAGGTGACGTCTTCGGCGTTGGGGGAGAGGAGGTTGAGTGTCGGTTCAGCGAGGGCGCCAAGAGGGATTAAGAAGAGGAAAGCCGTCAAGGCGACCTTCCGGATCAGGGAAGACAAGAAGAATGATGTCTGTGAGCCCCGCGGGGCGCCGGGTTTCAAATAATTCCCCTTTTCCTATCCACTAACCCTTCGCGCTTTAAACTTACGTGACGATACAAACGGTTTCAGAGTGCGGAGACCTGTCCGGCAGCGCCTGACGGGGAAAGCTCCGCCTTCAAATACCTGGGCCAAGCTTTCGCTTGGCACTCCAAGACGGAGCGCGGAACAATAACTCCGCCCCCCGCGGTTGGTCGGAAGCGATTTTAAGAATTATTATCACTTTACTACATTTTACCTTTGAGGGGCCTTTTCTTCAAGGTTGTAAAGCAAAAAAATCGGCGATTCCCCGGTCCCGGATTTTGACTTTTGAGTATAACATAGCCACCCCCGTCCGCGCCCGCATTTTTTTTGAGTACGGCGCCGGCGCCGCTTTTGTTTGGCCCCGCACGGCGATGCAGATACTTGTGGCGTTAGCTTGGGATGCGGGTTAATATTAGCAGGTGGAACGTTGAACAGCGTACCGTTCAGAAAAGGAGGAAATCAATGATCCTAACAGCTGTTATACACAAAGAAGATGAATGGTTTGTGGCCAGATGCCCGGAAGTGGGAACAGCAAGCCAGGGCAAAAGCATCGAAGAAGCAATTGAGAATCTCAAGGAAGCTACCGAGGTATATCTTGAAGAATTCCCAAATCTTTCTCCTTCACACCCCATTCTGACCACGTTCGAGGTTCCGGTCCATGCCTGAGCTGCCGCGAATCTCCGGGGGAGAGGCTATACGTGTCTTTGGGCGAATAGGATTCAAAAAGGTTCGGCAAAAAGGAAGTCACGTTGTTCTTCGTAAAGGTAACAGAGGCTGTGTAGTCCCCCTCCACAGTTCCTTATCTCCGGGGACCCTTCAAAGCGCCATCAAACAAGCTGGTGTTTCGGTCGAAGATTTTGTTGCAGCTTACAAGGAGTGATTCGGCCTTACATCGATGTCCCCCAAGTGCAGCACACCTTGTCCTGAAGTTTTTGTGGAGTACCCCCCATTCCTTTCGGCTATCAAACCTCCGTGGCGGTATAGATGAGTTGGAAACATATCTGCTTGTCAGGCGGGAGGGTAGGGGCATATTTTTGTAGCGCTGGAACTTCCGCTCCACCGGGCCAAAAGCCCGATGGAGGCTTTTTTGGAGTGCCAAGCGAAAGCTTGGCCGCCCGAGGTCATTGCGAGGGACGAACTCCCGAAGCAATCTCGCATTACACTCCTCTCCCCGCCGCCAATGCCTCTTGCCTTCCGAGCCTTCTGTGGGTTAATCTTCCCCTTCGACACCCATCAAAGGTTGCTTGAAAAAAATGAAGAGAACGCGGCGCTCGGCTTCAGAATGACCTGCTGGATCGGATTCTTCGCTCCCGTAGTCTTTCCTGAGGAATCGAAGGAATGCTGTAAAATACGGCCCTTTAGCCCACACTAAATGGTAGAGGACCTCTAACAACGACTCGTCCGGGACGTGATGGACCAAAAAACCACAGAATACAGCGATCTTTTCAACCGGCTGACCCAATCCACGCTGGTGGTGATCGTTACCATCGGCCTGGGGATGATGATCTGGGTGGCTTACTTGTTCCGGAGCTACGACGGCCTGGTCACGATCACCTCCTTCGACCAGGCCCAGGTCGCCCGCAACCTTCACTTTGGAAACGGCTTCACTACCGGTATAATAACTCCGCTTGCCCTTTCTCTCCGGGAAGAAGCGCTTTTCCCCCCCGACCTTCAAAACTCCCCGGCCTACATCCACTTCCTGGCCTGGTTCTTTAACCGGTTCGGGGTCAGCGACGAGGTCGTGCTCGCCTCCAGCCTGTTTTTAAGTCTGTTGGCCGGAATCGGCATCTTCATCCTGGCCTGGCTGATGACGAAAAACCTGATCTGGTCGGCAATGGTCTTTCTGGTCTTCGCCGCCGCGCTGGGAACACTGGAATTCGCCTTCAATCCGTCTTCCGCCGCGATGCTCTCCCTGCTGCTCGTCATCTTCGCCGGACTCTACTATTTTTACGACCGCCGCTCCCTCCACCAGGTTATGTTGCTCGGCGCGGGAGCGGGACTTCTCTATCTGGCGGAATTTGACTTTCTGCTGCTCTCCGTTCCCATAGGGATTTTGGTAGCGCGTTCTTTTGAAGGGAAAAAACTTCGGGCCGCGCTTGTCTTCGCCGGGGGTTTTATCCTGCTCTCCAGCCCCTGGCTGATCCGGAACACGATCGTGGCCGGCAACCCCGTCTATTCATTTCGATGGGCCGATTTCGTCATCCACTCCCGGGCTTTCCCCGGAAACCGTTTTCTTCGGGACTACGGCGCGGCCTTCTCCGGGGCGCCGTTTCCTCACTTAAGCTGGAGTAAGTTCACCGGCTTGATCCGCCTGATGAACCGGTATTGGCTTTCATATTCCCATCTGTTGATAATGCCTTTATTTCTGGTATCGCTGTTTCTCAATTTAGGAAACAGGCGCTGGGAAAGAGCGAACCGGCTGATCCTTTGCCTTTTTTTCTTCCAGCTCATCCTGATCGCTTTCGGAAACGGAAGGTTGGACCGTCTGCTGGCCTTTACTCCCCTGATCGCGCTTTCCGGAATGACCGCCTTCAAGGAACTGCTGGAGGATTACTTTCCCCGGCAGGTTATTATCCGCTGGACCTGTATCGGGGTTTTTGTTTTGGCGGGGGTTTATCCGGGGTTTATGGCCATAGCGCGCGGATTGCCCGACCAGAGGTATCTTTCGACGATCTTTGCCGGGGAGGACATCGAACTTATGCGGCGGGCCGAACGGCTCGCGGAACTTCGGAGCACGGTAAGGGAAAACGAGGCGATTGTATCCGATATTCCCTGGCCCGTCGCCTGGTATGCTCATCGGACCGTTCTCTGGTTTCCCTGGGAGGTGGAGCAGCTCAAGGAGATCAAGGAGAAATTTGAGGAGATTAAGTTTATCTACTTAAGCCCGATCGTGTTCGAATATCCCGAGATTGAAAACGTCGCGGATTGGGCGAGTATCTACCGCAGCGGGATGGTGCCCGAATGGCTGCCCATCGACCGCGGCGTTCTTCTCCCCGGTGACGATGTGCTTTTAGGCGACTTGATACTGGAGCGTCTGGACCTTGAATAAAGTCGAGTTGATAAGCTTAGATAAAGCAGATTCCAGATTGGAGATTTTGGATTCCAGTCAAGCCCGGCCGCGCCCCCTTATTCATTTCGGGAAAGGCTGTAGGGGGTTAGACTGTCAGGCTATTAGGTAACGACTGACGAACTGGGCTGAAAGAAAGGAGCCAAGAGACTGGGCCTTTCCCGGATCACCCATCACGGATTATCGTAGCGAAGCGAAGATCCCGATAGTTGTTCATCGGGGTTATCCTGTCAGAGAGAAGGGGGATAGGCTGCGGAGCATAACCGGAATCTAGAATCTCGAATCTGCAATCTGCTTTTGACAGGTTGCGGAGCAACAACCCGGTTAGCATCT
>PUNC01000086.1 GCA_003551625.1 PVC group bacterium | reverse complement strand
TCGGGGTCAAGGGAAAGGGAGGGGGGGTAAATGATGAAACCAGAAATCCGAATGAAGAATGCCTGCCCGCCATAGCCCGAAGGGCGCCGGCGGGACGAAACCCGGCCTGCAAATTTATCCCGCGATAGCAGAGGCTATTTTGCGGGGTCGAGGCCGCGGGCTAAAAAACCCGGCCCGCAAATTTATCCCGCGATAGCGGAGGCTATTTTGCGGGGGCGAACTCAGGATTGCCGCGGACTGGAAATAACGAGGCAAAGACGGGCTTTCGCTTTACCGGGTAGAATAGTATAATGCAATTTCAAGAATAAGCCGGAAGCAGGAGACGAGAGTGATGGAAGACGTTTTTTCAGGGGCGCTGGATCTGGTCAGACAGCGGGAGCAGGGAGCGCTGGCAACGGTGGTCGCCGGCAAGGGTTCGCTTCCGATGAGCAAGCGGGCCAAGATGCTGGTCCGTCCGGACGGCTCGATCACGGGCACGGTGGGCGGCGGCTGCCTCGAGGCCGAGGTCTGGGCGGAGGCCCGCCGGGTGATGGAAACCGGAAAGGCGGTCTTCCAGACCTTCACCCTGACCGCGGAGACGGCCGAAGAAGAGGGGTTGACCTGCGGCGGCAGCGTGGAGATCCTGATCGAGCCGCTGATTCCCCGCTGGCCGGGGGAGATCCTGGAGCCGATCGCCGAGCTTCGCCGGGGCGGCCGTACCGCGCTGCTGGCCACCGTTCTGGACGGGGAAGATCCGGCGGCGGGTGGGCTGAAGATGCTGTTTTTCCGGGACGGTTCCACGACGGGTTCGCTCGGAGACACCACCTTCGACACGGCCGCCGCGGAAGCGGCCGCTCGTCACCGGCAGTTCGCAGACGACCTGATCGAAATCTTCCGGCCGTTTCCGGAGGGACCGAGAATTCTGCTCGAGTCGATCGCCCCCGACCCCGTGCTTTTTCTGTTCGGCGGCGGTCACATTTCACTGGCGTTGGCCCGCATCGCCAAAATGGCGGGATTCCGGGTGGTGGTCATCGACGACCGTCCGGCCTTCGCCAACCGGGAGCGTTTCCCGGAAGCCGACGAAACCCTGGTGATGGAGATGGAGGGGGCCCTTTCCCGTCTCAAGATCAACCGCCGCTCCTACATCGTGGCGGTGACCCGCGGCCACCAGCACGACAAGACCGTCATCCGCCAGGCCGCGAAAATCGACGCGGCCTACGTGGGGATGATCGGCAGCCGGAGGAAGATCAAGCTGATGTGGAAGGAGTTGGAGGCCGAAGGGATCGGCCGGGAGAGGCTGGAGGCGATCCACGCGCCCGTGGGCCTTTCGATCGGGGCCGACACCCCGGAGGAGATCGCCGTCGCCATTATGGCCGAGATCATTCAGACAAGGAGGAAAACGATGGGGAAACAGGTTAAGGTTTACGGCACCTCGACTTGCCCGATGTGCCAGCGGGTCAAATCCTTTCTCAAGGAGAAGGGAGTGGAGTTCGAGAACATAGATCTCGCGATTGACCGGGAACGGATTCAGGAGATGAAGGATCTTTCCGGCCAGAGCGGCGTTCCGGTGACGGTGGTTGACGGAGAGGTCGTCGTCGGCTTCGACCGCCCCCGGCTGGAGAAAGCGCTGGGCGGGGAATAAATATCTGGTGCTCTTGATAATTAGTGCGGGTGGAGATAAGGGAGGGCGGAAGATGCTGATCGAGAATCTCAACGATATTGAAGCCGCCAAAGTGGCGATCGGACTGGAGAAGGACGGGATCGCTTTTTATACCGAGGCCTCGCTCCTGGCCCGTTCTCCCAAGGTCAAGGAAGTATTCCGGCGACTGGCCGGGGAGGAGAAGGACCATCTTGAAAAGATCCGCCGCTGGCAGGCCGAACTGATCGAGTCCGGTCCCGGAGACAGTTTCTGGGAGGCGCCGGAGGTTGAGCTATACATCCGGAGTTTGGTCAATTCGGGGATTTTCCAGGACGGCGTCACCGAGACGGCCGCCTCGATCCACGATGACCGGGAAGCCTTGAAGCTGGCGGTGGCCGCCGAGAAAGACAGTATTCTGTTCTACCAGGAAGCAAGCAAACGCTGCCGTTCGCCGGAAGGCAGGAATATGTTTACCCGCCTGATAGAGGAGGAGAAACAACATTTCCGGCAGCTCCAGGAAGAACTCGAGAAGCGCGAAGATTAACCAACGCCGGATGGACGATCCGGCGCAACCAGGGAGGTTTCGTTATGGGTAAATACGTGTGCACGGTGTGCGGTTATATCTACGATCCTGAAACGGGGGATCCGGACAGCGGTGTCGAGCCCGGCACGGCATTCTCCGACATTCCCGACGACTGGGTCTGCCCGGTCTGCGGCGCGGGCAAGGACCAGTTTGAGCCTCAGGATTAACCCCGGGCCGTCCGACGTTTGATGAAGATCAACCGGCTGCTTGTGGTGGGTGGAGTGGCGGCGGGGCCCAAAGCCGCCGCCCGCGCCCGCCGTCTCGACCCCGAAGTTGAGATAACTATTGTCGAGCGCGGCGAGCATATCTCCTACGCGGCCTGCGGTCTTCCCTATTTTCTTTCCGGGTCGGTCAATGATTCCCGCGTTTTGCTTGCCCGCAGCCCGGAAGAGTTCAAGAAACGCCAGAACATAAAAGTCTTAACCCGCCACCTGGTCGAGAGTATCGATCCTCCCGGCCGGACCGCGGAGGTTCGTTCCCTGGCGGAAGGACGCAGGTTTTCGTTGCGCTACGACCGGATGGTCATCGCCACCGGCGCGGGCGCCTTGATCCCCCCGATTCCGGGCGTCGACCTGGAGGGCGTCTTCACTCTGCGGACCTACGCCGACGGCCTGGCTCTTAAGGATTATATCGAAGGCAAATCCCCGCGCCGGGCCGTGGTGGCCGGGGGCGGGGCGGTCGGTCTTGAGGCGGTCGAGGCCCTGGCGGCGCTGGGAATGAAGGTATGCTTGGTGGAGATGGCCGACCGGATTCTGCCCAGCCTGGATGAAGATCTTGCCGGTAAAGTATCCGCCCATTTGAGAGATAAGGGAGTGGAGGTCCACCTGGGCTCCGGGATCGCGCGCATCGACGGGAAGAACGGGCGGATTAGATCGGTCGCCACAAAAAAAGAAGAGATCGCCGCCGATCTGCTTCTGCTGGCGGCCGGGATCCGTCCCGAAACTGAACTGGCCCGGCGGGCCGGCGTCGTAATCGGCCCGACCGGGGCGATCAGAGTCGATGAAAGAATGGAGACGTCGCTGCCGGGAGTCTTCGCCGCCGGCGATTGCGTGGAACTGAAACATCTGGTCAGCGGCGCCCCCGTCTGGGCTCCCCTGGGCTCGACCGCGAACAAGACCGGAAGGGTAGCCGGAGAGAACGCGCTGGGCGGCTCGGCGACCTTTGAGGGCGTGCTGGGAACCCTGATTCTCAAGGTCTTCGATCTCACCGCCGCCCGGACCGGGCTGGGAGCGCGGGAAGTGAAGGAAGCCGGGCTCGATTCCTTCCCCACCGTCATCTTTGATTCCAGTCATCCGCATTACTATCCCGGGGGGGAGGGGTACGTTTTGAAAATCGAGGCGGCGAATAAGGACGGGCGCCTGCTGGGAGCTCAGGCGGTGGGAGGAACCGGCGTGGACAAGAGGATCGACACCCTGGGAGCGGCGATCCGCTTCGGCGCCGATCTCGGGGGATTGGCCGAACTCGACCTGGCCTACGCCCCTCCGTATTCCCCCGCGCTGGACGGGATCATAACCGCCGCCTATGTGGCCGCCTCCAAAAGAACGCAGGGGATCAGGAGCGTGGACGCCGGCCGCCTGAAGGAGATGCGGTCGTCCGGAGCCGAAAAAGTTCAGCTGGTGGATATCCGCTCACCCGAAGAACGAAAGGAAGGCGTAATCCCGGGCTCGGTTTCCCTTACGCCGCGGGAGCTGATCGGGTCCGGCGGCGATCTTGATCCCGGGCTTCCGACTGTGGTTTACTGCGGACAGGGGATACGAAGCCTTCGCGCCGCCGCCGCTCTGAAAAAGGCGGGCTGGGCGAAGGTCTTCGACCTGGCCGGGGGATACCGGCTCTGGCCCGATTGACAGGACGGCATTCGAGATGGTCTTGAACCAGATAACGGAATCCGAATTCGGAGAAAAGGTGCTTAAATCCCCGCTCCCGGTGCTGGTTGATTTCCGTGCCGGCTGGAGCGCTTCCTGCCGGCAGTTCGATCCGCTCCTCGACGAGATCGCGCGGGACTATTCCGGACGCCTGGCCGTGGCGGTGATCAATGTCGACGAAGCCGCGGATCTGGCCCGCGGGCTGGGAGTAATAAATCTTCCCACTCTTGTCTTATACCGGGCCGGCCGGCCGGTGGCTCAAACCTCCGGGGCCTTGAGTAAAAAAGAAGTCATCAACTGGTTGTCGGAAAACCTTGAAATCTCCTCCGGCCGGGAGCAGCCCCGAATTCTTTTCAACTCCGACCGGATCAACGAGCGGGTGAAAGCAATGGCCCGGCAGATCGAGGATGATTTTCGGGACCAGGAGCTGGTCTTGATCGCGGTCCTGAAGGGCAGCGTGCTTTTTCTGGCCGACCTGGTGCGGTGGATCTCCCGGCCGCTGGCATTCGATTTCATCGGGGTGAGCAGTTACGAACATTCCCGGACCTCTCTCGGCGTGGTCACGTTGGACAAGGAGATCAAAGCCGACGTTCGCGGCAAAAGCGTTCTGATCGTGGACGATATTCTGGACAGCGGACGAACGCTGGGTTGGATCAAGGAGCATCTGAAAAAATTCGGTCCCCGTGAGGTCAAGGTCTGCGTCTTGCTGGAGAAGGAGGTTCCGCGAATTATTGAGGTTAAGGCTGACTACGTCGGTTTCAAGATTCCCAATGTATTTGTCTATGGTTACGGTCTTGACCTGCGCGATCGTCATCGCAACCTCCCGCATATCGCCGCGCTGGAGGAGACCTAAGTACACCGGTTCATAAATATTATGATATTCCGTCTTCGCCAAGGCTGCGCCGGACAGGTCGGTTGCCGATACATCCCGGGCTGCGGCGTTGCTCGTCGGTCAAATACCGTTAAGGTATTC
>PUNC01000196.1 GCA_003551625.1 PVC group bacterium | reverse complement strand
TAGATTTACAGTTCGGGCAGATAGTGGGCCTGGTTGTAGCTTCTCTCGATGCCCACTTGTGAGAGCAACGTTTGCAGGTGTATATTTTTATCATTTGGCCTCCTTTTTATAGTCTCGTGGCTGCCGGCAAGGCGACAGCAGCACAAAAACAGGCAAGGGCTCGCTGCTGGAAGGCTCTATGCGGCATTAGTGATTGCCAGTGCAGCAATGCCTGGGGAGAGCGATAAATAAATAAAGGATGGGTAAGGAAATGGAACACACCAAAGATTTAGATTGCACGCTAGATACAAACGGCACTTGCATTGAATGCGGGGTATATCACGGAGATGCTTGCCCTGTTTGCGGTGGTAGGGGCTTTCACAACGAAGGCTGTTTATAACCCGGTCAACTGCTGGTAAGTTTATCGACCGCTTACCAGCAGCCACCGGAATATAAACCGGATAATAAATAACAGGAGGTTGGATGAATAACACTATCTAGTGGCTAAATTAAAAATAAGGGAGGATAAAAAATGAAAACAGTATTACAGGCGGTGCTTGGTAAATGGTCAAATTTGGGTTATGAGTTGACAGAGGATTCACATTTCGCGTACCTGACATTTAAAGATTCAGATGTAGCGGTTTTCACCATCCACGCAACCGTAGACAGTTTAAGGGATGCGTGTAAATCGCACTGGGAGCGGATGAATGGTTAAAGACGCACCATCGAAATCAAAAACCCACACGGTTTACAAATTAGAAAACGGAACACGGGTTCCAGGAGTTACGACAGTGCTCGGTGTTTTAAACAAACCAGCTCTTGTCAATTGGGCAAACAAATTAGGCCTGCAGGGGATAGAGGTTGGCAAGTACGTCGATGATAAGGCTGACATCGGAACACTGGCACACCAGATGATTCTGGATTATTTCAACGGAACAGAAACCGACACGTCTGAATACTCCAGAGATCAAATAGAGCAGGCAGAGAATTGTTTGCTGAGCTTCTGGGCATGGGAGAAACTAAACCAATTAGATGTTATTAAGGCGGAGGTGCCACTGGTTTCCCAAAAATACAGATACGGAGGCACTATTGACTGCTACTGTGTTTTAAACGGCAAAAGAACATTACTCGACTTCAAAACAGGAAAGGCAATTTACCCGGAAATGTTTTACCAGTTAGCAGCGTATGCCCAGTTATTGGCTGATCACGACATGGTAACAGAGCGGTGGCAAATACTCAGGATAGGACGTGATGCCAATGAGGGGTTTGAGGCTCGACATGTGGATGACATACATAAATACTGGCAAATGTATCATTTATGCTTGCAGATTTACAACCTGAAAAAGGAGATTAAATGAAAATTTTAACAGACAAACAACTGGAGCGACTCCAGAAGCAGTCATACGAACAGGGATTGATTCTGGGGCGGAAACACGGCTATCAAACGGGAATTATCGAGGGGATGCACCGGGCATTAAAAATCAAAAATCAAATCAATGCGGAGGTATAAATGGAAATAACACAGATAAACGAACTAGCAACGGCATTAGCCAAATTTCAGGGGGAGATTAAATCAATTCGGAAAAATGAAGAGAATCCGTTTTTTAAATCAAATTATGCTGACCTTGCCCAGCTATGGGATTCAATCAGGGAGTCTTTATCCAGGAACGGGCTAGCGGTCATTCAAATCCCTGACAGTTTAAATTGTAATGACAGCAGGATGTCACTCACGACGCTAGTCACCCACACATCCGGTCAGCACATATCCGGCACATGTATTATTAACCTGCAAAAAACCGACCCGCAAAGCGTCGGCTCGGCGCTGACGTACTACCGCAGATATGCTCTATCTGCTATGTTGGGGCTTTCGACAGACGATGACGATGATGACGCGGAAAAAGCTATGGATAGAAAGGAATCTCAAAAGCCCGTTAAACAACCTATAAAGGCTAAACAAAAGCATTTTTGCCCCGTCCACAAAACCAACTGGTTTAAAACAGATAAAATGAAATCTTATGCCCATCCGATAGAGGGTACAAACGAATGGTGTCATGAGTCGGCAACCAGCCCCGGGCAACCGTCAGGGGACACCAGGTCAACGAAGAGCGTCAAGGAAGAGGCTGAACCACTCATTGACCTTGAGTGGTTAAAAGAGTCGCTGAAAAAGATTCAGGCGAAAAAGGTTGACGGCTGGAGTAATAAGGAAATTGTATCCTATCTCGGATCAGTGACAGGGCGGGAGTGTGCGTCAGTGTCTGAGGCAATCAGGTCACTTGACAAGCTTCAATCTGAAAATTTCGCCCGCCAAATAGAAGAAACACTGGAGATAATTTAATGAAGGTGGTGGGTGTATGACACATCAGGAAAAACTATACGTAATCGGCATCGGCGCGCTTTGCTTTGCGTGCGGTTTGGGGTTGGGTTTTCTTGTGGGGGTGAACCTGTGAAACAGTACCGAGTCATAAACACCGAAACGCAGGAATCGCAGGTAATCAACGCCAATACCAAATTACAGGCAGCCGAGATGTCAGGCTGGTTCATGGGTGGCGTGCAGGTTCTTGAAATAAATAAGCTAACGGGGGAGAAAACTATTGACTGCATATTGCTTTAATGGTATTATAATCGCAGGAGAGGATAGATGGACAGAAAAACATTGAGCATTTTGCAGGAAAAAGCCCGGGGCACTTATCGCAGGAATGAAGAAATCAGAAACCTTTCAAAACATGGGTGGAATAACGCACAAATAGCCAGGCGGTTCGCATTGAGCCGCCAGGCTGTTTTTGCAATTGTGAGGCGTGGATATGAAAAAGACACGCCATAGAGTAACCAAAGACTACCCCAAAGAGATTGACTTTCCGTGTTCTGCAGCATGGTTGAGGCATTATCAAGAGTATTACAGGAGGCATGATGATTTGCGAGAGACACAGAATCCGCAAAGAGATTTTAGAAGAAATAGAAGAATGTAACTCCTGCCGGATTGAACACTGGCTCCTTGAGCTAACTGAGGCCATTACAGAGCTGCGCATTAGCTTGCTCGAATGTACAACCTTCGTTAAGGAGTCTAAAACTTATAAAAATTGGGCAAGGCTGGAAGCTGTTGACAAGTCCTTGAAAGGGTTTATTGAGTACGCCGGCCCGACTATCTACCGGCTAAACAATAAAAAGCCCAAACACACAGGGGGTATAGATTGAAACCTGAACTAACTGAACTGTCTGCCGGATATTTAATAGAGTGGGATGACCAGGTAAGGGCAAACGCTAACTCTTTCAAGCTTCATTCAGACGGCAGGATAACTGCCGAAATATCTATTGAGGCCAATTATGGCGGTAGCTGGCAACATATCAAGAAACCGGCAATCATCAATTTAAGCTCAGACATAACAAGAAAGCGTTTGGCGAATGATTGCTCGGAAAGGCACGGGGGCAATAACCTTGATTGGTATGCAATCATTGAACAATTATCAGATAAGATAATAACCAAGCACAAAACCGGAGAAGAGGCCTGCGAGCTTTCATCAGGAAGTGGCAGCAAGCCTCCTGAATACATAATGGAGCCGTTTATTGTCAAGAACTATCCCAATGTGTTTTTTGGCGATCCGGGTTCGTTCAAGTCAAACTTTGCAATGGTTTTGTGCATGATTGCTTCTTTACCATACCACGATAATCCCTTAAACCTTGATGCCCCCGATGATCCTTTGAAGATTTTATGGCTCGACTGGGAAACCGACAGGCAAACTGTTGAATGGGCTATGACAAGACTCGAAAACGGCCTTAAACCGGGGATATTTTTCATACAGTACAGAAAGTGCGTTTATCCACTAAAGCAGGATGTAGAACAGATAAAAACCTCGATAGACAAAACCGGCGCGGATCTGGTTGTTATCGACTCTTTGGGGCTTGCTTCTGGCGGTGAGCCAAAAGAAACCGAGCCAGCCCTATCCTTCTTTCAGGCATTGAGGCAGTTAAAAACTACTTCCCTGATTATAGGACATAACTCAAAAAACAAGGAGGAGAAAACCAAATCGATATACGGGAATATGTACTATACTGCCCTTGCCAGAAATATCTGGGAAGCACGGAAGGTGGCAGAGCCGGGTGAAGATGAAATAGACATAGCGTTATTTCACCGTAAATCACCCCCATTTTCAAAAATACAAAAACCTTTCGGGTATAAGGTGTTTTTTAACTTCGACTCAATCACCATAAGCCCTCAGGATATAACAACGGCAAGGGAGTTTGTTTCCCAGTTGAGTAATAACGCACAGATAGAAATGTTCCTTAAAGAAGAGGGCCCTGCCAGTAAACAGCAAATTTTAGAAGGTACAGGCATAACAGATGCCAACTTCAGGCAGGCAATAAAAAGGCTTAAAACCAAAGACAAGGTGGTGCATCTGCCCGGTGATAATTGGGGGTTGAAATACAATGGATAAACTCTGTGACAGTGTCACAAAAAGTGTCACAAGGCTCTTGTCACAAACTGTGTCACAAAGTGTCACAAATACGATTGAAACCATGTCACAAAGTGTCACAGGGTTTTGTGACGTGACAAGGGGGGTGTATATAGTACACCCCTGTCACAAACATGTCACAAGAATTATTTATTTAAGGAAAAAAGGGGGAACTTGTGAGAAGTCTATATGATTGCATTCACGCCAAGGTTAGAAACAAGGTTATCTTCTGCCATTACGGCTTCCTGGATGAAATAGACAACGCTGCCATTGGAAAACCATTGATAAATCCGAGATGTAAACAATGTCGCGACTTCGAACCCTTTGAGGAGCCACTACCAAAATCAGAAAGGGGATGGATTAAAAAGGGTACCCAAATACCCGAAGGGGTAAGTAAATGAAGGAACAGATTAAACAAATATCAGGGGGCAAATAAAATGTGCAATGCATTTAGCGCAATCGTAATGAAAAATACAACTGTCTACTGGCAGGCAGGCATAGATTCACACGATGATCTATGTTCCATGTTCGAACTGGAGGGTAAAGATGAAAGTAATAATAGCTTGTGAATTTTCTCAGATAGTAACAAAAGCTTTTCGAGAACGTGGGCATGAGGCTTATT
>PUNC01000192.1 GCA_003551625.1 PVC group bacterium | reverse complement strand
CGACGGGACAACCCCTGGAACCTGATCTCGTTAATGCGAGCGTAGGAAAGTGGCCGCCCTCAAAGGCCGTCCGTTTTCGCCGCCGACTTTCCGCGTTCTCCCCGGTGGGCTCAAACCGAAAGGAGGAGTTATGCTTCCGCGGATCGGCAAGATAGACGGATCGACCTTCGACCGGATCATCTACCCCCGTCTCGGCAAACCGGACAGGGCCGTGCTTATCGGGCCCCGCCACGGAGTGGACGCGGCCGTGATCGAGCTCCCGGGAGGCGGGGTTATGGTGACGGCCGAAGATCCCACCTTCGGGATGCCCGTTCTTATGCCCCATTTCGGCTGGGCGATCGTTCACATCTGCGCCAGCGATGTCGCGGTGCTGGGAGTGAAGCCCCGCTATCTGTCCATCTGCCTGATGCTTCCCCCGGAAAGCGAGGAGTCGGTGCTGGAGGGGATCTGGAAGCAGGTCCACGAAGAGTGCGAAAAACTCGAAATATCGATAGTCGGCGGGCATACCGGCGTTTATCCGGGCATCGCCTATCCGCTTAACGGCGGCTGCTCCGTATTCGGCTTCGGCCGCCGGGAGCAGCTCACCCCCGCCTGCAACGCCAGGGTCGGCGACCGGCTGATTATGACCAAGGGGCCGGCGATCCAGGCCGCGGGTATGCTGGCTCTCCAGGCCGAGAAAGCGCTGAAGCTCAAACTGGGCGGGGAGATCGTGGAGAAAGCCAAGAAGTTGTTCTTCGAAATGACGGTGGTCAAGGACGCTCTCATCGCCGCGCCCAGCGCCCACGCCATGCACGATACCACCGAGGGAGGGTTGCTTAACGGGGTTTACGAGATGGCCGCCGCTTCCGGAACCGGCGTGGCCCTGTTTGAAAACAGGATAATAACGCCGCCGGAGGTCTCCTCCGTCTGCGAATACTTCAAGATCGATCCCCTGATCTCCATCGGGGAGGGGACGTTGCTGATCAGCGCCGCGCCGGAAAAAACGGCCCAACTCTTGTCCGATCTGGGAGGGGAGGGGATCCGGGCCTGGGAGATCGGCGAGATTACCGACGGCGAAAAAATATTTTTCCGGAAGGACGGAAGCCGCGAGCAATTGAAGCCGGTGACGGTAGATCCTTTCTGGGGAGCCTATTTCAGCGCTTTGGAGGAATAAGATGAATAACGGTCCTGCCGATGAGATCCTGGGAAATCTGCTGCGGGCGCTTCATATTCTGCACCGCCGCCCCGAATTCGCCGACCTGGTCCCCGAGGTCAGGGTGAACCTGGCCTACGCCCTCCCCGGGGCGTCTTCTCCCGCCGAGGTCGCCGCCGTCGAGGGAAGGATAACCGCGATGGAGGGGTTCCCCCGCGCTTCCGGCCTGCCCCGGTTCGGAGCTTCCGACCATATGGCGAGGCTGATCCTGGAGTCGCGCCGGCACGATCCGGCGATCAATGCCGGGATCAATTTCAAGTGGGACGAAACCGTGGAGGGGATCGCGCGCGAATACTGCCGGGAGCGGGGAATGCTGTTCGGATGGATAGACCGGACCGATGAACCCGAAGAGATTGCCGCCGCCGACGGCGCTTCTATGCCCTGGAAGATAAGCCGCCTGGTCGAGAAAGCCGGCGGAATGCCGCGGCTTTTTTATGAGGGTGAAGGCTGGGGGAAGGAACCTCTTTTCGTGGCGGTGGGCGGCGACGCCGTCGAGGTCGCGGAGATCGCTGGCGAGATAGCCGTCCGCTACCGGCGAAAGACCGGCGGTTGACGGTTCGGCTTCACACCGAATAAATTTCCCGCTTGACGATAGGGGAAAAACCGGCGAACCTGTAATCGTTATCGACCAGCCCGATTCGGGGGCGGTTTTTTTGGGCCCCTACATATCAGCATAGTTGCTATGCAATCTATAACAAACATTAATACATTCGGGAAGGGAAAGAGATGAACGACCGCCGCACCGATATGATCGCACTCAAGGCGTCTTTACTGGTCGAAGGAGTGAGGGCGACCGGGGAGGCTTTGAGCGGCGTCGGCACGGACTTCAAGGAACAGAATCACGGTCTCTTCGGCTGGGATCTGGAGGACCATCCGGGAATGGTCCTGCCCGATGATTTCGTCCTGCCCGGCGGCACGGTGGTCCAGTTCCGAATGAGCTCGTCTTCTCCTTATCTGGTGCGATCCGGGGAAGAGGGCTTGTTCCTGGAACGGGATTCCCGGCCGATCTGCGAGGTGGCCTGGATCGAGCGACCGCGATTTTACGACCGGGAATTGGAGGCGGGGAAGAAGATGGTCCAGGTCGGCCAGATCGGAGGCGAGGATTGTCTATTCTTCTGCTATCAGAATTACTGCAGCCATTTCGCCCGAGGAAAACAGTGCCGATTCTGCAATCTTGTCACCACCTCTCAGACCTATGATTCGGTTTTGCGAAAGAAAGAAGCGGAAGCGATCGGAAAGGTGGCCGCCGCCGCCTGGGCGGAGGGGATGGTCAACCACGTCCTCCTGACCGGCGGCTGTTTTTCCCACGAGCGCGAAATTGGCGTGGTGGAAGACATTCTGGCCGCCATCCGCCGCCGCCGGGGAGTGGACCGGGTACCGGGGGTGGTTCTGCCCTCGCCGGCCAGGGGCGACGACATCAAGCGTTATCACGATACCGGCATCCAGGCGATCGGATACAGTCTGGAGATCTGGGACGAACCGCTCTACCGGGCGATCTGCCCCGGAAAATCCGAGAAGACATCGCACTCCGAGTTTCTCCGGGCGATCGAGAAGGCGGTGGAGTTGTTCGGCGCGGGAAATGTTTACGGTGTCCTGGTGATGGGCCTGGAGCCGAAAGCTACTTTTCTCGAGGGAGTAAGGGCTCTGACGGGTATGGGGGCCAACGTCGTTCCGTTTGTCTGGTCGCCCAATCCCGGTTCGGATCTGGCCGGCCACCGCGCGCCTTCGGGAGAATGGTTCGCGGAGACCGTTCGGGAAGCCGCCGAGATTACGCTGGAGGGGAGCCTGCCTCCGGGCACGGAGAATCATTGCTACCGGTGCGACGGCAACAATCTTCTCCACGACGCCTTGCGCGAACAAGGAGTCGTTTAGCCGGTTCGCGAATAGAACGGCCTTCTTCCCAATGGTCCGTGATCGCTTCGGCCCCTCCGTTTCGCTCCAAGGACCCGCAACGATAAATATTTTCTCACTCGGCGTACCTGGATGAGAACCCGCGATCAAAATCAAAAAACGGCCAAGGCGGTGGTGCTGCTCTCGGGGGGGTTGGACAGCACCCTGGCGGCAAGGGTCATACAGGAACAGGGGATCGAGCTGACGGCCCTGAACTTCAAGACGCAGTTCTGTCTCTGCGACCGGCACGGCTCCTGCGCCCATCAGGCCGGTCGGGTGGCGCGTGAGCTGGGGATCGAAGTCAGAACGATTTTTCTGGGAGAAGAGTACCTGGAAATGTTAAAAAATCCTCGTCACGGATACGGCCGCCGAATGAACCCGTGCCTGGATTGCCGGATTATGATGTTCAAGCTGGCCGGGCGGGCGGCGCGGTCCGCCGGCGCCGATTTCATCGTCACCGGCGAGGTGTTGGGCCAGCGGCCGATGTCCCAGCGCCTGGCCGCTATGAAGCTGATCGAGAAGGAGTCGGGGCTGGAAGGGTTGGTTCTCCGCCCCCTGTCGTCCCGGCTGTTGCCTCCGACAATTCCCGAGCGGCGGGGCTGGGTGGACCGGGAAAGGTTATTCGCCGTGCAGGGACGTTCCCGGAAGGGGCAGATCTCCCTGGCCGCGGGTTACGGGATCAGCGATTATCCCTGCGCGGCCGGAGGGTGTCTTCTGACCGATCCCGGTTTCAGCAGGAGGATGGAGGATTTGATCCGGCACAAGCCGGATTTCGGCCCGGCCGACGTGGAACTGTTGAAGGTCGGACGCCATTTTCGCCTTAACCGGCGAACCCGTCTGGTGGTGGGAAGAAACCAAAACGAGAACGCGCGGCTGCTTCAACTGAGCGAAAAAATTCCGGGAGTCCTGTTTATGCCCCTGGAGGTTGCCGGCCCGACGGGATTGAAGCCGGGGAAGGCGGAGGACGACGGAACGATCGAGTTGAGCTGCCGGATCGTGGCCCGGTATTGCGACGCCGGCGCCGGCCGGCTTCGGATCGGCTACCGGCTTCCCTTCCGGCGGGAGACGGAGGAGACGGTCGCCGGTCGGGCCGACCAGGCCCTGGTGGAAGAGTTGAGGGTCAATTGAGATGGGACTGAGCGAAGAACAGGTAAAGCGGTATTGCCGGCAGATCATAATCCCCGGCCTCGGGGGCGAGGGACAGGAAAAACTTCTGCGCTCCCGGGTCCTGCTTGTCGGCGCGGGGGGGCTGGGTTCGTCCTGCGCCCTCTATCTCGCCGCCGCCGGCGTGGGGACGGTCGGGATCGTGGATTCGGACCGGGTGGAGCTGGACAACCTGCAGCGGCAGATCCTCCATTCGGTCCGCGATCTCGGCCGATCGAAGGTCTCCTCCGCCCGGGACCGGCTCAAGGAGTTGAACCCGGAGGTAAAGGTGGAACCCCATCGCCTGAGGCTGACATCCGAAAACGCGATGGAGGTTATCCGGGATTACGACATCGTGGTGGACGGGACGGACAATTTTCCCACCCGCTATCTTCTCAACGACGCCTGCGTACTCTCCTCCAAGCCGCTGGTTCACGGGGCGATCTATCGATTGATGGGAGAGGCTCTCACCATCCTGCCCGGCAAAACCGCCTGCTACCGCTGTTTCTTCCCCGAGCCTCCGCCCCCGGGGCTGGTGCCCCGGTGCCGGGAAGCGGGAGTGTTGGGCGTGGCTCCCGGTCTGATCGGGACCGTTCAGGCTTCCGAGGTTTTGAAGTATGTTCTGGGAATGGGCCGGCTGCTGACCGACGGAATGCTGGTCGTCAACGCCGAGGATTACGAAATCCAGCGCCTGAAAAAAGAGCGGGATCCGGAATGCGCGGTCTGCGGAAAAAATCCGACGATCACCGCCCCGATCGATTACGAAGCGTTTTGCCGACGGCAGGGGAAAACGGGACGGGATTGAGAATGCCGTCTTCGGGGAAGGGGAAGAATG
>PUNC01000142.1 GCA_003551625.1 PVC group bacterium | reverse complement strand
GTCGGGGAAGGAGTCCGCCAGCCTCCGGATAAGACCGGTTATCCGCCGGTTCCATTCCGGAGTCAGGTCAAGGCGGGAGTTGACGACGATGGCCGCGGCCGGGTCGAGATAACGGGCGAGGGTGAGCGTCCCCGGCCGCTGGATTTCCAGAAACTCGCCCAGGGGGCTTCCCGGCTCCGTCTCCAGGGAGTATTTCAGCCGCAGACCCGCGCCGTCCGCGGTCAGGCCGAAGGCCAGGGTTTTTGTCTGCCGGAGCCAGTATTCGGTCAGCTCTCTGGCCGCCGTTCCCCCCGCCGCCCGGGACGGGGAAAGATCGAGCGCCCGGGACCGCCGGTTGACGCTCTCGATCAGCGCCGGTTCCAGCTCCCCCACGTTCAGGACGGCCGTCAGGTTCTTCCGGATCGGAGGGCGAAGCTCGGCCGGATCGGACGCGAGCAGGGCCCGGACCGCCGCGGCGGATTCGGCCAGCAGCGCGGTACCATCCCTGGTCGCCAGGGCCAGCATCTCAATCCTGGTGACGTAGAACCGGCTCAGGTTTTTCCGCTCTTCTTCGGAAGCTCTCCGGAAGGCTTCCTGGTCGAGGGTTCTGATCTCCTGGGCGAAGACCCGGACTCCGTCCGGGTCCTCGGTCACGCGGTTGGAGAAGTATCGCGTCAGCGCCCGGTTGAAGGCGCGGGGATCGGCCAGCGGAATCGAGACGGCGAAGAGCGGCTCGGGCTCGTGGTCGTTCCGGTCAATGACGGCGATCACCGCCAGCGGCCGGTCGAGGTCCACGCCGCGAAGCTGCGGGTTGCGGATGAAATTCCCCAGCGCCTGTTTGACCGCGGGAGTTATCAGGGCCGAGGGGTATCCGAGTTTCTCGATCATCTCCCCCGCTCCGCCGGTCGTGGTCTCCAGCCCGGGGGACCAGAGGTACCCGGCGATCCGGTAATCGGTTACCCCCCGGGCCGTCCGGGCCAGCCCGGTCGCCAGGAAGACGCCGGCCACGACCGAAACTATGGTCTTCATTCTCTCTCCCTGGCCCGGATTATCAATCCGGGCCGCTGTTTATGATCGGCAATCAAAGTGAAATAGAGTGGAATAAAAAGCCGGAAGCGATTATTTATTATCTGCGAAAGCGGGTGATCTTTGCATTAAAAATCGCCGGGGACATTAAGAGGTGGAATTATAAGCGGCCTCCCGCGGCGGTCATTGCGGGCCCTTCGCTTCACTCTAGGGTAAACTCCGCGACTGAAGGATCTGACGGTATTACCGTCATCCTGAGCATAGCGAAGGATCTCCTTTTTAAAAGATTTGATGCGTTTTCTACCCACACAATCTGAAAGAAAACCATAATTCTTAAGTAAAAGCCCGGAGAAAGCAAGTATGGGCGAAGAGTTCGCGAACCTCAAGGCCGGCTTCATAGACATCGGGACCAACTCGGTACGCTGGCTGGCCGCGGAGATCGGCCGGGACGGGCGCCCCGCGATCCTGGGCCGGGGCCTGCTCTCCCCCCGCCTGGGAGAGGGTCTGGCCGCCGGGGGCGGGATCCGGCCGGATGCGGCCCGGCGGACACTCTCGGCGCTGGAGGAGATCGGGGAAAGACTCCGCCGTCTCGGAGTTGAAAACCCGCGGTGCGTGGCCACCGCCCCGCTGCGCGCGGCCGCCGACCGGGAGAAATTCAGCCGGGAGGCGGAAAAGCGCGGTCTCCGGGTCGAGGCCCTGACCGGGAGCGAAGAGGCCGAAAAAATCTTCCAGGGGGCGTTTTTCGGGCTGCCCGCCGGAGATGGCGATGAGATCCTGGCCGATGTCGGCGGCGGCAGCACCGAGATAATCATCGTTCGTGCGGGCCGGGCCGCGGAGTTTCTCAGCCTGCCGCTGGGTTGTGTGGCGCTCAAGGATTCTTTTGCCCGCCTGCGATCCGAGAAAGCCCGTCTCCGGGCGATGGCGGCGGCCGCGGTTCGGGTCATCGAGACCCGGGCGGGAGCGCTTTCGGCCGCCGCGGTCCTGGTCGGCCTGGGGGGGACCTTCACCACCCTGGCCGCGATCTCGCTGGGCCTGACCGAGTACCGGCCGGAGAAGGTTCACGGCCGCGTCCTGAGCCGGGACGAAATCGAAGCGATCCGCCGCCGCTTGGAAGCTCTTCCCCCGGCTCGCCGCCGACAGGTGCCCGGTCTGGAAGAGTCGCGGACCGATATCATCCTGCCGGGAATCGTGATCGCGCAGGCGCTGGCGGCGAAGACCGGGGCGGGCCGGGTCCGGGTCAGCGACCGGGGTCTCCTTTTCGGCCTGCTGGCCGAGGCCGTGAGGGAATTCACGGCGGGCTGAAAATATCTTTCGCCGGCATCACGGCTACAGGATCAGGTTGAGGGCGCCGCCGACCAGGATCGCCGCGGCCACCATCACCGCGATCGATTTTAGCAGGTCCTTCCAGCCCAGCTCCCGCAGGATGACCGCGAAGGTGGCGATGCAGGGGAAGAACATCGCCAGGACCGTGGTGGCGACCACCAGCTGCTTGGCGCTGAGGCCGAGTGGCGCCAGCATCCCCACCGCCACGTCCTTGCGCAGGAAACCGACCAGGATCGGGACCAGCGATTCCCGGGGCAGCCCCAGGACCGCGGTCAGCGCCGGGGCGAAAAGATCGGCCACCCGGTCGAAGAGTTCCAGCCAGTAGAGGAGGTTGATCACCCCCACGCCCACCAGGATGATCGGGACCGCCTCCCGGAGGAATCCGGCCACCCGCATCCGGACTTTTCTCGCCAGGGGTTTTAAAGGGGGAAAGCGGTAATGGGGGATCTCGATGATGAGTTCGGGAGAGTAGCCCGGGACCGTTAGCTGCAGGATCAAGCCGAGGCCGAGCCAGACGACGAACAGGGTGAGGTAGATGACCCCCACGTATTGCCAGCCGCGGGCCCCGACCAGCCCGAAGATCATCGCCTGGAGGGCGGCGCAGGGCACGGCCACCGAGATCAGGGTGGCGGCGATGAAACGCTGCCGGCGGCTCTCCAAGATCCGCGTGGCCAGGATCGCGGGAACGGAGCAGCCCAACCCCAGCAGGTTGGGGATGATCGCGTAACCGTGCAGGCCCAGGCGGTGCATCAGGTTGTCGAGGAGGACGGCCAGACGGGGAAGGTAGCCGAAATCCTCCAGGAAGCTCAGGACCAGGTAAAAGGAGAAAATGTAGGGCAGCACCATCGCGAGGGGCACGAAGAGACCGGTGGTGAGCAGGCCGAAACTCTGCTCGAAGTCGATCTCCCCCTCGATCAGTCTTCCGATGAGGATCGAGTGAATCAGCGTGCCCGGCCCGAGCAGAGACGATACCCGGTAAAAAAGGGGCGCCAGGACGTTTTCGAAGAGCGGTTCGGCCAGGTGGCCGATGATCGCTTCGCCCACGCCCCGGACCACCGCGAAGGCGCCCGCCAGCACGCCGCCGGCGATCAGCAGTCCGGAGAGGGGCTGGACGCTGAGATCGGAGAGCCGCTGGAGGAAGGTGTGGTGATGGTGGCTGAGAGTCTGGCATCGGCCGACGATCCGGCCGATCGCCTGCCAGCGCCCCTCCGGGTCTTCGGTGACGGGGCGACCGGGCGCCGCCTCGGCGAAACTGTCCACCAGCGCCCGGATCCCCTCGCCGGTGACGCCGACGGTGGGAACCACCGCCGATCCCAGGCCGCGGGCCAGGCACTCGGGGTCGATCGCCACCCCCACGTGGCCGGTCTCGTCCCAGAGGTTGAGGGCGACCACCATCGGAAGCTTAAGCTCCAGCAGTTGGAGGGTGAGATAAAGGTTCCTCTCCAGGTTGGTGGCGTCGACGACATTTACGATCAGGTCGGCGTCGCGGGCCAGCCGGACGGCGACCTCCTCGGCGGGGGAGCCCGGCTCCAGGGAGTAGACCCCGGGGGCGTCGATCACCTCGATCCGCTCGTCCCGGCGGAAAGCCGCCCGGCCGCCGGAGGTGAAGTCGGAGGGGAGTTTCAGGTATCCCCGGGTGTAATCGATCGAGGTCCCCGGGTAGTTGGAGACGATCACCTTCACGCCGGTCAGGCGGTGGAAGATCATCGACTTGCCCACGTTGGGGTTGCCCATCAGGACGATTCTTCGCGCTGCCGTCTCCGGCTTCTTCAAGCTTTCGCCTCCTCCACCATCACCTTCCGGGCCATCCCGCGTCCCAGGGCGATCCTGGTTCCGCCCAGCTGGACGACCACCGGTCCGCCCAGGGGCATCCCGCTGATCTTCACGCAGCGGGACCCGGTCCGCAGCCCCATCGTCTCCAGCCTCCTGGCCAGCCCCCGGCCCGACCGCACCTCGACGATCCGGCCGGCCCGGCCGGTCTTCATATCCAGGAGGCTGACGAGGGGGGGGGCGGGGTTCATTCGGCCGGCCCTTTCTTTTTCCGGCAATCGCGGCATCGGCCGGTGACCTCCACCTTGTGGCCGCCGGGGCGGAACCGGTGGCGGCGGCAGGCCGCCAGCAGTTCCTTTTCCAGGAGGGGGCGGAAGAACTCTATGATCTTCCCGCATTCCAGGCAGATCAGGTGTTCGTGGTGGCTGCGGGGTTTGACGGCTTCGTAGTGGGAGTGGCGGTCGGTAAAGGCTACCCGCCGGATAATCCCCGCCTCCACCAGGAGGGGAATCGCGCGGTAGACCGTCGGGCGGGAGACCGGCGGTCTTCCCCGGCTGAGTTCGCGGGCCAGCTCCTCGGCGGTGAAGTGGCCGGGAAAGGATATGGCCCGGGCCAGAATCGCCCGGCGTTCCCCGGTCATCCGCAATCCGAGCCGGGAGAGGTGTTCCTGGAGTTGTCGGGATCGGCTCTTCATCGATATTGAGATAATATCTCAACATCTTACCAATCTTTCGGAGGCTGTCAAGACGGGAGAAAGGTTTTTTATAGGGGAAACCCCGTCCGGTGAGCGTCCTGATGATCGCCGCCGTCGCCCCCCGGCACGAACCGGTACTGGCGACGCGGAACGTCCGGGACTTCGCGGGGATGACGGGCCTGGAAGTGGAAGACTGGTCGGGCGGGTAACCGGCGGAGGAATCGGTCAGGGTCTGTCGCCGTGACCGTCGCGTTCGTATTTGCCCCGCGAGCAGTCGTGGCAGCGGAACTCGGGAATCCGGTCTTCGCTCCGGTCGTAGCCGGCTTTCTTGACCAGCCGGTAGCCGCGGACCGATCCTTT
>PUNC01000162.1 GCA_003551625.1 PVC group bacterium | reverse complement strand
CCGATCCTCTTCACCAAGCTCAAGCTCGACCCGGCGGTGGCCTCCAGTCCCGCCATTACCACCATCGTCGACGCCTCCGGCCTTCTGATTTACTTTATCATCGCCGGGCTGATACTTTAGGGGACGTAGTTAACTTATTAACTAATTCTCTCGTTGTGATCGAAGAGAGACTCAAACTTACTTTGACGGGAGATCTCCTCTCCTCTGCGAACGGCTTTGAAAGCCGCCGGTACGCTGATTTCTAAAAAAGTCGCGATTTCGGTTAGATTAAATCCTAATCGATTTGCCGCCCACCACGTAAAAAGAGCCCGGGCGTTGCTGATCTCTGAAGTTCGTTTCTTTGATTTAAGAGCGTTGATTCCCAGTCCGGACTTCTCTGTTACGTATTTTTCCAATTTGTTGAGATTCCAACCTTTTCGCAAATTAGTCTCTTTTTTAGTGAATCGGTCCTTGGTTTTGGCAAGTACCCGTTCTATGAAATCACTGTCTCCTAATATTCTTTCGTCTCCACAGCATCTCTCTCCCATTCTCCTTAACTCGAGCAGGTTGTGCCAACCCCCGGCGCTGCGAATCAATCCGCCGCCGACCAGATCGGGCCTGCGGCCTTCGGGGATGCCTTTGATAATGAAATTGAGATATCTCCTTCGACTTGGAAGGGTTCGGGAAGCGAAGCGGGCCAGGACCTCGTCGGTATTCTGCCAAGAGAATCGGTTCAAACCGAGCAGCACGCCGTGGCCGCACCACTTGAATGCGTTTAGACCTGAAATGTCGGGGATCAGGCCGGCCCGGAGGGGGTTGAGATGAATATAGCGAACCAGTTGAAGGAAATATGATTCCTTCTGGCAGAGGATTGACTTGTAACGATTTTGAAAAAGATGACCGGTTCTTTTATGCCTAAGATTGAAGTAGAGCGCGTAACCGGTCAGAAGACGGCGCATGAGCGCCGACAGGGGAATGTGTCCTGTTTGAAAGAGAAAATGAGCATGATTGGGAATAAGAGCCCAGGCATAACAATCAAGACCGGTCTCTTCGAGGCCGAGTTCCAGACGGATGAGAAACTGATTGCGATCTCGGTCATCCAGAAAGATGTTCGCCCGGTTGATCCCGCGGATGATGACGTGATGAAGCGCGCCTTCAAAGTCTATTCTAGCTTGACGTGGCATACGTCGATAATAGCAATATTGGATAAGGTTAACAAATAAGTTAATAAGTTAACTACGTCCCCTAAAATAAAATTAAACGCGGACCGCGCTTTGATCGTTTATATTAATAACGTTATCAGAGGAGGAGTATGAAAAAGGTTATCGTTATCACGTTGGTCGCCTTGTTTGCCGGTCTGCTGGGTTGGAGGATTTATTCCCGGGTCCGGGAAGGCCGGGCTGACCCGGTTCAGCGCGTTCAGAGGGCGGTGGCGGTGGAGGTCCGTCCGATCGCCCGGCGGACGATAAGGAACACCGCCGTCTTAACCGGCAGCCTCCTCCCGCGCAGCCGTTTCAACGCGGCGCCGAACGTCGCCGGCCGCCTGGAGAAGCTGCTGGTGAATATCGGCGACGAGATCGAAAGCGGGGACCTGATCGCCGTTCTCGATGGAGAGGAGTATTTCCAGCAGGTGGCCCAGGCCCGGGCCGAACTGGATGTGAGCCGGGCCAACCTGGCCGACGCGGAGAGCGCGCTGGGGCTGGCGACCCGCGACACCGACCGGGTGCGGGAGCTGCACGGCCAGGGGATCGCCTCCGACGCCGAACTCGACGAGGCCGAGGCCCGGCTCCGGGTGGCCGAGGCCCGCGTGCAGGTCGCCCGTGCCCAGATCGCTCAGCGCGAAGCCGCCCTGAGGTCGGCCGAGGTCCGGCTGGCCTACACCCGGATTCACGCCGCCTGGAAGGACGGAGAGGGGCCGAGGCTGATCGGGGAGAGGTTCGTGGACGAGGGCGCGACGCTCCGGGCCAACGATCCCGTGGTCTCGGTGGTCGATACCGCCGTGATGCTCGCGGTGGTTTACGTTATCGAGGGCGACTTCCCGGCGATCCGTCCCGGCCAGCCGGTCGAGCTGACGGTTGACGCCTATCCCGGCCGGAGGTTCTCCGGCCGGGTGGCGCGGCGGGCGCCGGTACTCGACGAGGCTTCCCGCCAGGCGCGGGTCGAGATCGAGGTTCCCAACCCCGACCGGACGCTCGCCCCGGGGATGTTCGCGCGGGTCGGCATTGAATTCGACCAGCGGCCCGAGGCGCTCACGGTCCCGCAGGCGGCGCTGGTCCGCCGCAACGGGACCCAGGGCGTCTTTCTCGCTGATCGGGAGACGCTGACCGCGCGATTTGTTCCCGTAGAGACGGGGATAACCAGCGACGGGCACGTCGAGGTGGTCTCGCCGGAGATCGAAGGCGAGGTGGTCACCCTCGGCCACCACCTGCTGGAGGAAGGCGGCCCGATCACCCTGGCCAACCCGGGAGGGGCGGCGGGGGGTCGCCGATGAATTTCGCCGGCTTCTCGGTCAACCGGCCGGTCTTCACCACGATGGCGGCCCTGATCGTCGTCATCCTGGGGGCGGTCTCGGTCTCCCGGCTTCCGGTCGACCTGATGCCCGACATCACCTACCCGACCCTCAGCGTTCTTACCACCTACGAGAACGCCAGTCCCGAGGAGATCGAAGAGCTGATCACCCGGCCGATCGAGGAGGCGATGAGCGCCGTTCCCGGCGTCGAGGAGGTCTCCTCGATTTCCTCGGAGGGCAATTCCAGCGTCCGGGTGACCTTCGCCTGGGGGATTGACCTCGACGCGGCCTCCAACGACGTCCGCGACCGTCTCGACCGGGTGATCGGAAGGCTTCCCGACGACGCCTCCCGGCCGGTTTTGCGCAAGTTCGATCCCGCCGCCTTTCCGATCCTGATCCTGGGGGCCGCCAGCCGGCTCGATCCCATCCAGGCCCGCCGGATTATCGATGAGGAGATCAAGTATCGAATCGAACGGGTCCCCGGGGTAGCCTCCCTCGACGTTTGGGGTGGCCGGGAGAGGGAAGTCCACGTCGATATCGATCCCGACAAGCTCAAGCTGCTCGGGGTTCCCTTCGGCCAGGTAGTGGAGCGGATAAGGGCGGCCAACGTCACCCTACCGGCGGGGTCGATCGAGGAAGGAGACTACGACATCACCCTGCGGACCCCCGGCGAGTTCCGGGATCTCAACGAGCTGCGCGACACCGTGGTGGCCACCCGCCGGGGGACCCCGGTCCGGGTGCGCGACGTGGCCGATGTTTCCGATCACTGGCGGCGGGTGACCCGGATCGTCCGGGTTGACGGTCTGCCCGGAATGCGTCTGGCGGTCAGCAAGCAGTCCGGTGTCAACACCGTGGACGTGGCCCGCCGGGTCCTGGCCGAGATCGAACGGGTCAACGAGGATTTTCCCCAGCTCCGGATCACCCCGATCATCGATACCTCCGACTATATCCAGCGCTCGATCCGGAACGTCCGGTCCGCGGCCCTGTTCGGAGGCCTCTTCACGATCGTGGTTTTGCTGCTCTTCCTGCGCAACCTGCGCAGCACCCTGATCATCGGGGTGGCGATTCCGCTCTCGATCATCGGGACTTTTATGCTGATCTACTTCGGGGGCTTCACCCTCAACCTGATGACCATCGGCGGACTGGCGCTCGGTATCGGAATGCTGGTGGACAACGCCATCGTGGTCCTGGAGAACATCTACCGGCTGCGCGAGAACGGCGCCGGCGCTTCCGCCGCCGCGGTCGCCGGCGCCGGCGAGGTGAGTTCCGCGATCATCGCCAGCACCCTGACCACCCTGGCCGTTTTCCTGCCCCTGATCTTCGTGCGCGGGATGGCCGGGGTGATGTTCAAGCAGCTGGCCTTTGTCGTCAGTTTCGCCCTCCTCTGCTCGCTGGCGGCTGCGCTGACCCTGATCCCGATGCTGGCGTCGCGCTTTCTCCGTCTCTCCCCGGCTGAGGCGGGACCGGACGCCAGTCTTTCCTGCCGGTTCTTCTGCGCCAGCGCGAGGTGGTTCACCCGGCTGGAAGACGGCTACAAGCGGCTGCTGCACCTGGCGCTTAATCACCGCCTGGCGGTCGCGGTCCTGGCGCTGGCCCTGCTGGGGGGAAGCCTGCTGCTGATACCGCTGGTGGGGACCGAGCTGATGCCCCAGGCCGATGAAGGCGAGGTTCGCGTCGATGTCGAGATGGATGTCGGGACCCGGCTGGCGGTTCTTGACGGCGTCTTCCGGCCGATCGAGGAGATCGTGGCCCGCGAGGTTCCGGAGGCGCGCAACACCATCGCCGCTCTCGGCGGCACCGCCTGGCGGGCCGGAGGCACCCACGCCGGGCATCTGCGGGTCTCCCTGGTTCCGCAATCGCAGCGCCGCCGCTCCAGCGAGGAGCTGGCCGCCACGCTCCGCCGCCGGTTGGCCGGCATTCCCGGCGCGACCATCCGCACCCGCGCCGGCCAGGGGCTTTTTCTGCTTCGCCGCCTGGGGGGCGGCACGGAAAGGATCGAGGTCGAGATCCGGGGCTACGACCTGGAGACGGCCGACGCCCTAGCCCAGCGGGTGAGGCAGGTGGTGGAAGAGGTTCCGGGAGTGACCGATACCAAGATCAGCCGGGAGATCGGCACGCCGGAGCGGCTGGTGATGATCGATCGGGCCAAGGCCGAGACGATGAGGGTTTCGGTCCGCCAGGTGGCCGACACCCTGCAGACCGCGCTCTCCGGCTCCCGGGCCGGCGCCTGGCGGGAACGCGGCGACGAGATCGATATCCGCGTCAAGCTTGCCGACGCCGAGACGCGGCCGCTGCGCGAGATCCTGGATCTCACCCTCACCAACGCCGACGGAAGGCCAGTGGCGCTGTCCAACATCGTTTCCGTGGAGCCGCGCTCGGGGCCGGTCCGAATCGAACGGCGCAATCAGGAGCGGGTCGTCAGCGTCCGGGCGAATATCTTCGGCCGGGATATGGGTTCGATCATCGCCGATATCCGCGAAAACCTGCGCGCCGTTCCGGTGCCCCGGGATTTCTCGATCGGTTTCGGAGGCGATTACGAAGAGCAGCGGCAGGCCTTCCGGGAACTGCTGGTCGGGCTGATTCTGGCCCTGATCCTGGTTTATATGGTGATGGCCTGTCTCTACGAATCGCTGCGCGATCCCTTCGTGGTGATGTTCTCGGTCCCGCTGGCCATTATCGGCGTGGTGCTGATGCTCTTTTTGACCGGAACCACTTTCAATATGCAGTCTTACATCGGAGTGATTATGCTCGGCGGGATCGTGGTCAACAACGCGATTCTCCTGGTGGACGCGGCCAACCAGCTGCGCCGCCGGGAAGGGCTGGGGCTGCGCGCCGCCATCGAGGAGGCCGGCCGCCGCCGTCTGCGCCCGATTTTGATGACGGCGATGACCACGATCTGCGGGTTGACACCCCTGGCGCTGGGGCTGGGAGAGGGGGGGGAGGCCCAGGCGCCGATGGCCCGGGCGGTGATCGGCGGACTGCTCAGCTCCACCCTGGTCACGCTGGTCGTCATCCCGGTGGTCTATTCCCTGGTCGAGCGGAAGCGGGCGTCGGCCCGCGCCGCGGACTGATGAGAGCAAAAATGGCACGCGGAATAATTTTTCGTTTAATCCTTCTGGCGGCGTTTTCGACGGCGGTGGCGCCGGCGTCTTTTTCCTCCGGAGAGGCGGCCGAACCGCCGGCAACGGATGGGCTGACGATCGAAGAGGCGGTCCTCCGGGCCCTGGAGAATAACCGCGCGCTGCGAATCCAGCGTTTCTCGCCGGAGATCGCCGCCACCTTCTACGATCAGGAGCGGGCGGTTTTCGACCCCGAAGTCTCGGCCGACGCCTCCCTGGTCCGGGACCGGGGACGGGACCGCCTCGGCCAGGAAACCCGGATCGAGGGCTGGAGAGGCGAGGTGGGGATATCCGATTACCTCTCCACCGGGACCAGACTGGAAGCCGCCGTGGTCGGCGAAAAGACCGGGATCGCCGCCGACCCCGAACAGTATTCCACCCGGGTCGGGATCTCGGCGACCCAGGCGCTTCTCCGGGGACGGGGGTCGGCCGTCAACCTGGCCAGCCTTCGCCAGGCCCGTCTCGACCAGGAGTTTTCCGAGCACGAGCTGCGGGGCTTCGCCGAAAACCTGGTCGCCGAGGTGGAGAGCGCCTATTGGAATTACGTGCTCGCCCTCCGGCGGGAGGATATCGTTCGCCAGTCGCTCGACCTGGCCGAACGCCAGTTGGAGGACGCCCGTCAGCGGATCAGGGTCGGCCAGCTGGCGGAGATCGAGTTGGCGGCGGCCGAGGCGGAGGTCGCCCTCCGCCGGGAATCTCTGATCAACGCCTCCAGCCGGGTCGAATCCTTCCAGGTCCGGCTGCTGCGGCTGGTGATGCCGGAGAAACTTGCCGCCGCTGTCCGGGAGGTCGAACCCCTGACCCGCCCCCTGGTCCCGGGGATTCCCCCCGATCCCCTGGAAGATCACCTGGCGGCGGCCCTGACCTTTCGCTCCGACCTCCACCAGGCCGAGCTTCTGGTGCGGCGGGACGAGCTGGAGCTGGTCAAGACCCGCAACGGGCTGCTGCCCCGAATGGATGTCTTCATTACGATGGGCAAGACCGGCTATTCCGATTCCTTCGGGGGATCGGTTAGCGATATCGCCGGGGAAGATTACGACCTCCGGGGCGGGTTGAGGTTTGAATACCCGGTAACCAGCCGGGCCGGCCGGGCGCGCGACCGCCGGGCGTCCCTGGTCCTGGAGCGGCGCGAGGAGGCGTTGGAGAACCTCCGCGACCTGGCCCGCCAGGACGTCGAGCTGGCCCTGATCGAGGTCCGCCGGGCCCGCCAGCAGGTCGACGCCACCGCCATCACCCGCCGGTTCCAGGAGGAGAAGCTGCGTTCCGAGACGGCCAAGTTCCGCGTGGGCAAGTCCACCGCCCTGCTGGTCGCCACCGCCCAGCGCGATCTGCTGGCCAGCCAAGTCGCCGAGGTGGAAGCCGTCATCAACAACCTGCTGGCGCGAACCAATCTTTATCTGCTGGAAGGGACGCTGCTGGAGCGGCGGGGGCTGACACTGGGCGACCGCGGGGGCCAGCTTGAGCCCTGAAATAAGTTAATAAGTTAACTACGTCCCTTAAGTTGGTGGAGAAGGGAGGAGGCGTCGTTGAGGTCCCGGACGCCGGTGAGGACGATCCGGCCGTCGCCGTAGACGTGAACGGTGGCCTTTCCCGCGGTTATGACCAGGGCGTCGAGTCTTTTCAGCAACAGCGCCTTTCCCCAGATCGCGGCCGCCCTTTCGCGGAGGGCTTCAAGGTCGGGGGGGGCGGGCAGACGCCCCTGAGCGGAGTAGGTGGAATCCTCGGCGCAATATTCTCCCAGGACCAGCCCGTAAGCGTTTTCCCGGCCGGAATCGCTCATTTCAGGAAGGGGGCGATGGCGTCGCGGACCCCGGCGGCGGCGCGGACCGGGTCGGGGGACTGGTAGATCGCCCGGCCGACGATCTCGAAGTCGGCCCCGGCGCCGATCGCGCCGCCGAACTTTCCACCCTGGGCGCCGATCCCGCAGCAGACGATCATCAGCTCCGGCCCCACGATCTCCCGGACTTTTTTCACCACCTCGGGGCGGTTCCCCGGAGCCTGGACGCCGGCGGCATCGAGGAAGGCGGCGATCTCGGCGAACTCCTCGGTGAAGCGAGCGGTGAACTCCAGTCCTCCCGGATTGGTAAGCTGGGTGACGATGAAGACCTTCAGCTCCCCGGCGGCCTCAAGGGCCGAGCGGAGGGCGTCGATACCGATGAAGCCGTGGACCATAATCCCGGCGGCGCCGGCCTCGGCGGCCAGGCGGATGATCCGGTTGTTGGTCACCGGGACATCGGCCACCTTGAAGTCGGCCAGGACCGGCTTGCCGTAACGTTTCCCAACCTCGGTTATGATGTCGAGCCCCGCGGCCAGGACCAGGGGGTAGTTGAACTTGATGACATCGACCATTCCGGCCACGCCGTCCAGGAGGCGGAAAGCCTCGTCCCTTTCCGCCACGTCCAGCGCCAGCACGATCCCGGTCTTTCTTTCCCATTTCATTATCGTTTCCCCCGTCGTTTTTCTGTCGATTCGATTTTTGTTCTCGAAAGGCTTGGCGGTAAAATTGTCTGGCTTATTTCAACCGTGACGGACGGCTTCGGCGGTCTCGGCCACCGCCTCCAGGAAATATTCGACGTCTTCGGAAGAGGTGAAGATTCCAAAACTGGCGCGGAGCGTTCCGCCGGGGAGGGTCCCGATCAGGCGGTGGGAGTCCGGCGAGCAGTGAAGGCCGTCGCGGATTTTGAGACTGTAAACCCGGTCGAGCAGGACGGCGCCGTCGCGGGCGGCCAGGCCGTCAAAGTTGAATGAGACCAGGCCGTGGGGAAGGCCGACCCCCGGCAGATGGCGGACGACCCCCTCGATCGCCCCCAGGCCTTCGGCCGCTTTCCGGACCAGCCCGGCGATATGCTCGTGTACGGCCTCGACGGTTCGATCCAGGACGAACTCGACTCCGGCGGCCAGACCCGCCAGACCCCAGGTGTTCTGGGTCCCCACCTCGTATTTATGGGGGAGTTCGGTAAGGAATATCTCTTCGGCCGAGCGGAGGCCGGTGCCTCCGAACTTCAGCGGCAGAATCATTTCCTCCGCTCCCGGCCGGACGTAGAAGCCGCCGGTCCCGGTGGGGCCGAGCAGGCCCTTATGCCCGGAGAAGGCCAGGAAATCGATGCCGGCCGCCTCGACGTCCACGGGAAGGGTGCCCAGGGCTTGGGCGGCATCCACGGCGAAGATAATATCGGGCCGGTTTTTAAGGATTTTCCCGATCGCGGCCACGGGCAGGACCAGGCCGAAGGAGTTGGAGATCCAGTTGAGGACGACCAGGCGGGTCTTCGGCGTGAGCGCGGCTTCCACCGCGGCGGGATCGAGACCGTCTTCCAGGGTGGCGGGGAGCAGGCCGACCTCGACGTCGCGTTCGCGCCGCAGGAACTCCAGGGGGCGCCGGACCGAGTTGTGCTCGAAGGGCGAGGTGAGTACTTGATCGCCGGATCGGAGCAGGCCGAGCAGGAGGGTGTTGAGCGACTCGGTCGCTCCGGAGGTGAGAAGGATTCGGGAAGGGTCGGCGTTGATCAGAGAGGCCACGCCCCGGCGGGTCCGCTCCATCACGCCGCCGGCGGCAACGCCCTCCTCGTAACTTCCCCGGTCGTTTCCGATTCCGATCCTGCGGGCGAAATCGTCGCCCGCGCGGTAGACGGATTCGGGCTTGGGATAGGAGGTCGCCGCCCAGTCGAGATAGGTCTTTCGCCGTCGTCTTTTCATTGCCACACTTTTTGACTTTCTGTGATACTTTAGCTTTTTAAAAATGCGCTACGAAAAAAATTGTTTGTTTAGTCACGGAGCTAAAGCGCTAGAGTGTTACGGCAAGCAAGAATGGCTGGAAAATTATTATACGGTCTTGCCGGAAAGCTGCTATGAAAGATATTAGCGAACTCTTCAAGCGCGCGGCGGCGAAGAGCACCTGCCGCAACGCCCGGATCGCCGCCGTCATCACGACCGGCGATTCCGAGCCGGTGCTCGGCTGGAACGGTCCCCCCTCCCGTGCCGGGGAACATTCCGACTGCCTTCTGGGCGGCGCCATCACGCCGGAGAACATCCGGAGATGCCCGTCGGTTCACGCCGAGGTCCGGGCGATCTGCCGGGCGGCCGAGCTCGGAGTTCCGGTCGCCGGCGGCACCCTTTACCTGAACCAATGGTTCCCCTGCGCCCCCTGCGCGGTGGCGATTATCGAAGCCGGGATCAGAAGACTGGTGGTGGCCGAGGAGATCGACTACGGCAAGGACGACTGCTACAACTTCCGCCTGGCGCGCCGTTACCTGCTCCGGGCCGGAGTGGAGATCGTGGTCAGCGGGAGCAGCGCCGGTCAATCTATCTCCAGCCGTCGCCAGAGGGCCCGGTAGAATGGTTCGGCATCATCTCCCGGCGTCTCCTCCGCCGCCGGCGCCTCGCCGGCCAGGATCTTGAGGGCGGTCTCCGCGCGCCTTCCGGCTTCGCTCTCCGGAGCCAGCTCCACCGCTGTTTGGAATCGTTCGCCGGCCTCTTCGATCCGATCCGATTCCGCCAGGAGCTTGCCCAGGTAGTAGTGGTTCCAGGGATCGTGGGGGCCGATCTCCACCGCGCGGCGGAACGCCGTCTCGGATTCGGCACGGTCTCCCCGCCGCCGCCGGAGTTCTCCCAGGAAACGATAGGAGGGATGGTGTCTGAGATCGAGGCGGAGGGCCTCGTCCAGAAATTCCCGGGCGGTCTCAAGGTCACCTTTCTCCATCCAGGCCCAGGCCAGACGCGCCTTCGCGCTGGCGCTGGCCGGTTCCAGCTCGGCCGCCTTCTCCAGGTGCCGAACGGCCCGGTCATAATCCTGTTCGATGATAGCGATCTCGCCCAGGCTGCGCCAGGCCACCGCCGCTTCGGGTTGCTGTTCGACCAGCCGTTCCAGGAGTTCCCGGGCCGGGCCGAAGGCTCCGCGTTTCTGGTGAATCTCGGCGGCCAGCACCAGGGCCGGGATGAGGTTGCGATCCAGCCGGGCGGCGCGCTCCAGGTGGCCCAGCGCCTGGTCGGGTTCGTCCCGGAGCAGGAAGAGGCGGCCCAGCGAGAGATGCGCCCGGGCGAAGCGGGCGTCGACCTCGAGCGCCTTGCGGAAGGCAAGCTCGGATTCCGCCAGGTCCCCTTTCTGCATCAGGCAGAGGCCCAGGTTGTTGTAGGATTCCGGATCCCGCGGGTTCAGGGCGATGGCCCGGGAGTAAGCTTCCGCCGCCTCTTCGTACCGTCCGGCGCGGGTGAGGGCCAGTCCCAGATCGTTGTGGTAGTCGGCCCGGTCGGGCGCCAGCCGGACCGCCCTCCGGAGGGCTTCGGGCGCTTCGTCGGTCCGTCCGGAGAGAAGGTAGGCCTTGCCCAGGTCCGACCAGGTCTCGGCCCGGGTGGGGTCGGCCTCGGCCGCGATCTCTCCCCAGTCGGCGGCCAGTTCGAGGCGGCCGCCCAGAAAGTGGACGCGGGCCAGGCCGGCGGCGGCCGCCGCTGAAGAAGGTTCCATCTCCAGCAGGTGGCGATAGGTTTCTTCCGCTTCTTCCAGGCGCCCCCGCAGCTTCATCTCCCGGGCTTCGATCAGTCGGTTGCTGATATACCGCTGTCTCCCGTCGTGATGGCTGACGATCTCATCGTCGCCGATCCGGCCGCAGCCGGCCGACAAAAGAGCAACCGCGGCGGCGGAGACAAGGCATTTTCGGAGGATTTTCACCTGAAGAGGTTTTCTGTTTAAAACGGCCGGGTTAAGGTATATCCTTTAATATACTTCGTTTAAGCAAGGTTTCAAATGAAGAAAGACGAAAATCCCGGCAATGTCCCCACCCTGGAGGAAATCGCTTCCCGGGGAGTGCTCAACCTCTCTCAGCTCAAGCGGCTTGAAGAGCTGATCCTGAGCCGGGAAAATTTTTCCCGGGAGCGGACCAGGAAAGAGATCGCCTGGTTCTGCCTCGAGCTCGATCTCGCCGGCTACTATTTTCAATACACGTCCCTGGAGGAGATCGCCCGTCATATCGAATCGTTCCGGGCCGCCCGGATCATCGCCGAAAACAGCGGCGGCCGGACGGCGAATATCCAGCTGGTCAACGAGCAGGCGGAAAGCGCCACCTATATGGTGGAGGAAGACTACGGGCAGGTCCGGACGATCGAGGAGCGGATCGAGAGGGTCTTTCCCAGTTTTCGCGTTCAGAGTTATCGTTCCCGGGCTTATCCCCTCCGCCTTTACATCGTGACCCGTCCCGAATTCGCGCCTTCTTCATCCGGCGCGGCCCTGCAATTCGAGGCCGCCGCCAGCCGGCAGATGCTGGAAACCTCTCCCCCGGCCACCCGGGAGCGTTACCGCCGCCTCTGGGAGGAGGCCCGGGGCCAGCGGCTTCCCCGGATCCGGTTTTCCGAGCTGCCCGAAACCGGGGAGACGCGGGTGATGGTCTCCCTCGAGCGGGAAAACGCCCTGGGTTTTTTCACCGACCTTACCTTCATCCTTAAGAAGTCCCGTCTCCATACCAACCGGGAATACGTGGAACCCTTCGCCGACGGCTCGGTGATCTTCTCCTTTTACCTTGACCGGATCGACGAGCCGCGGCTTCTCAACGATCTGACACGGGATATCAATATGGCGACGCTGCTGCCGACCTCGCCTTTGATGGAGCTGTTTTATTCGGGTGACTTCAGCGCCCGGGAGACGATGTACGCCGCCGCTGCGGCGAACTTCGCTCATCAGTTCCTGACCACCTATGACGATCAGTACGTCACCCTGTCCCGGGCCCTGGCGGGGAACCCCGAGATGCTCAATCTGTTGGCGGTTTTCCGTTCTCATCTGGCCAAGGACACCTATCACGAGGACCGGGTGAACAACGTTATTTTAGATCACCCGGCGCTGGTCAGGGAACTGTACCGGACCTTCCACGAAAAGTTTTCGCCCGAGTTGGAGCGGCGGGATTTCGAGCCCCGGCTTCGGGACGTCGCCCGGCGGATCGAGCGGGAGGTGACCTTCGAAATCGCCCGGCACATTCTGGAGGCGATGCTGCTCTTCAACCGGATGATTCTGAAGACCAACTTCTTCAAAACCGAGAAAAGCAGCGTCTCCTTCCGGCTCGATCCCTCCTTTCTCAACCAGGTGGACTACCCCCGCCGTCCCCACGGGATATTTTATCTTCTGGGGAAGGGTTTCCGGGGATTTCACGTCCGCTTCCAGGAAGTGGCCCGCGGCGGAGTGCGGCTGGTGAAGTCTCCCACCAAGGTGGATTACGATCTCAACTCCGACTTCATATTCGACGAAAACTACAACCTGGCCTTCACCCAGGAAAAGAAGAACAAGGATATCCCGGAAGGCGGAGCCAAGGGCGCGCTCCTGCCGGGCCGGGAATTCCAGGATCAAGGGGAAGCCGTCTTCAAACAGTATATCGACGGCCTGCTTGATCTTCTCCTGCTTCCCGACCCCCGGGTGATCGATTACCACGGCCGGGAGGAGATTCTTTTCCTGGGGCCGGACGAAGGGACCGCGGAGTTGATGGACTGGGCGGCCGAGCAGGCCCGCCGGCGGGGTTACCGATACTGGAAAGCCTTCACCACCGGGAAATCGGCCCGCCTGGGGGGGGTGCCTCACGATGCTCACGGGATGACTACCGCCGGAGTGAGGCAATACGCGACCGAGGCTATGGGGGCTTTGGGGTGGAAGGAGGAGGAGACGACGAAATTCCAGACCGGCGGACCCGACGGAGACCTGGGGAGCAACGAGATCAAGCTCTCCCGCGACCGGACGTTGGCGGTGGTGGACGCCAGCGGGGTTGTTTTCGATCCCGAAGGACTTGACCGGGAAGAGTTACTGCGCTTGGCCCGGGACCGGCTCACGGCGGTCAATTTCGAGCGGAGCCGCCTCTCCCCCCGCGGCTTCTTCGTGGGGGTGGACGAGCGGCAGGTCAAGCTTCCCGACGGGAAAATCGTGGCCAACGGGACCGAGTTCAGGAACAATTTTCACTTTTATCCCGGGTTGAAGGCCGATCTCTTCGTCCCCTGCGGCGGCCGTCCCCGGGCGATCAATATGTCCAACTGGAAAAGGTTCTTCGATGCCGAGGGCTGCCCCCGCGCCCGCCTTGTGGTGGAAGGGGCCAATCTCTTCATCACCCAGGAGGCCCGCCTCCAGCTGGAAGGCGCGGGGGTGATTCTTTTCAAAGACGCTTCCGCCAACAAGGGAGGCGTCACCTCCTCCTCACTTGAAGTCCTCGCTTCGCTGGCTTTAGACGATTCCGAGTTTTCCCGGTTGATGGTGGTCGGAACCGACGGCCGGGAGCCGGAATTCCGCTCCCGCTATATCGGCCAGATCATCGAGATCATCCGGCGCAACGCCACCCGGGAGTTCGGCGCCCTGTGGGCGGAGCGCGCGCGCTCGTGCCGGCCGCTCTCCCGGCTTTCGGACGAACTGAGCGAAAAGATCAACACCGTCACCGCCGCCGTCTTTAATTCCAGCCTCTTCGATAACGATTCGCTACGCCGGGCGGTGCTCGACCGCTACTGCCCGCCGGCTCTCAAGGAGATCGTGAGCGCCGAAAGACTTTTCGAAAGGGTGCCCGCGGCATATCTCCGGGCCGCCTTCGCCTCGGAACTGGCCTCGACCTACGTCTATGAAAAAGGGCTGGCGGCGGGTGAACTCGACTTTTACGATTATGTCCACAATATCGATTCCGCCCCCCGCTCGACGGTCGGGACGGACGATCGAAAGGAGGAATCCGGATGACCGATCATTTCGAAGAAAAGATCTCGCAATTGCTCAACCCGATGTCGCAACTTACCCGGGGGCTTCTCGATACCACCTACCTGATGAGGAAAGACGGCAGCTTCGTCTATACCGAGGGTTACTGGCATCCCAACGACAAGATCATCGGGAAGCTGATCTACTATCCGGACCCCGGGGGAAAGACCGATATCCACGGCCGCTCCTACAACAGCCTGATCAAGGAGGAAGTGGACGGGGAGATCCTCTATGTCTCCCACACCGACCAGATCAGGAAGCTTTATCGCCTCTTCCCCGATCTGCCGCCCGACTCCCATAAACTGATCCTGGCTGAATACCAGGTGGCCTTTCCCCGCGACAGCTTTTCCGGCTACTTCGACGACCGCAAGTCATTGCGCTTCGTGATGGATAATTATCCGGCCGTGGCCGAGATTGTCGAGGAGACCAGCCGGATTTTCGAGGTCCCGATCGACCGACTGGGGATCACCGGCTCCTCCGCCCTGGGGAGGAGGGGGATGCATTCCGACATCGACCTGGTCTTCTTCGGCACCGTCCGCCAGAACCTGGAGACGGCCCGGAAGCTCTGGTCGATCATCTACAGCCGCCCCGAATGCCAGGTGGTGGAATACGGAAAGTTCTGGCCGCTTAAGATCTACGTCAAGGGGATGGAGGTCTGCACCTTCTACGTCTACTCCGATTTATCCGAGATTCCCCTTCGGGAGGCGGAGGTGGAGCTGGTCAAGGATAACGTGGAGGCCTACGGGACCGTGGCCGACAACCGCCATTCCCTTTACGTCCCCGTGGTCTTGAGGCTGGAGAACGTATATCTCGACGGAGAGAAAGCCGACGATATCGACCTGATCATCTACGACGGCTCAATCCGGGGCGAATTCAAGGAGGGGTTGAGGCTCCACATCCGCGGCCGCCTGGTCAATGTCGTCCGCGGCGGGAAGAAGACGCTGACCCTCTCGGTGATCGACGGCTTCAACATCGAGCTGGAGCGCTTCAAGGCGGGGGTGCCCCGTTTCCAGCCTCCGGAGTAACGACGCGGATAAGAGGATATGTCTCGGGGAGCCGGGAAATAGGACTTTTTACAACTACAAGAGAAAAGTTATGCCCCTCACCCTACCCTCTCCCCGGAGGGGAGAGGGATAAAAAGGGGGGTAACTCTCCCCGGAGGGATAAAAAGTGTGCAACCCGGAAGATGGGTAACAGAAAAAAACCCTCTCCCCCATCGGGGGAGAGGGCAAGGGTGAGGGGGGCGGTCGATTTCCCTTACGGGTATAGCCCCCGGATCCGGGCGGCCTCGGCCACCCTCCTTACGGCCAGCATATAGGCGGCCAGACGCATATCGATCTCCTCGGCTTCGGCCAGGTCCACGGTCCTTTTGACCGCCAGGGCCATAATCTCGTAGAGCCGCTGTTTGACCTCCCGCTCGGTCCAGAAGTAGCCCATCAGGTTCTGGGCCCACTCGAAGCAGCTGACCACCACTCCGCCGGCGTTGGCCAGGATGTCGGGCAGCACCGGGATTCCGCGCTCGAAGAGGATCCGGGTGGCCTCCTCGCTGGTCGGTCCGTTGGCGGCTTCGGCGATCAGTTTCGCCTTGATTCTGCCGGCGTTTTTTTCGGTGATCTGGTTCTCCAGCGCCGCCGGGATCAGCACGTCGCAGTCGAGCTCCAGCAGTTCCCGGTTGGTGATGGCTTCAGCTTCCGGCAGTCCTTCCAAGAAGCCGCACCCGGACTTGTGGCGGATGGTGTCCGCGTAGGGGAGACCCTCGGCTCGGAAGGCCCCCCCGCAGCTGTCGGATACGGCGATCACCCGGGCGCCCGCCTTTTCGGCCAGCTTGTGAGCGACACTGCCGGCGTTGCCATAGCCCTGGATCGCCACCGTGCAGCCCTGGAATTTCTTTTTTTTATGTTTGAGAAACTCCATAATCGCGAAGATGCAGCCCTGGGCGGTGGCTTCCAGGCGGCCGAAAGACCCCCCGATCTCCAGGGGCTTGCCGGTGACCACGCCGGGAACGGCGTGACCGGCGTGCGTGCTGAAGGTGTCCATCATCCAGGCCATATTCTGGGCGCTGGTATAGACATCGGGCGCGGGGATGTCTTTCCTCGGCCCGATGAAGGGCGCCAGCTCATTGGTCATCCGGCGGGTGATCTTTTCGAGTTCCCGCTCCGAAAGCTTCTTGGGATCGCAGCAGACCCCGCCCTTGGCGCCGCCGTAGGGCAGACCCATCACCGCGCACTTCCAGGTCATCCACATCGCCAGGGCCTTGACGTGGTCGAGGGTGACGTCGGGATGGAAGCGGATGCCGCCCTTGGACGGGCCGCGGTCGATGTTGTGCTGGACCCGGTAGCCGGTGAAGACCTCGAGTTTGCCGTCGTCCTTGACGATCGGGATGGAGACGATAAGCGTGGTCTTGGGATACTTGAGTTTTTCGTGGATATTGGGATCGAGCTTGAGCTTCTTCGCCACGCGGTCGAGCTGCTTGAGCGCCAGCTGGTAGGTGTTTTCGTCATTCATACGCGACATTCTCCTTAAGTTTTATTCGGAAATTTTTTCGGTATCCAGGAGATGGTCGGAGAGCAGGGCCGGAAAGGTTTTTCCCGGGACGGTCACGTCGGCCAGCTTGGCTTTTCCCCGGACCCGGTCGCCGCGGCGATATTCGCCCCGCAGGCCGCCGTGGTAGAGGATCAGGGTGAGCCGGTCCGGGGCTTGAGCGCCTTCAAGCCGGACATCCTCCAACTCCAGGAGGGAAGGCATATAGAAGGAGTGCCGGTCGTCGGTCACTCTGCCCCGGAATTCAACCCCGTCCCGCCGGAGGGAGAAATCGGCCTTGAACAGGGGAATCTCGGCGGGGTCGGAGTAGGAGAAGAAGGGACAGATCATATTTCCCCAGTCGTCGTAGAAGCGGATCGCCCAGTGCATTCCCATCTCGAAGACCCGCCGCTTCGGGTCTTCCAGGATCCCGTAGATCCGGTCGACCAGCGCCCGGTGCTCGGCGGTGGTGCCGTAGAAGACCAGGTCGAAGTCGTGGGCGCTCTCGAGGTTCCCCAGGGCCATCGAGCCGGTCGCCCCGATTGTCTCCACGGGAATCTTCAGCATTCCAGCGATCTTGTTCATCGAATCGTCGACCGCGGCGGACTTGAGCCGGGCCTGTCGGAGGGAGTGGCGGTGATCGACGAAGCCGGCCATCTCGTCGAGAGGAAACCGGCACTTGTAGTCGGCGAAGAGGGGTTTGTCGATCTGCGACTCCGGCGCCAGCCGCCGGTAGATCTCGATCTGCTCGCGATAATCGATCCACTCGTCTTCTTCACCGGCCTTTCTTTTAATGACGGAGCGAAAGCCCTGGCCGAAGAAGGTCTTGGAGCCCTCGGGGTGGGGCTCGTAAACGATGTTGCCGATCAACTGGCCGGGGGGGTGGCAGTAACCCTCGGAGAAGACGATCAGCCCGTCGCGGCGGATGAAGATGACCGCGTCGCGGATGATGTCGAGCCGGTCGAGCGGGAAGACGAACTCACCCCAGTCGGGATGCCGGCGAAGTTTGGTGATGATGTCAATTGAATCGGCGGTCATGGCGGTGACGGTTTGGTCGGTTCTCTTCCATTCAATCGTCCAAACGGACGACCCGGTCAAGGTTGTTTACCAGCAGGGCCTCGAATTCCTCCCGTTTCTCCCGGCCGCCTTCCCGGCGCCGGGCGGTGATCCGGACGTGGTTGCCGCGCGCCCGGAAGCGGAAACCCTCGCGCCAGTCCCCGCGTTCCCCGCCGTGGTAGAAGATCAGCCGGGTGATCGAATCGGTGGCTCTTCCGTCGAGCCGGCAGTTGTCAACCTCGAGCACGGAGGGATTGAAGGCGTTATGGGTGTGGTCGACGATTCTCCCTTCCAGCACCGCCTCCCCCCGGTCCTCGCAGTCGAAGTCCCTGAGCGGCGCTTCTTCCGGGTCAAGGTAGGAGAAGAAGGGGCAGACCATAAATCTTTCCTCTCCCGCCCAGTCCCAGAAACGGATCGGCCAGTATTTTCCGAATTCGAATACCTTGCGCTTCTCGTCGGTGTCGGTCAGCCGGTACATAAAGTTGACTATCCGCTTCACCTCGGAGGCTTCGGCGTAAACCACGAAATCGAGGTCGTGGGGATCGACGTAGGTTCCCAGAGAAAGCGATCCGGAGATGCCCAGCTGATCGAGTCCGATCTCCAGCAGTTCGGCGGTGTGCTCGGCGATGATCTTGACCTTGGCCGCCGCCGGTTCCTCCTCCGCCCGCTCGATGATCGCCTGGAGCGATCGGCGGGGGGGGAAGCATCCCAAAATCTCGTCGGCCGGGACCAGAGACTTGTAGCGTGCCCAGACCGGCCGGGAAATCCGCTTCTGGCCGGGATCGACCTCAAGGTATCTCTCCAGCTGGCGGGGATAGAATTCGTCCAGCGGCCGGGTGCACATTATCTCCTTGGTGATGTTCTCATAGGTCTGTCCGAAGATTTGCTTGTGGGAGTAGTCGGGCGCGTCGGGTCGCGAGAGGGGGACGAAGACGATGTGGGAGACGATCATCTCTTTTCCGAAGAGATCCGCGGCGCCGTGGAAGTATCCCTCGGAGAAGACGAAGGTCCCGTCGCGACGGAGGGAGTAGGTGGCGTCAAGCATCTCCGCCGCTTCCAGGGGCGGCTGAAGGAAATCACGCAGACGGGGATGTTCTTGTAGTTTTTCCAACGGGTTCTTCATTAATCGTTCGTCCGGTCCGGCAGGCGAAAGGATGAATACTACCCATATTATCCGAGAAAATCGAGGTTTTTCGTGAGCGGCCTTATCGCGAACCCTTCGCTTAGCTCTTCGCATTGACCCGTAATCAACATAATTACCACACAATTCGGAAGAGAACCAATAGAGAGCCGCCTGATCGCCCGGAGGAAACCGCTCCAACCGGGTTAAACGGAGAAAGTCGTGCTCCTGGAGCTTCTTGACCGGGTTCTGGAAGTGCCTTAACATCTTAAAAGACGAAGGCTGACGAACTCAACCCAAGGGGAAAAGCAATGAAACTGGAAAAAGTCGTTCTCGACGTCCCGGAGGGGACGAACCTGATCTTCGGCCAATCGCACTTCATCAAGACCGTCGAGGATATCTACGAGGCGCTGGCGGCCTCATTCGCCGGGATCAAGTTCGGTCTGGCTTTCTGCGAGGCTTCCGGCAAATGCCTGGTCCGGGTGGACGGAACCGACGAGGAGATGAAGAAAACGGCCGCCGCCAACGCCGCCCGGCTGGGCTGCGGCCATTCTTTCCTGGTCTATCTCAAGGACGCCTTCCCGATTAACGTTCTTCCGGCGGTGAAAGCGGTCCCCGAGGTCTGCTCGATCTACTGCGCCACCGGCAATCCGGTCGAGGTGATCGTGGCCGAGACCGGCCAGGGACGCGGCGTGATGGGGGTGATCGACGGCAGCCCTCCGCAGGGGGTGGAGGGCGACGACGACGTCCGCTGCCGGAAGGAACTGCTGCGGAAGCTGGGGTATAAGAGGTAGTGAAACGTAAATCAGGCTGTAGGGGTTTAGGCTGTTAGACTATTAAGTAACGACTGGCGAACCAGGCTGAAAAAATATCTCGCGCCTGCCCCGATAGTCTTTCATCGGGACCGATTACCGATCACTGATTACGGACTTTTATTGGGGTATTGCTGCGGGGGATATTACTAAGGGGAGCATAAAATAGAGCAAGAATCAATTTCTTGGTCATTGCGAGCGCAGCGAAGCAATCTCTTCCTAGGCAGCAGATTAAGATTGCGCAGCCTGTCCCGAGCTTTAGCGAGGGATCTCGCTCCTCGCAATGACGTGCAACCTATTTTATGCTCTCTTTAGTAAAACCTATTCCTTGCGATTCTGGAACACGCATTACGCGAATAGGCGAATGACACGAACTTTAACAAGAAGCTCAAGGATGGAACGGATGCCCGGGAAGATCATAGTAAGCCTGGTCGTCAGCCTCGCCGTTGCGGCTTTGGCCGCCCCGTCCGCCCCCGCCGCGTCGACGGTAGCGATCAACGAGGTGATGGCCTCCAACGCCTCTTCCATCGCCGACGAAGACGGCGATACCGAGGACTGGATCGAGCTTTTCAACTACGGAGAGGAACCGGTATCCCTGGAGAACTGGGGCCTCTCCGACGATT
>PUNC01000107.1 GCA_003551625.1 PVC group bacterium | reverse complement strand
CGATCGGCGACGAGATCTCCGCCCGTCTGGTCGAGCTCGATCCTCTCTCCGGCGACTACCTCTCCAACCTGAGAAAAGCGGCCGGTCGGCTCGATGAAGACTTCCGCCGCTGAGAGCGCGGTCGAACTCGATGGAGTTCACCTACGGCTGGACGGCAAGGCTGTTCTCTCCGATATCCGCCTCGCGCTGCCCCGCGGCGTTTTCCTGGGCATCATCGGACCCAACGGCGGCGGCAAGTCCACCCTGGCCCGGGTGATGCTCGGCCTGATCAAACCCGACCGGGGGAAGGTCGCCGTCTTCGGCCGCCCCCCGGAAGAGGCCTTCGGCCGGATCGGCTATCTTCCCCAGGCCCCGGAGCTGGACCGGCGCTTCCCGATCAGCGTCAGGGAAGCGGTTCTCCTGGGACGGCTGGGACTCCGCCGCCGGGGCCGCCTGGGGCGGGCCGACCGGCGGGCCGTCGCCGAGGCGCTGGCTTCGAGCGGGCTTTCCGATCTGGCCGACCGGCCTTTCGGAAGTCTCTCCCGGGGCCAGCAGCAACGGGCCCTGCTGGCCCGGGCCCTGGTGTCCGGGCCGGAACTGCTGGTGCTCGACGAGCCCACCGCCGGAATCGACACTCCCGCCGAGGCCGGCTTTTACGAACTTCTCAACGGATTGAAGGGCCGGATCACGATCATCCTGATCTCGCACGACATCGGCGTGATCTCCTCGCTGGTGGACTGGATCGCCTGCCTGAACGTTCGTCTTTTCTGCCACGAATCGCCCGAGATCCTGCCCGAGGATCTCCAGCGGGTTTACGGCTGCCCGGTGGATATGATCGCCCACGGCGTACCCCACCGGGTGGTGGCCCGGCACCGTCAACGATGAGCGCACTGTTTCAATACCAGTTCCTCCGCCACGCGCTGGCGGCGGCGCTGCTGGCCAGCCTCGCCTGCGGGGTGGTGGGGAGCTACGTGGTGGTGAAGAAACTCGTCTTCATCAGCGGGGGAATCTCCCACGCGGTCTTCGGGGGATTGGGGCTGGCGTATTTTTTCGGCCTCCACCCGATGATCGGGGTGATCCCCTTCAGCCTGCTCGCCGCCTGGGGAATCGGCGGGATCAGCCGGAGGTCAAGGGTGAGCGAGGACGCCGCCATCGGGGTCCTCTGGGCCGTGGGGATGGCCCTGGGCGTGGTCCTGATCTCGCTGCGGCCCGGCTACGCTCCCGACCTCTTCGGTTACCTCTTCGGCAACATCCTCACCGTCGGCCGCCCCGACCTGGCGGTGATGGCCTTGCTCAACGGAGCGATCATCGTCGCGACCGTCGTCTTCTACCGTGATTTTCTGGCTCTCTGTTTCGACGAAGAGTTCGCCCGGGTGGTCGGCGTCAGGACCGGATTGATCTACAACCTGCTGCTGGCCCTGATCGCGGTCACGGTCGTAATCCTCATCCGGGTGGTGGGAGTGATCCTGGTGATCGCCCTGTTCACGATCCCGGCCTCGATCGCGCGGCGGCTGACCTCCAGTCTCAAGCTGATGATGGCTCTGGCGGCGGTCCTGGCCTTTCTCTTCACGCTGGGGGGGTTGTGGATCTCCTGGACGGCCGATCTTCCCGCCGGCGCCGCCACCGTTCTGCTGGCCGGGGCCGTTTTCGGTTGCTTCGGCCTCGCCCAGTCGTTCTTTTCTACTTTCCGATGACCCGGGCGGATGTATGTTATATTGCACGAGAAACCACAGCCGAAACGAGAGGAGAAAGAAGCTATGAAACCGAGGAAAATTGGTGACGGTGTCGACCTGATCGGAGCGGTGGACTGGAACCGGCGGCTTTTCGACTCGCTTATTCCCCTGCCCGAGGGAACCAGCTACAACGCCTATCTGGTTCGCGGCAAAGAGAAGACGGCGCTGATCGACACGGTGGACCCGACGATGGAGGGGGTCCTTCTCCGCCAGCTCCAGGACGTCGAACGCCTCGATTACCTGATCTCCCATCACGCCGAACAGGACCATTCCGGCACGATTCCGACCGTCCTGCAAAGATACCCGGAAGCGAAGCTGCTCTGTTCGGCCAAGGCCCGGTCCCTTCTGATCGACCACCTCCAGGTGGACGGAGAGCGGATCGAGACGATGGAAGAAGGCCGGGAGATCTCCCTGGGCGGCAAGACCCTCCGCTTCCTGAGCACTCCGTGGGTCCACTGGCCGGAGACGATCTCCACTTTCCTTCCGGAGGACGGGATTCTTTTCAGCTGCGATTTTTTCGGCTCCCACCTGGCAACCTCCGAGACATTCGCCGGAGACGATCCCCGGGTTCTCCTGGCCGCCAAGCGTTACTACGCCGAGATTATGATGCCCTTCCGCCCGGCGATCCGGAAAAACCTCGAAAAGGTGGACGCCCTTGACTGCCGGCTGATCGCTCCCAGCCACGGCCCGGTTTATGACCGGCCGAAGACCATCCTCGAGGCTTATCGGGACTGGGTCTCCGACCGCGTCTCCAATCTGGCCGTGATTCCCTACGTGACGATGCACGGGAGCACGGAAGCGATGGTCTTCCGCCTGGCCGAGACCCTGGCCGCGAGGGGGGTGAAGATACAAATCTTCAATCTGCCGGTGACCGATATCGGCGAGCTGGCGATGTCGCTGGTGGACGCGGCGACGATAGTGCTCGGGACCCCGACCGTCCACGCCGGCCCCCACCCGGCGGCTTTCTACGCCGCCCACCTGGCCAACGCCCTGCGCCCGAAACTCAAGTTCGCCGCCGTGATCGGGTCCTACGGGTGGGGAACGAAGGCGGTGGAGCGGATCTCGGAGCTGATCCCGAACCTCAAGGTCGAGGTCCTGGGGACGCTGCTCTGCAAAGGCCATCCCCGACGGGAAGATCTTGAAGCGCTGGATGAGCTGGCCGCCACGATCGCGGACCGGCACGCGGGATTGGATTCGGCGGGATAATCCGGCTCCCCCTGCCGGCGGCGGTCTCTCCGCCCGGTCCGGATCAGGTCCGGGTCGAACCGGGCCGACGCCAGGCGAAATAACGCTTTTTGCCTTCGTAGCGGACGACCGCCCGGCCGGAGGCGGTCAGGACGGACAGATGCTTGAGGATTTCGGCGCGGTCGCCGCCGGCGGCGGCCGCCAGTTCTTCGAGGGTGGCCGGCCGCCGGCGCAGGTAATCGGCCACGGCGTCGAAAGAGGGCGTTGTTCTCCCCCCACTTTTTCCCCGCCGCCCAGGACCGATGACTTCCACCGGTATCGAACCCAGCCCGGCCGCCAGAAATGCCGCCGCATCTTCCAGCCGTTCCGGGGAGAGCGGCCCCGCCGCTTCGGCCGGGGGGCGAACGGGGGTGTTGAGCTGGACCAGCTCGGGGCCGATCGCTTTTATCCTTTCGGCGATGGCGCCGAGTTCGCGCTCATCGTCGTTGATCCCGTCGGCCAGCATTACTTCCAGCCAAACCCGGCAGGCTCCCTCTTCGACCAGGGCGGCCACTCCGCCGGTCAGGCGGTCCAAGTCAAGGCCGGGCCGGGGCCGATTGATCTTCTTAAAGACAGCTTCCGTTCCGGCGTCAAGGCTGGGAACGACCAGGTCGGCGGCGCCGATCTCCTCCCGGACCCCGGGGCGGTCGAGGAGGGTCGAATTGGTGATCACCGCCACCGGGATCGGAGAGAGCGATTTCACCCCCTTGATCATCGCCCCCAGTTCGGAGTTGAGAGTGGGCTCGCCGGAGCCGGAGAAGGTGATCCAGTCGATTTCCGGGTTCGGGCCGAGCCGCCGGGCCAGGGCGGATAGAAGCTCTTTCGTCCGGAGGTAGGGTCTTCGTTCGAGTCCGACCGGATCGCCGGGGCCAAGCTGGCAGTAAAGGCAGTCAAGCGAACAGGTCTTGAAGGGGACGATGTCCAGCCCCAGGGAGAGGCCCAGCCGGCGGGAGAGGACCGGCCCGAAGATCACCGAACCTTCAACGGTCACCGGTTCCACCGTTATTCTTCCGAGCCAGCTTCTCCTCCACCGAGCTCAGTTTGCCCGCCATGGTCAGCCGGCGATCGACCCTTTCGTCGATCTTGATCGTGGTCACCACCCGCTCCGCGCCGGAGGCGAAGACCGATCGATGCATCTTGAGCGCCAGCCGGAGCAGATTCTCGAGCTCCCCCTCGACCACCGTTCCCATCGGGGTCAGCCGCCACCTCACGCCGGCGGCTTTCTCCAACTCCCTGACCGCCCCGGCGACATAGCCGCTCACCGACGGCGTGCCGGTCCCCACCGGCACCACGCTGATCTCAAGCATAGCCATAGTAGTAATTATAGGTTCAACTGCCCGGTATCGGCAACGATCACAATACGGGAAAAGATCGGCCGGAGCAAATCGAGTTTCTTCGGAGCAGCGTTGTTCCGCCGCGCTCGAGTTCGAAAATAATTGCCATCAGTTTGGCCGATTGTTAAATTCATTATAACCAATCCCGACAAGCTCTCCCCCCGGGAGAGAAAGGAGGTCGAGGATGAGACTTCGCGGATTCTGTTTCTTTCTTCTTGCCGTGGGCCTGGCATTTTCCCCGTCGCTTTACGGAGGAGGCTACGAGTGGGGCGGTTTCGGGGGAAGGAGCGGAGCGATGGGGGGAGCCTTCATCGGCCTGGCCGACGACTGGACCGCCAGCTACTGGAACCCGGCCGGCCTGGGCCGGCTCAGCGGCGGGCAGGTGGGAATCGACCTTCTTTCTCCTCATCCCCGCCTGCGGGGAACCGACTCCTACGCCAACCTCCCCCCCGGTCCCGAGACCGAGGCGAAATACCGGTTCACGCGCGACGTCTTCATAGACTACAGCGGCCTGGAACCGGATCGTTTCGAGCGGACCCGCACCTCCTACAGCTTCTACCACCCCAGCGGTCTCGGCGGTTACTACGCCCTGCCCGCGGCAACGCTGGGTTTCGCCGTCTACTCTCCCCTGGGCTACTATTCCGACTGGAGCGACACCATCCCTTTCGGGATGGGGAGCATCCGCGCCTCCAACTATCAGCGGCTGGTGATCGTGGCCACGCAGTTCAGCGCCGGCCGCGAGATCCTGCCCAATCTTTACGCCGGCGCCGGGGTCTCCCTGCTCTACGACCGCCTCAAGCGGAGAAGCGAAAAGACGGTGGCGGATTCCGGGATCCTCGATTATCGTCATGACTTCCTGATCGAAAACGACGGCTTCGGCGCGGAAGGGAGTCTCGGGCTGCTCTACGAATTCTCCGACCGGCTCAGCCTGGGAGCGGTCTACCGGACCGG
>PUNC01000007.1 GCA_003551625.1 PVC group bacterium | reverse complement strand
ATCTTGGGGAACGGCCAAAACCTTGAAAATGAGGCCCTGGAAGCTCCCCTGGGAGGCGAGGAATTTCGAGTCAACTCCTCGGCAGTTTTGTGTCAAAATCGCTGATTGACTCCGCGAACCGGTTTGGAAAAGGTGAGATTGCTTCGGCTCCCTCACTTCGTTCGGGAACCTCGCAATGACTTTCATTGGTTTAACGCGCGAAGAACGTCAAGGCCGCGAAGAAAGACCTAGCAGCCTAAAAGACTTAAAGGCTAAAAGACTAAAAAGCTTATTTTAACGTTTCAGGTGGTTCTCCAGGGCTTCCAGGGCGAAGCGGGACCACTCCTCGACGGTGACTTCCGGGTCGGAGCAGAGCCCGCGGAGCTCGGACAGGGGGAGCATTTTTCCTCCGGCCAGCTCGGGACTGATGGGAGAAATATCTTCGATCGCGGTCTCGATCAAGCAGAGAACGCCGAAGTGGACCCGCCCGACCGGATCGGAGTCATCGTTAATATAGCCCATAATCTCCGGCCGTCCCAGCTCGGGGATACCGGTCTCCTCGGCGATCTCCCGGAGCATACTGTAACGAACCGGGTCCTCGTCGGAGGCGTCGTCCTCCTCGATATGGCCTCCCAGACCCCAGGACCATTTTCCCTGCAAACGCTTCTCCGGGTATTCACCGTCCTTTGAGGAGCGAAGGTAGGCGAAGACCAACTTTTTACGGGGATTGTAGAGTAGGGCGTAGCCGATCGGCTGCTTGAAGCGGTCGTCTTCCTCCGCCCTGCCCCGCTCCATATATTGATAACTTGAGAGGATCCGACTGCCGTAATCGATCCCGTCGGCAGAGATAAATCCGGAGAAAGGTCCCTCGGGGAAAAGCTTTTCCCGGGGAACCACCATCACCTTTCGCTTCATCGCGTCCATCGATACCTCCAAGGGCGGTATAAGGCAGATTACAGCCCCGAAAAATGGCTCCTGCGGCGCCATCTCGGGGTAAATTAGAGCCCGCCTATTGCCGGCGGGTAAAATTCGAGATTGCAGAAGTAAAACCTAAAAAAGCCTAAAAACTACAAGCTTGATTTAACTACGAATCACGCGAAAAACGCGAATTGCTCCGCGGCCCTCAAAAGCCAGTGATCCGTGATCGGTGATCAGTGATCAGTAAAAGGCCCAGTCCCTCGGCCCCTATTATTTGACCCCGATGAAAAACTATCGGGGCAGGCACGATAACAGGATCAACTGGATTAGAATCGCTCCGCGGCCTCGCCCCCGTTGGAAAAGACGCATAGCGCAGAGCGCATAGGGCATAGCGAAAAGACCAACCCACCTCCCCCCCTCTTTATTCTCGCAAAGACGCCAAGACCGCTAAGAAAAGACCTAAAAGACTAAAAAGCTTAATTTAACCACGAATTACGCGAATAAACACGAATACGGACTGGTTTGGGAAAAGCATCATCTTAGGAGAACAGGAATCTTATCTATTCCTCCCGTTTTCCAGCTTTCCTGAGTTGAATAAGTGGTAGCGGCGGGCGAAGTCGGGCACCGTGGACGGCTCGCGGCCGAGCAGACAACGGAGAACGTTCGGGTTACCGGCCAGGCCGTAGCGACGGTAATAATCGAACATTCTTTTCAGGGCGGCGCGCGGGTAATCGCCCATTCCCGCGGCGCGCATCCGGGAATCCCACTCTTCGACCGGTTCGGCCTCGGCGCGCACCGGCCGGCCCAGCACTTCGGAGAGCATCGCCGCGACCTCCTCCTGGGAGAGCGGAAGCGTCCCGACGATCTCGTAGGTCGCCCATTCGTGGCCGGGACGGGTGAACACCGCCGCCGCGGCCTCCCCCAGGTCGTCGAGATCGAGCAGGCTCAAGCGCGTTGTAACGGGATAGGGGTTGCGCAGGATCCACTCTCCGGCGGCAAGCCGCAAATTGGCCGGCAGGTTCTGCATATAGGGGGCGGGCTGGAGAATGGTGTAGTTCAGACCCGATTCGATAAGTTCCTCCTCCACCCTCAGCTTGTTCCAGTGGTGGGACATCTTCTCCGTCTGGGGATGAAGGACGGAGTGGAGCACCACCCGTTCGACGCCCGCTTCCCGGGCGGCGGCGATCACGAAGCGGCCGATCTCCAACTCCCGGGGGTGGACATTGGGGCAGATGTGATAGACGGCGCGGGCGCCCTTCATCGCGCGACGCAGGTCGGAAGGCAGGAGCAGATCGGCAATGATTATCTCGCGCGCGCCGACGGCGAACAGTACCGCGGCCTGGGAGTGCCGATGAACCAGCGCGCGCGCCGAGGCTCCCGCCCTGGCCAGCGCGGCGACGACGGCCCGGCCGGTCTTGCCGGAGGCGCCCGTCACCAGGATTATTCCAAGATCATTCATACGCGAATGGCCGATACGGTTAAAAATAGTAGGTCGCGCCGAAGCCGGCCCAGATGTCGTTTATGTCGATTTTATACTCGTAGTGGCCCCCTTGCGTTAAGTTCAGGAAACGGTAGCCGACCTCGAAGTTGAAACCGATTTCCGGAAGGCCGCTGAAATGATACTCGGCCCCGAAGAGCGGAGAGAGCGCCCAATAGTTTATGTTGTCGGAGAAACGTACATCCTCATAACCATAGCCACCCTCGATCCCGACATAGAATTTACTGTTTTGATTGAGGACCGGCGCGTAGAGAAGCTTTCCGGCAAAAAAATACGCATCGGTCTTGAAATCGGGGACATAGTCCAGCTTAAACCGTCTTTTATGGTGGTGAACGGAGAACTGGACCCCGATCCGGTGTTGAAACCAGCCCCGGATGCTGGCGCCGTTGATAAACTCGTCAACCACCATCGCCTGGTAACCAAGGCCCAGCTTGAAAGGAAACCGGGAGTCGTCATTTTCGGTTCCCCGCGTCTCCCCGGCTTCCGGGATTTCACCTCTCCCCTCTTCCACCGCCACCGGCACCATGGAGACGGCCGGACCCGGCAACAGGAACAACGCGGCCGCCAAAATCGCAAGCGCTAATTTCATAACGATAATCTCCTTTCCCGGGCATCTTCAGCCCGGTTTGATAGTTTCCACCCGGGCGATATATCGGGCAACGTCGAATTTTCTTTTGCAGCCGTTGTAATTCATATAGCGCACCTTGCCGAAGACCTTGCGAGAGGGCCAGGGGCGGTCGTGGACGCCGCCGATCGACCAGGCGATGCCGGCGTAGCCGTTGGGGTCGCGGCCGTCGAGCTGGTAGCGGTCGTTGAGGTCGATGGCGGTCTCCAAGGCTTCTTCCGGGGATTTCGTCCACTCCAGGATCTTCTTCCCCCAATACATCCGCAGATAGCCGGGGATCGTCCCCCGCCGGACCAGTTCGGTCTGGGCGGCGTTCCAGAGGTCGTCGTGGGTCTCGGCGGCTTCCAGCTGTTTCGGGGTGTAGAGATAGCCCCTCCGGTCGGAACGGTGTTCGTCGGCGTTCTTCCTCGCCCATTCCGGGAAGCCCGCCACCCGGTCATACTTGGGCTGATAAAAGCAGAAGTTGTCGGAGAGTTCCCGGCGGACGATCAGCTCCTCCAGAAACGCCGCCTTCGCCTTCTCCGGGGCGGCGGCGGCCTTAATCTCAAGAGCGACCCTCTGGGGTGAGATCTGGCCGAAGTGAAGATAGGGAGAGAGCCCGGACTGGCCGTCGAGGTTGGGATCGTTGCGGTCATCGGGGTAGCGGGCCAGCTTCTCCCGGATGAACTTTTTCAGCCGGGCCCGGGCCGCTTTCTCCCCGGGAGCGATCCAGTCAACCTCCCCGATCGAGCGGTCGGCCCGGAGGGTCCGGACAACCTCTTCCCAATCGACGGCGGAGACCTTCCCCGGCCAGGAGAAGGGATGTTTTCTAAGCGGAGGGATCCGATTTAAAAAACGGGGAAGGAGCTTGTCGATCTTCGGGCGGAAGGTGGAGGCCGCGAACTCCTGCTTGGGGGAGGCCAGCCGGCAGGGGACGATATTATGGGAGTCGATCTCGTCGAAAGGGACGGAGACGGCCTTCGCCGCCGCCCGCTGCCAGGAACGGGGAAGACGGAGCGGGTTGAAGTCGCCGACCAGGAGGGCGGCCCGGTATTGTTTCAGGAAGCGCGGAATCTCAACCCCGGGCTCTCTCCTCAGAAGGAAGAAGGGAATGTTCTTCCGGCGGAGGTTGTCCGCCGTCTCCTCGAGACCCCTCAGCATAAAGGCGAACTGGCGCCGGCCCGCCCCGAGAAAGGCGGGAGCGAGGCAGAAGACCACGCCCAGGGGGCGCTTCAGTTCCCGGGCCCGGACCTGGGCGTAGAGAAGGCCGAAGTTGTCGGCCGCCCGCTGCTCGCGCTGCATCCAGTAAACCACCGGCCCCGGTCCCGGATCCCCTCCCCTGACCGGATTTTTCCTGTCATTAAAGATGCCACGCATATTCGGCGACATCCGGGGCGCTTACGCGATCTCCATAAACTTATCGCCCGGAACGCCGCAGATCGGGCATTTTTCTGGGGGGCTTCCTTCCACGGTGTTGCCGCAGACGGGGCAGACGTAGATCGGGGTCGCGGGCAGGTCTCCCCCGGACTTGACCGCTTCCAGCGCCTTGGAATACAGGCCGTGGTGAATCTCCTCCACGGCCAGGGCGTTCTTGAAGGAGATCTCCGCGGGTTTCTCCCCTTCGGCCTGGGCTTCGGCCAGGAACTTCGGATACATCTCCTTGAACTCCTCCCCTTCACCGGCGATCGCGGTCTCGAGGTTCTCCGCCGTTGACTTGATCCCGCCGAGAACGCGCAGGTGCGCGTGGGCGTGAACCGTCTCGGCTTCGGCGGCCGCGCGGAAGAGTTTCGCTACCTGCGGCAGGCCGTCCTCGTCGGCCTTTTTGGCGAAGGCCAGATACTTGCGGTTGGCCTGGCTCTCGCCGGCAAATGCTTCCTTCAGATTTTCTTTTGTCGCCATAAGTTACCTCCTTCACAGGTGTGATTGGTTAATTTGTAAGGATACAACACATCCCGCCAACTCTCAATTCAAACAGACGATTGTTGAAAATCCGGCTTCAGACGGAAATGGGATTTGATGTGATAAAAAATGCTCCGCATCCCCGGACCCTACTGACTCACACGAAGGCACAAAGGCACGAAGAAAACCTCAAACCGTACAACCCATTTTAACTACGAATCACACCCGCCCTCCATTACTCCGTGCAGGAGCGGCGGGCAAGCGGATCAACACGAATACCGACTGGTTTGTTGCTCCGCACCCTATCCCCCTTTTTCTCACGCAGAGACGCGGAGACGCGGGGATTT
>PUNC01000098.1 GCA_003551625.1 PVC group bacterium | reverse complement strand
TGATGAGCCTCGGACGCCGGAAGACGCTGCACGAACTCGGCATATCGTCCCAGAACACCCAACACGAGCTTCCGATAATGTTCGGGTGGCAGCGCTGTGATCGCCGCGACCTGGTGCAGCACCTGTTGACGATGCGCCGGTTGCAACAACACCGAAGGCGCCTCAAGTCGGAGGAGCCGTTCTGATGGGACGCTAGACGACGTGCTGGCGTGCTCCGCACGAGGCAATGATCGCGAAAAGAGAGTCCGTAGCATCCGCCTCGCCTGTGCTGATGTTTCAGCGGCGCAGAGTAGAGAGCCATGGAGGGCGCAGTGAAGCACACAGCGTTTCTCAACGAGGAACGGATTTTCCCCCAAGCCTGTGCCGACATCGCAATCGCCACTCCGGAAGTGCCATGACGGCGGGCAGATCGCGTGTTCGCTCAACATCGAGGTCTCAACGCGCCCAGCCGCGGGCTCGATCCCACTCTCGTCCCCGCGACTCCCTTCGCAGCATCGGGAACCGGTCGGCTACCGATTCCCGGATCGAGCGCGGCGAAGTTGACGGAGCGGCTCGGCGGCTAGCCTACCACCATGGGTGTCTGTACCCGGCCCTGAGCGGCCACCCGAAACGCGGTCCGCGAAAGACAGCAATTCGGGCAAGAGCGGCCCGCGCATTCCCGAACCGTTTGACCACGCGAATAGCCTGACACCGCCTACGCAAACATCGAACCTAACTGTCATGGCTCCGGGCCACCCCCGACGATGAAAGAGGTGTAGGGCGGAAAAGGCCGAAGGCCGTCATCCGCCATCCGGCGTCAGAGTGGCCGCAGACCCCCAGGACGGCACGAACGCCGTGCGGCGGATGACGCTGCACTCTTCCGCCCTACAGGACATCCGGGACGCGAGCCACCTTCTTTCACGTTAACGTTCCGCAAAGGGCGGTTCCTTCAAGTTCCGCTGCCCCCTTTGCACACAGCCATTTGGGCACGATCGACCGTAGAGAACCGCTCGTTCAGAGCACCTTCGCCCTCTAAAACAGCTTCCCACCATCCATCGTGCTGCTGCCGCACCAAGCCCACCCGTTTCCCATTGTTATCGGAAATCGGGTACACAAGTTCGCCGTGCCCGCTCATCTCGGGCGGGCCTCGATCGCAGGCTCCTACCGATCCAGAAAAAAACAGCGCCGTAAGGCCCACGAGCACAACGAGAGTTTTCAAGTGTCGTCGTTTCATTTCTTAAGTCCTCAATAGCCGCGCTGCCACTCGGGCAGCGCGGGGTGTGTAAGCACTACTTTAGGATCATCACGACCGGAGGTTCTTTGATTACAAACTCCCACCACCGCCGCCGCCGCCGCCGCCGCCAGCAGCACGATCATCAATGGTCACGATAACCGGTATTTCCTCGATCACTGCGGTGCCGTCCGCAACCGCTATCAGACGGAAAACGAAGACGTGCTCACCCGGACCACCGTCGCCGCGCGAAAGCTCGACGGTAAAACTCACCGTGTCACCGCGGTCTACGCCGGGGATCTCTGCAGGGTCGATCGATTGAATCAATCCCGCAAAATCACCATTAGGAACGAGTTTGAGGTCGAGCGACTGGGCGACACCCTCCAGTGCTTCCTGAACAGCCTCCACGATCTGGCTACTGGCTGAATCCAACTGGAACACCTCGCCGTTGGTCTGCTCGACGATGGCGCGGACGTCGGTCACTGTAGACCCTCTCTCCAGACCGAACACCCGAATGTTTTGTGCATTAAGGGCGTTCACTGTCTGAGTCCAACTGGCCCCGGGGTATCCAGGCGTATGGCGGGTCGTCCCCGGTTCCGGATTATGGAAGCTCGCGTCTGTGGCCAGGAAAATGATGCGGAGTGCTCCATCTCGCCAGCCCACTGAGGAAGCGGGAATTCCCGCTCCAGGCTGACCATCAACCGTCCGCCCGGCCCCCGTCGCCAGTTGGTAAAGTGCCTCCAATTGGCTTTCCGGTCCATCTGCCCCAGACAAAAGCGTCAACTCATTGATCGCTGCAACCGTATCATCTGCGTTCGACGTCAAGGCCTGATCCAGGCGATAGGCATAATCGCGGGTGGCGCCCCATGGGGAGATCGGAAAATCGCTGAACGAAGCCAGGCCGGTGCTAACGTTCGTGCCGCTCGCCTCAAAGGCGTTGACTAGATCCACCGCTCGCGCCTTGAACTGGGCGATACTCGAACGGTAGCTTCCCGACACATCCACCAGGAACATGATGTCGACTCGGTCAAACACCGCACCCTCGTCCGGGATGGTCACATTGACGCTGCGAGTAACGGTCTCCCCGCCAATGATCATGACATCAATCCGATCCCCTTCGCGGCGGGTTCGACCCTCCCGGCTCGCAATGGCAGCCTCGATAGCGCCTTCTACGTTAAGGCGCGCTCCATGTCCAGAATGGCAACCGTTATCGTCCACATCATCTGTGAGCGGACGCACAAACACCGTGCAGCCGATCCGATTGCCATCTTGATCGTGGAGTTCAACCACGTTCTCTTCGATCGGAAGAGCGGTTTCACGCAACATCGCCATTACCTGAGCAGGCGTCAGGTCCGGGTCGATCGAACGCATGGCTGCGATAGTTGCCGTCACGAGCGGTGCGGCGAAAGATGTTCCTTGTGTCTCTCCTCCAGAAAAGGAAGATGTAACCGTGCCGGCGGCAGCAATATCCACTCGTTCCCCGAAGTCGGAGTAGGATTCACGCCGCGGAGTCGGATGGGACTCATGTGCTCCGACAACGAAAACCTGATCACTCGGATGCCATGTTATACTGGAGAATGTTGCATTACCAGAATCAGTATTACCGTTTCCGGCAGCGAGTACAAATATTGCATCCGGGTATTCGTTCTGAGCTAAGCCGAGGAGTTGTAGGAAGCCGGAGCGAAAAGTGTTGAATTGGCGTGCGCCTGCAACATTACGGATGTTGACTCTGTCGCCATTGGCCTGTAAGGGTCGGTCACCGATGCAGATGCCGATCAAGTTACGCTGGCTACAATTCAGATAAAGACCAGCGCTAACATTAAACACACGTGCGCCCTGCTCGAGCGCTGTCGTCATGTGTGCGAAGCTTTCGGTTGAGCTACCCCTGTTTACAAGAATATTGTACCCACCGTGATTACCGAATACTCCCAGAGCGCTTAAGAGACCGGCTGCGCGGCCATTGAAGAGTTCTGCCGCGATGAGACCGAGAACATCCGAACCATGGCTTGCTGTTGGTGAATCGGGGGCATACAGCGCGATCCCACCGGAACGCTCCCCCCCCCGCGAAGCGTACCCGGCATAATCATCTAGGCCGAAGTGGACTCCAGATTCGTAAACACCGATCGAACGAAAATAGGGGACGAGCAAGTCCGGAAAAGTCGGGTGTACGGAAGAAATATAGGCCTGAGCGCCCTCTTCGACTCGGTTGCTGGCACGTTGCCTGCCACCATCTGGATCGCGCGTCCAATCAAGGGAAACAAAAGCGGGCGGTACTTCGATGTCCAAAATTGCATCAGCGACACCATCCATCACTTCGAGTCGCTCGATCGCGGCGACCAGCTGCTCGTAGGTCAACGTCGGCAAGCGCAGTTGCCGCGCGCGCAAGGGGTCAATGCGGCCAACCACCTCGCCGGCCTCGGCAGTCGCGGCAGCCGCCGCCACGGCATCCAGATCGCGGCCCTCATCGATGAACAGGAGGACAAGGTTGCGCACCACCCTGATTCCGTCGTCGGCTTCGATCCAGTCTTCCGGCTCCGGCGATAGGACGGAGATGCTATCGGAAACGGTGAAGAGCAGAGTGTTGCTCTCAACCTCCCCTGCGCGAAGGAACAGGGTGTGATCTCCATCGAGATCGTCGGGAACGCGGAACGTAGCACGTCCTGTTGCGACCGACTCCGGAACAACCTCCGTTCCGCCGATCACGATCCTAATGCTGCCATGATCGAAGTCGTTACCCGCACCGGCAGTCTGAACACCGTCCGATGTCACCGTGTAATCGACCCGAACCACACTCCCAGAACCCGCCGACCCAGGATTTAGGCCGCTGACCCGGAGCGTGGTGTCAGAGACGGGATCTGCCTCCGACCTCGAATCCCCTCCAGAGCCGCCGCAGCCACCGAGAAAAACGACCACACAAAATGCGGCCAGATACTTCAGCCATCGTGTTTTCACAGTTTACTCTCCTTATCCGCTTTCTCGCATGAGCCCCTCACCACACACGAGCCATGCCACCGCATGAGCAAAGCAGAATACGCGCCACACTCCCTAACTCACTGTTTCTTCGTTCACCATTTCTGACCAATTGGGTCGGGAAGTAAAATATCCTGACACCAACAAAACTCAATGCGTGAGTGTGATCACCTGATTTGATGTTGCCCTGATCACGTTCGTTGAGGGGTCTGATCAGCGCTAAGCCGCCGGACCCCGGGAGGGGGTTCGGCGGCGTCTCGAGCGCAGGGCTTGGGAGAGCGTCAGAACGGAGGGCTGTCCGGGTCTTCGGACAGGAAGCTCAGTTGGGTCAGGTTTTCCTGCGAGCGTTCGTCGTGGTAGCGATGGATTTGCCCGAGGTAGTGGGATTCGAACAAGACCAGGAAGTCGCTGAGCAGGGCCTGCAACGCGACGACGGAGTCGTCGCTGAGTTCGGGCCATCCCGGGGCTTGCCGGCCGGTGCCGGAGACCATCGACGTGCCGGTGGAACACCGGCTCGAGACCTGTCCCGACTGCGGCCACCCCGTCGGCACCCCCATCCGCTCCCATACCCGTCTCATCGAGGATCTGGAACCGGGAACCGTCAACACCCATGCGCACACCGTCCACGGCCACTGGTGTGGTCACTGCCGCAAGATCGTCACGCCCACGGTCACCGCCGCGCTGCCGCGCGCGACGCTCGGCCTGAACCTCGTCATCTACAGCGCCTGGCTGCATTACCGTCTTGGCATCAGCGTGGGCAACCTCCTGGCCATCCTCCAACACCTGTTCGGGCTGCGCGTCAGCGCCGGCGGCCTCACCCAGGCCTGGATCCGGCTCGGCCAGACCCTGGCACCCTACGGCGTGCAACTCGAACAGGCCATCCGCCAGGCTGGGGTTCTGCATGCCGACGAAACCGGCTGGCGGGTCAACGGCACTACCCACTGGCTCTGGGCCTTCTGCACCCAGGACTTGGCCTACTTCCGGATCGAACGCCGGCGCAATGCCGCGGTGGTGTATGACTTTCTCGGCGAGATCTTCGACGGCCTGCTGGTCTGCGACTTCTACGCCGCCTACAACGCGGTTGAGGCCTG
>PUNC01000122.1 GCA_003551625.1 PVC group bacterium | reverse complement strand
GGCGGGCGCGAGAACAAAGAGGGCGAGGGGCTGGGCCTTTACCGAAACACTTCATTTCTTTGTGCCTTCGTGCCTTTGTGTGATCCAACAGGGGAATCGGGTGCGGAGCAACAAGCCGGTTAGTATCTGTGTAAATCTGTGTGATTCGTAGTTAAAATTGTTTTTTAGCCGTTTAGCCTGTTGGCCTTTTAGTCTTTTAGGTTTTTACTCTGCTAACTGCATACTGTTTATCGTAGCGAAGCGGAGATCCCGATAGTCGTTCATCGGGACGGATCACCGATCACGGATTACTGCCTTTACGCCGTGCCGTCTTTCCACTTTAAGAAATCCTCGATTTCAGGTAATCTTTTTACGCGTGAACGCAGCCGACCTTCCCCCAAAAGATGGAGCCTTAAAGATGCCCGAGCGCATACTGGTCGTGGATGACGAGGAAGCGATCGGCCGGATGCTGAAGACCGCCCTTTCCGTCCAGGGCTACCGGGTGGACGCCGTCCCGACGGGAAAAGCGGCCCTGGAAGCGATAAGCTCGGCTCTTCTCTCCGGAGGCTACCACCTGGCCCTGGTGGATATCCGGCTGCCGGATACCACCGGCATCGAACTGGTCCGGCGCTTCCTGGAGGTTTCCCCTCACACTCAGGTCGTGATAATGACCGGGCACGCCTCCTTCGAAACCGCCGTGCAGGCGCTTGAACTGGGCGCTTTCGCCTACCTCAACAAACCGATCGAGCTGAAGGAACTCTACTCGACCGTCAAGAGATCGCTCGAGAAACAGCGGCTGCTGGCGGAGAACCGCCGGCTGATGGCCGAGCTGAAGGAGTCCAACCGGCTGCTCACGGAACTGAACCGGTCGCTGGAGAAACGGGTGGCGGAAAGAACCCGGGAGATCCAGACCATCAACGAGATCACCGGCGCGGTCGCCTCCAGCCTGAAGCTGGACCGGATCTTTCGGGTGGTGAACCGGGAGATCAAGAAACTGATCGACTTCGACCGGGCCAGCGTCGCCCTGGCCTGGGGTTCCGACCGGATCAACAAGGTCTATTTCCTGGAACCGCCGGCCGACCCCGAAACCGCGGGCGGCGTCTCCTACCCGCTGAAAGGCACCGGCATCGAAAAGGTGATCCGGGGAAAAAAGCCCCTGATCCGCGAAGACATAACGGCCGAAGGCGATTATGTCGAAGACGAGTTCATCCGGAATACCGGCGCCCGTTCCGGGATCGTGATTCCCCTGATCCGGCGGGGAGAGGCGATCGGAACGCTCAATCTCGGCAGCCTGAAACCCGGCGCCTATGATAAATCCCACGCGGATATACTGGCCCGAATCGCCGGGCAGCTGGCCGTGGCCATCGACAACGCCAATCTCTTCCGGCAGCTCGAGCGGCACAGCCGGGGCCTGGAAGAAGAAGTCGCCCGGCGGACCGCGTCGCTGGAATCTTCCCTGGCCGAGTTGAAAGAGGCGCAGGAGAAACTGATCCAATCCGAGAAACTGGCGGCCGTCGCCAAGCTGGTCTCGGGCGTGGCCCACGAGATAAAAAACCCGCTCAACTCGATGCGCTTTGCCACGGTCAACATCGAGAATATCTGCGAAAAAGCCGAAGACCCCCGGAAAGCCGGGGAACTGATCCGGGAAAGCATCTCTATTCTCAAGTCCGATATCGAGGGGCTCAAGGAGATGGTGGACCGCTTTGTCGCTTTCGCCCGCCCCGAGCTTTCGCCCCGGGAAGAAACCGACGTCAACTCCCTGGTCCGGGAAGTATTGCGGGGGATGAAACCGGAAATCAAGGCCCGGAAGGTCCGTCTGAAGGGGAAATACGCTTCCGGCCTGCCCCCGGTCCGGCTGGAGAAAGGCGAGTTTCGCCGCGCGATCCGCAATCTCCTTCTCAACGCCCTGGAGGCGGTGGAAGACGGCGGCCGGATCGCGGTTGAAACCGTTCGGTCCGACAACCGGGTCCGGGTCAAGATCGAGGACGACGGGCGGGGTATCCCTCCCGCTATCCGGGAAAAGGTCTTCGACATCTTCTTCACCACCAAGTCCCGGGGATCGGGCCTGGGGCTCTCCCAGGTTTTCCGCGCCGCCGATATCCATCACGGCGGCGTCTCTTTCTCGCCCCGTCCCGGCGGCGGCACCGTCTTCCGCCTGGAAATTCCCCTGGAGGAACGGCGATGACCCCCCTCCGCGTCCTGTTGCTTGACGACGAGGAGAACATCCGCCGGAGCCTCGGTCTCTTCCTTAAGATGCACGGCTTCGAGGTCGAGACCACGGCCCGTCCCGACGAAGCCCTGGAAACGCTTTCCCGGGAAGAGTTCGAAGTCCTGATCACCGACGTGAAGATGCCCGGGATGGACGGGCTCTCCCTGGCCGAACAGGCGCACCGCCTCCACCCCGGCCTGACGATCCTGGTGGTGACCGCCTTCGCCAACGTGAAGGACGCGGTCCGGGTGATGAAGATGGGCGCCTACGACTACCTGACCAAGCCGCTGGACCACGAAGAACTCCTGCTTATCCTGCGGAGGGTGGAGGAACGGCACCGGATGATTCGGGAGATCGAAGCGCTGCGGAAAAGGATCCCGGCCGAGTCCCCCTATGAGGAACTGGTCGGCGCCAGCGAGAGCATCAGGCGGATCTACGCCCTGATCGACCGGGCCGCGCAAAGCGATTTTCCCGCGCTGATCATCGGCGAGACCGGCACCGGCAAGGAGCTGGTCGCCCGGGCGATCCACCGCAACAGCTCCCGAAGCGGCGGTCCCCTGGTGGCGGTCAACTGCGGAGCGCTGCCGGAGACGACGATGGAGAGCGATCTTTTCGGCCACGTCAAGGGTTCCTTCACCGGGGCGGTCGCCGACCGGGCGGGAAAGATCCGCTCCGCCCACGGGGGAACGCTTTTTCTCGACGAGATCAGCACCCTGAGCCCCTCGGCCCAGGTCAATCTCCTCCGGGTCCTGGACGATAAAACATTTACCCCGCTGGGTTCCGACAATCCGGTCGAGGCGGATATCCGGGTGGTGGCCGCCTCCAATGAAGACCTGGAAACCGTCGTCGGGCAAGGAAGGTTCCGGGAGGATCTTTTCTACCGGCTGAACGTCATCCGGATCGAGATTCCCCCGCTCCGGGAACGCAAGGAGGACATCCCCCTCCTGGTTCGCGGCATCCTGAAGCAACTCGGCCGGGAGGAGCTAAGAATCTCTTCCGGCGCGATGAACCTCCTGCTGAACCACGACTGGCCGGGCAATATCCGGGAGCTGGAAAACGTCCTGAAGGGCTCCCTCGCCCTGATCGATGGCGACAAGCTGATATTCGAGCACCTGCCGGAGAAACTCCGTCCTTCCGTTTCGCCGGCGGCTCCGGCCGGCCGGGGGTCTTTCACGGAACACGTATCCCTGTTCGAAAAGGGCCTGATTGAAGAAGCCCTGAACCGGACCGGGGGAAACATCGCCCGGGCGGCCAAAGAACTCGCCATTCCCCTCCGAACGCTGCACCGCAAGATCGCCCGTTATTCCATCCATCCCCTCCGTTTCAAATAGTTCCGCCCTGTCGTCTATCTCATTATAATGCCATAGTGGCATTATGTTTTCCCTTTGACAATGCCACTGTGGCATCCTCAAGTCGCTTTCTCCAACCCGCCCCTGCCACCGGTTCATCGTCGTATATCACTGGAGGTCATATCATTATGGTTTCATTTTCAGGATGCATCGGGTTGGTATGCTACTTGCTAATTATTTAGGCGACACTTTCAGAAAGGATGTGTAAGAGATGAAGATTACCGGATCGACAAAGCGGGCAGGATTTTTTCCGGGTCGGCTTGCCTTCGGCGCCACGGCGCTGCTGCTGGCCTGGGCTTTTTTGGCGTTCGCGGCCCACGCCGCGCCTACCACCGTCACCCTTCTCCCCGACGGGCCCGGCGACTCCACGCAGTGGTCGGTTACCGGCGCCGCGGAAAACTGGCAGGCGATCGTTTTCGACGACGGCGACGGGACTTACGTTTACACCTCTACCCAGCACCACGCCGACCGCTACCTGATGGACGATCTGACCGTAAACGGGGAGATCGGCGAGGTCCGCGCCTTCTTCGTCGCCCGGCGGACCGACAACCCGCCCGCCGAGATCGAGATCGGAATCTCGACCGGCGGCTCCGATCATACCGAGGAGATCAACCCGGCCGTCGCGTATGAAATCCACCAGATTTCCTGGACGCTCAACCCGGCCACCGGCTCTCCCTGGACGGTCGAGGAGGTCAACGGTCTCCAGGCCGTCATCCGCCACAACCGGACGCAGGCCCGCGAGGCCCGCGTCACCCGGGTCTGGCTCGAGCTTGACATCGACGCCGAACCGACGGCGACTGTCACCACTACCACCACGACGACCACCACCGCCGCTTCGGAACCGCCGCCCGGCCCCTCCACCGTCATTCTCCGCCCCGCCGCCGCCGGCGACTCCGCGCAGTGGTCGGTTGCCGGAGTGGATTCCAACTGGCAGGCGGTCGTCCACAACGACGGCGACGCGGCTTACGTTTACACCTCCACCCAATACCACACCGACCGCTACCTGATGGACGGTCTGGCCGGTTCCCCCGCGGTCTCCGCCGTCCGGGCGGTCTTCTACGCCAGGCGAACCGCCAACCCCGGCGTCTCCCTCAACATCGGGATCAGTTCCGGGGGGAATGACTACCTTACGGCCGTCTCCCCGGCGAACAACGGCTACGAACCCTACCAGGTGGAATGGACGAGCGATCCGGCCACCGGCGCTCCCTGGACGGCCGAAAGCGTCAACGCCCTGCGAACGGTGATCGAGCACGATATCCGGCAGCCCCGCGAGGCCCGCGTCACCCAGGTTTATCTTGAGGTTGACATCGAGGGAGAACCGCCGACGACCACCACCACTACCGCCACGACCACCACGGTTACGACGACCACCACCGCCGTTCCGGAACCGCCGCCCGGCCCCTCCACCGTCACCCTCCTCCCCTCCGGGCCCGGCGACTCCACGCAGTGGTCGGTTGCCGGCGGCGGGGAGAACTGGCAGGCGGTCGTTCACGACGACGGCGACGGGACTTACGTTTACAGTTCCACCCAGCACCACACCGACCATTACCAGATGGAGAGCCTCTCCTTCACCGGAACGATCGGCGAGGTCCGCGCCTTCTTCGTCGCCCGGCGGACCGACAACCCGCCCGCCGAAATCGAGGTCGGCATCTCGACCGGCGGCTCCGCTCATACCGAGGAGATCAACCCGGCCGTCGCGTATGAAATCCACCAGCTTTCCTGGACGCTCAACCCGGCCACCGGCTCTCCCTGGACGGCCGGC
>PUNC01000225.1 GCA_003551625.1 PVC group bacterium | reverse complement strand
TTGCTGTACATCTTCGTCTATGCCATGCCGATCGGGATTGCCATCGCGTACGGGAACCTCCCTGTCGTCTCTGATATGGCTCGAACAGCCTGTATGAAATTCGTTCCCTTGGCCGTGATGCCGATCCCGGTTGCGCTGTTGTTCAGGGGATACGATCTGTTGTTCGGTGAAGGCTCGAGCGGGGCAATCGCTCCAGAGAGTAACTTCTTGAGCTATCTCATTGCGGTCACACTCCCAATCCTCTCGCTCATCATCGTCTGGAAACTGTTCAAGTACGCCACGCCGATGACGACGCAGATCATTGGGGGAACGACGAAGGCCACAATGACTGCTGGGGCCGTTGTTGGTGCGGGCGCGATTGCTGGCCCTGCAGCAGCATCTTCGGCTGCAATATGGGGCCCAAAGGCTGCCGCTGGCTACACAGTCGCCTCGAAGATGCGTGACCGTGGCTCGTCTGGGCCCTCCTCGAGTACTGCTCACTCGAGTCCTGGCAAAACCCAAACCACACACGACAATCTCGCGACTGACGCCTACGGCCAGGAAGGCGTCGACATGTATCGCCGAACAGAGAACGATCCGGGGTATTACTGATGACTCGAGAACACGACGCAGCCGGCCGACGTATTATGGATGAACTGGGCGAACAAAACCGAATTCCACTCCTCAATATCGCAGAGGGTGACGTCTATGTCTTACTTGGCTTTCCCATCGGGGGACTCCTTGTGGGGGGTTTTACTGGCCTCGATGGAGCCGTCTTGCCCTTTGTTCTGTTGGGCGTCCTCGTTGGCACGGCCATTGTCTATGCCTCCCCGAGTCATCTTCCTGCCTCGACGTGGCTCACGGACGTCTATCGCTACTACGTCAAACGGCCTCGAGTGACGCTGAGTTCTGAGGCGGGTGAATCGTCTTCGTCGACGACCGAAGGCGGGCTCGTGAGTTATACGCCGTTCCGACCCGATGAACGTACACAGGATCTCACCAGTATCGAACGTGCTTGGCCTGGAGCTGGTGTCATAGAGCGCCCAGATGGGTCGATGGAAGCGTTCCTCGAGATCAATCCGGGGAACATGGATTTCGCCATGTCGGGTGATTGGGCCCAGATACAACGATTGGGCGCAGATTTCGCCAACCGAGAACTCGATTTCCCACTGACGTTTCACGCCACAACCCGACCGTTTCCAGTGGAGACGTTGATCGACCGTATTGATGGCCGACTCACTGATGAGGACGTCGAGCAAAACCCAGTGTTTGAGCGACTACTCGAGGAGTATCGAGAGAATCGCCCACACGAACTCGCGGGGACACACCAACTCCGATATTTCATCGGTGTCGAAGTCACCCCACTCGAGGTGTATAACCGATACCAGGACGAACGCTCTCCAGCGGAGAAACTCACGTCGTTTCCGGTGATTGGCTTTCTGTTCAACCCATTTGTGACTCGACGAGAGAATATGGCTGATGCTGAACTCCGAGCGGCGATGTTCAACAAACTCGAGACTCGCTGCCGAACGATACAGACGGAGTTCATCCAGAAGGTTCCGGGATGGTCTGCTCGACGATTGAGTACTGTCGAGTTGTTCATCCTCACGACGGAGTTCTGGAACGGTAACGTACACGAGTACGATGAGACAGGAGATGCACTTCGAGAGCAGCCTCTTCTCGGACACCAAGAGAGGGTAAACCAGTGACCGTCTTCACTTCGGTCGTTGGATTCCTCTTCGAGGGGCAGGTGACGATTCCGGACGCATCCACACAGTCCGGCCTTGCGCTCTATCTCGGCCTCACCGCGTTAGTGACGTTACTTTTGAAGATGGGCTGGGATCGATGGCGGGTTGATGATATCGAGGAAGTGAGCCTCAGTGAGTTACTCGAGGAGTCGACACTGAACGACGGCGTCGATGAGGGGACCCTTCTGGATGATATCGCAGAGCGCCATCAAGATCTCGCAGCCCCAGCAGCTATCGAGTGGGATACGCGTATTGCTCGAGTCGGTGAGCAGTGGACGTCGACGCTTTACATCGCAGAGTACCCCGACTATCCGAAAGATGGCTATCTGAACGAACTCTTCGAGTTGACCGACGTCGAATTCGACCTGACTGTCCATCTCCGCCCTCGAAATCAAGAGCAAGCGCGAGACGAACTGCAACGCGTTGCCGATGACTTACAGGTTGATGCCGACCTCGAGCGGAGTGTCCGTGGCTCGTATCTGCAGGATCGAGCCCTCGAAGCGATGTCGACGTACAAAAGCGTTGAAAACGGCAGCCGTGTGTTCGATCAGGCACTGTTCATTACGGTGCGTGCTGAAACCCGTGATCAGCTTCGAGAGGGCGTCCGAACGATCCGGAGTCGACTTCGCGAACTCCCAGCTGGCCTCTCTCCGAAAACAGCTATCTGTAAGCAAGACCTCGCAATTCAGGCTGCATCGCCGATTGGCTCGAACCCCTTTGGCCGTGAGGCCACCGCCCTCGGTGGGGCAGTCGGTGCGCTGTTCGCTTCAGCACACAATGCCACGATTCTCGAAGATGGTGGCGTCGAATTTGGCTCACACTGGAAAAACCAGAGCCCGGTCGTGATCGATCCCTTTGCTCGAGAGAACGGCTATGCCATGTTCACGATTGGCGATCCTGGCTCTGGCAAGTCATTTAGCTCGAAACAGAACTTTATCCGCTCGATCGAACAGAGTGAGGATCGGATTGGGATTATCCTCGAGCCACTCAATAACTGGGCTGGTGTCGCCGAAGGGCTCGGTGGTGAACGGATCACCATTGGTGGGAATATGGGGCTCAACCCACTCGAGCTCAAGCCGACACCCGAACGCGTCCAGCGAGCCATGGCTGAGGATGCGAGCCCCTATCGTGAGAAACTCGATAGCGTCATGAGTTTCTTGACGAACTATTTTGCCCATCGGGGGATCAACCTCGGTGACCGACGAACGACACTCGAGTTAGCGATCGAGCAGGCGTATCGAAAGCAGGGGATTACAGACGATATCGCGACCCATCATAACGAGAGCCCGACGATGCGAGATGTCCTCGATATCCTCGTCGAGATGGTTGAAGATCCGCTGGCGTACGTCGTCCGAACGAACAAAGAGTCGATCAAAATCGGCAATGACGCAACGTGGCTCGTCGATCAACTACGTCCGTTCACAGCGGGTGGGCGATATGAAAACCTTGGCCGGGAGACTGAATTCGATATTCGCGATGAGAAGGTTATCTACCTTGATTTGGCTCAACAAGAGGGCAGCCTCGGTGGGAGTACGAGTCTCATCATGCAGTTGTTGATCTCACTGGTGTATGAACGCGCCAAAGAGACCGACAAAGAGGTCGTCTTCGTTATCGACGAAGCTCGCTACATCATGCAAGATGCAGTCAGTCTCGCCTATCTCGAGATTGTATTCCGCCACCATCGACATCACAATCTGTCTATCAGACTCGTCACTCAGACCGTCGACGAGTTCTTCCAGCACCCTGAATCTGAGGCGATCATCGACCAGTGTGCGATCAAACAGTTTCACCATCTCGATGGGATGGATCATGCGTGGGCCGAAGAGTTCGGTCTCAACTCAGCACAGATGCGCTTTGTCCAGGAAGCCATGCCAGGGAGTGACCGAACAGGCTACTCTGAAGCACTGGTCGGCGTCGATGGCGAATGGCGTGGGATCGAGGTTCATGCCATGGAGAACGAGACGTCCGTGATCGATTTCGACCCGAAAGAAGGGGGTCGTGAGTCACTCCCAGACGGCTCAACCGAGGCGATGGATTCTCTTGTTGACCGTCCACTGGGTAGCGGTCAGGAGAGCAATGCCTTCTCTGATTGAAAGCGATGAGAGATAATACACAGATTCCAGAAGCGATGCGGGCTCGAGACCAGTGGCTCTGTTGGCGAACCGAGATGCGAAACGGAAAGCCGACGAAAACCCCGATCGATCCACAGACAGGCGGCTTTGGCTCCTCGACGGACGACAGTACGTGGGCTGGGTTCGAGACGGCTCTCGAGTATTACCGAACGTGGGGCTCCGACGGAATCGGGTTCGTATTCACCGAGAGCGATTCGTATGTCGGCATCGATCTTGATGACTGTCGTGACCCAAAGAGCGGTCGTCCAGACCCAGAGGTGAAATCGATCATCAAGCAACTCGATTCCTATACGGAAGTCTCGCCATCAGAGACAGGTTACCACGTTATCCTCGAGGGCGACCTGCCCTCTGGCAGAAACCGACGTGGGAACATCGAACTCTATGACCGGGCTCGATACTTTACTGTCACAGGAGACCGGGTTCCGGGGTTGCCACCAGCAATCGAGTCGAGACAGCCAGAACTCGAGGCAATTCATCGGGAGTACGTCGATCAGGACTCGAGTGGAAAGGGTCCCTCTAGGGGTTCGAGTACGTTATCCAACGAAGATGTCCTCGAGAAAGCACGGTTGGCAGCTAACGGAGAGAAATTTGACCGACTCTGGAGTGGCTCGACTGCGGGATATGCCAGTCACTCAGAAGCCGATATGGCGCTTTGTTGTTTGCTGGCGTTTTGGACTGGTGGTGACCGAACGCAGATGGATCACCTGTTTCGCCAGTCTGGATTACACCGAGCAAAGTGGGACGATGTCCACTATGGTGATGGCAGTACGTACGGCGAACGGACGCTCGAGCGTGCTGTCGAACACACAACCGAGTTCTATGAGCCTACGGCTTGTGACGTAGACGAGGGCGTACAGAAAACAGGTGAGGGAACTGGAAGTGGGGCATGGATGACGCGCCGAAATCAGTATCTCGAGCAAAAGAACGCGATCCTCGAACAGCGCATCGACGCACTCGAGACAACGCTCTGTGAGAAGAACGAATTGATCCTCGAGTTGGAGAGAGATGGTGCGAAAAACGACCGAATGCAGGCTGGCGAGTCATTTAGAGAGTTGAAAGAAGGGTCTGCGTCACGTACGGGAGACTCACGCTCGATATTACAGAAGATGTTGAGACGGGTTCGTTCGAAAAAGGGGTGATGGTGAGCATCGAGTCAGTCTCGACGGAGCGAGTCTCAGCTTAGGGATAGCAGGCTCTGTTGAAACCCTTAACCAGTGACAGGTAACGTGCGTCGTGCTGCATACAGAGGATGAGTTCAGCAAGGTGACTACGTTTCTTTCTCTCGTCTATGACGAAACCAACCGCTCAGTACACCTGCTTATTAAAAACCTATGATTTTTCACACAAAGTAACATATCTGTATTCATGTCCGACAGGAGTGAATTTGAGGAGTGGCAGGCAGGAGCCATGATGGCTATTGGGTCTGCCCTAGTGGGTGCCATTTT
>PUNC01000113.1 GCA_003551625.1 PVC group bacterium | reverse complement strand
GGGGGGGAGCCGGCATCGGCCCGACCACCACCTCCAGATCTTCCAGGGCTTTGCCGGCGAACTGCTCCTGAAACGGCGGCCGGGCGGGCTCCTCTTCCGGGCGGCGTCCGAGGAGAAGATCCCAGAAAGACCGGGGGCTGGGAACCTTGACCGCCTGGTCCCCCAACCCCGGCGTCTCCGCCTGCTCCAGAATCTTGATCCCGGTGATCACTCCTTCCGGATCGACCCCCACCATCACCCGGATCAGGCTGCTGTATCCGCGCGCCCGACCCTCAAGCGCCCAACCCGCCACTTCCCCGTCCCGGTCCCGGCCGGTGTAATAGTCGACCCGATCGCCGGTCGTGAAGGAGAACTCAACCGCCTCCGGCAGGACGGTGCCCAACGCTTCGGACTCTCTCGCTTCCCTCTGCTCTTCAATCCGGGGTCCGGTCAGAATGAAGGCGAAGCCCAAGGCGGCCGCGGCCAGGGCGCAGATCAAGGTTAGTATCAACGCGGGCTTGAGCATTATTTAAGTTGATAAGTTTATAAGCTTATAAGTTGATAAGTGATTAAGCCAAAAGGCACAGGGCCCTGGGTTTAACGGCTCAGAGTTCAAGCGAGGTTATGCTTTTCGCGGCCATAAACCTTTTTTCAAAGTTCCGAAGACCCGCGGACGGGTGAACCGGTCGATCAGGGGGGTGAAGGCGTTCATAATCAGGATCGAGTAGGAGACCCCTTCCGGATTGCCGCCGTAGAGCCTGAAGACGGCGGTGATCGTCCCGCAGCCCAAACCGAATGCCAGCATTCCTTTGCCGCTGACCGGAGTGGTGACCATATCGGTGGCCATAAAGACCGCTCCCAGCATCAGCCCTCCGCTGAATAGATGCTCCAGCGGGGAAAGGGCGACGGCCCCCTCCCCTACCGGGAGCAGCCAGGTCAGCAGCGCCACCGATCCCAGGTAAGCCGCGGGAATCCGCCAGGAAATATAACCCATCGAAAGCAGGACCATCCCTCCCAGGAGTATCGCCAGCGCCGAAGTCTCCCCGATACAGCCTCCCGTGTTGCCGATAAACATATTCCACAGGGACGGGATCCGCTCGACCAGCGCCTCCCGGGCCGCTCCCAGCGGGGTGGCGTAAGTCATCGCGTCCAGGCCGGCCGTCTCCGCGGTAAGCGGCGGGGTAAAGGTGGTCATCCGCGAAAGCCAGGAATGGGCCACGAAAAGCCGGCCGCCCAGCGCCGGGTTGAAGATATTGAACCCCAGGCCGCCGAAGGCCTGTTTGACGACGGCGATCGCGAAGACCGCTCCGGCGGCGGCCAGCCAGGCCGGGACGTCGGGCGGAAGGTTGAAGGCGAGCAGGAGGCCGGTCACGACCGCGCTCCCGTCGCCGATGGTGAGCGGTCGGCGGCGAAGACGCGAGATCACGGCCTCGGTGACGACCGCGGCCGCGACCGCGGCCGCCTGAAGGCGGACCGCCCGCCAACCGAAAAATATCACGCTCGCGGCCAGGGCCGGAAGCAGGGCCGCCGCCACCGTCCACATCACCTTCGGGATAGTCCGGCCGGAAAAGAAGTGCGGGGCGGGAGAGACGGTGAATTTCTTTTTAGTTGGAAGAGAACCCTTCATCTAATGAACGTCTTAGAGTATGTGTAAGAGTACGTGTAAGAGTATGTGTTAGAGTACGTGTAAGAATCCGCAATCCGGAATCTCCTGTCCGTCTTTCCGCGGTTCACTCCTCCAGGGCCTTGCCCAATTGAATGAACTGGACCAGGTCTCTCGCGGCGGGGCAGACATAAGCGCAGCACCCGCATTCCATACAGTCGGCCCCGCTCAGACCGGCGAAATCCTCCCTGCGGCCCTTCTCCGCCGCCCGGGCCAGATCGCAGGGGACCAGCCCCATCGGGCAGACGGTAAGGCACTTCCCGCAACGCAGGCAGGGCAGGTTACGGGCCCGGGGAAGCGGAGGCAGGACCACCAGCCCGGAGGTCGACTTGATCACCGGGGTCCCAAGATCCCGCTGGGCGACGCCCGTCATCGGACCGCCCGCGATCAGCCGGAGTTCACCGTCCGGCGGCCCGCCGGCGGCTTCAAGCAGCCGGCTGAACGGGGTGCCGAGCCGGACCCGGAAATTGCCCGGGCGGTCCAGGCCGAAGCCGGATACCGTAACCACCCGCTCGATCAGGGGGCGGCCGTGAAGAACCGCGTCGGCGATGGCGGTCGCGGTGTGGACGTTGTGCACCAAGCAGCCCACGTCCGCGGGAAGACCGCCGGAAGGCACCTCCCGGTCCGCGACCGTCTTGAGAAGCTGCTTCTCGGCGCCCTGGGGATATTTTACCGTCAGGAGAACCGTGAAGATGTTCTCTTCCTTTTCCAGGGCTCGTTCCAGCCTGTCCAGGGCGTCGGCCTTGTTGGATTCTACGGCCACCACTCCCCGCGCCGCCCCGGCGGCCCTCATTATGATCTTCAGCCCGGCTACGACCTTTTCGGTCTCCTCCAGCAGGAGCCGGTGGTCCACGGTCAGGAACGGCTCGCACTCGGCGGCGTTGATGACCGCGGTCTCGATCTTTTTCCCGGGCGGCGGTTCGAGCTTTACCTGGGCGGGGAAGCCGGCCCCGCCCATCCCCACGATTCCGGCTTCCAATACCCGGGCGCGGATATCTTCCGGGGCGGCGCCCTCCCAATCGACCATTGGCTCCATCCCCGAAAACCCGTTCCCGGCGGCGGCGGTCTCGATCACGATCGCCGGGGAATCCGCCCCGGAAGGATGGGGGTGATCGGCGATGGCGGAGACCTTGCCGAACACGGACGCGTGAAGGGTGGAAGAGACGGCTCCCGAGGGGGCGGCGATCACCTCCCCGGCGGATACCTCGGCGCCGATTTCAACGACCGGACGGGGAGGCGAGCCGGCGTTCTGTTTCAGGGGGAGATAGGCCTTGGGAGGCGGGGGCAGGGTTTCGATCGGTTTGCGCTCCGTGAAGCGCTTGAAGTCATCGATCCGGATCCCGCCCTGGAATGACCTTGTTTTCACGCTTCCTGACCTGATTTGCACAAAAAAAGGGGGCGCCAAACGAACCCGGCTCATTCGCGGAAGCCGCGTTACCAGGCCGGCTGGACCCCTTTAACCTCGATCAGCGGCACGCCTTCGGCGTCCCGCCCGATTTCCGCGCCCCAGACCCGCGCGCGGCGGCGGTGAAAACGATCGAGTTCGGAGTCGGGATCGGCCAGGCGCGCGATCGTCGCCGCCCGGACCCCGTCGCGAACCAGAATATGGGTCACCTCCCGGCCCGCTTCCCGATAAGGCCGGGGCAGTCTCACTACCGTCCCGGTCAGCACCGAAGCTTCCACCGGGGGCGCGAAAGGCGTGGGGAGAGGAGTCCCTTCCGGAAGCGGCGGCGCCGGGGGCGTCGGAATATCAACCACCGCGGGAGACGGAGAAGGGGGAACGTCAACCACCGCGGGAGAGGGCGGGGGCGGAAGCTCAACCGGGACGGGGACAACGGTCGGTGGCGGTGGCGCCGGCACCGGCGTCGCGATCACGGGGGGAGCGGCCGGCGGGACGGGATCCGGCTCGGGAGTAACAGGCCGGTCGGGCCGGACCGGAGGCGCCGTCGGCCGGGGACGGACCTGTTCCACCTCCCGAGCCAGCTCGACGTACCGGGCGCTGATCCACAGCCGCGTTTCCCGGGGCAGACTGATTCTCAACCAGTCTCCGTCCCGTTCGATAATCTCGGGTACCTCTCCCGGCTCAAGGCGGGTCAGGCGGGCGTGGGCCACGCTGGGTCCGGCCCGGACATTCACCGTGGAGACGATCGCGCCGTCCGGCCCCACGAAATCGGCCGATACCCAACCGGTGGAACCCGGCGGAGGATATATGGCGCACCAGTCGCCGTCCTGCAACAGCACCTCGACCCGGTCGCCGCGGCGGGCCTGGCCCACGATCTCGGCCCTCAAACTGGGGCCGGCCCGCAGGTTAACGTTGTCGCCCGTCACCACGCCGGTAACATAACCCGGGCGAGCCGCCCGGGGAAAGACCGCCGCCAGAAATATAAGAAGCGCGATCCTTCTCATTCGGTCATTTCTGAATAGGGGTCTTGGGAAGCTTGAAGACCTTCTTCTCCTCTTCCCACTTGCCCGACTCCTGAAGGCGCCGGATTCGCTCGTGCCGTTTCAGCACGTTGCGCTTGGGCTTGATCTTGCCCTTTCCGCCAAAACTTGGATGTTGAGACATAGTTCTTTTCCTTGTTAAGTTTTTAGCCCGGATTACTCATATAACTTAACAGACTCCCGCCGCTATACAAAGGGATCTTTTTTTCGTCGTTCATCCCGAATCCGCCGAATCCATCCTGCGCTCGATCTGGTCGAGAATGACTCCGGCGGCGGCGGCGGGCTCGCCGGAGGGATACTCCTCGATCAACCGGCGCAGTATGTCCGACCCCTCTTCAGCCCGCCCGATCCTCAACGCGCTCAAGCCCAGACAGTATAGAGCCTGGGCCCGGTTCCCGAACTCGGGAAAATCCCGGAGAAGGCGGTCGAGTAGCCGGTAAGATTCCCGGTAGTCGCCCATCATCCCCCTGATGTATCCCCGGGCGAAACGGGCGTTATCAACTAAGCTCGAAACGTTATAGGGATCGGCCTCCACGATCGCGTCGAGCAGAGGCAGCGCCCGCGGCCATTGCCCGCGCTCCATATAGATCTCGGCCAACTGCCAGGCCGCTTCCAGGTCGGACGGGTCATCCCGCCGGCGGGCGGTAAGCCGCCGAACGTTCTTCTCCCCCTCCAGCCGTTTCAGCATCTCCTCCCGGAGTTCCCTCGGCCCCAGCGCCCCCTCGATTCTTCCCCGGACCTCTCCTTCCGGGGTTAAAAATAGCACCGCGGGAACCTTCCCGACCCGGTACTTCTCGAATGCCTCCGGAGAGCGGCCGTGATCCAGCCAGACCGCGCGGAAACGCTGGGCCGTGTCCACCACCATTTCTTCGCCGAAGACCGCCGCCTCGAAACGCGATGCAGCCGGGCTCCCCGTCTTCCGGAAGTAAAGGAAAAGCGGGCGGCCGTCTCCGGCCGAGGCCTCCCGGGCTTTCCCGTAGTCCTTGCGCCATCCCACCGAACCCTCAATCTTCCGCATCGAGCGGCGGGCGGCCTCCCGGACCGGATGCTCTCCCCGGTTCGCGTCGTAGTGGGGGTCCGACTCGGCCAGCGGTCCCAACAGGGCCAGCGCCCGACGGTCCCGGATCTCTCCGAGAGCGAAAGCGGCCGCCCAGCGAACCTCCCAACTGTCGTCATCCAGCAGGGGTGAGATAAGAGCGAAAGTCTCTTCTTCCCCCGTCAGGGCCAGACCCAGGGCGGCGGAACGGCGCAGGTCGTAACTGGACGAATCGAGGTTATCCTTGAAGACCGCCCTGACCTTTTCGCCGCCGATCCGCGCCAGGGCGAGGGCGGCGCTGTGGCGGACCAGCATCGAACGGTCCCGGAGCAGAGGAATCAGGAGATCGACGGCCGTCTCTCCTTCTTCCGCCAGGACCAGGCAGGCTTCGGAACGAACGGCGGGATCGTCGGAAGCCAGCCTTTGGCGCGGATCCGGTTCCGAGCGGCCGGCGGCCGGCAACGCCATAATAAACAATATCGCCGCGATGAAAATCCTGATCATATTCTCAACCTCTCAAGTTTATCCCCGTTCATCGGTTCGGCCGCCAGGGTTTCTCCCTCGTCCCGGCGACCTTTTTTCCAGGTTCTGATCTTGACCGCTCCGCCCTTCCCCTTGCTGTAACGGGCGCAGACGGAAGCCGCCAGCAGGATATCCCCGCGCGACGGCTCGCCCGCCGCTCGAAGCAGGATCAGGCTGGCCGGCCGCGCCGCCTGGAAGAGAAGATCCCCGGCGGAAGCGAGTTTGAGCAGCCGGATATTTTCGCCTTCATCGCGCCCGGAAACGATCCTCGCCCCCCCCGGAGAACGGAAATGACGGCCGACTTTCAAAAGCTCTATCATATCACCTTCCAACCCCTCCCGGGCGCTTAAATCCTTCAAACGGCGGCAGAATTCCGGATCGGTCAGCAGGCAACCCCCCGCCGGGGTGGCGAACCCGGTGATCCCCCAGGCCGCGGCCAGCTCGAGCTGTTTCTTCCGCCCCCGTCCCGAAATGCCCAGCAGGCGATCGCGATCGATCCAGCCCCGCTTTTCCGGGATCGTCTCCGCAAGCAGTTTCGCCGAGAGCGGACGGAGCAGCAGGCCCTTCTCCCCCGCCTTGGCCACGGCGTTCAGGGCGGCCCGGTGCTGGGATTTCGGACGCTGGCCCAAAACCTCGCCGGTGACGACGAAATCGGCTTCCAGTTCCTCCAACAACTCGAAGGCCTTGCCGACCATCAGGCGGTGACAGTCCACACAGGGGTTGAGATGCTTGCCGAAACCGTACTTCGGCTCATCCAGCAGCGCGATCATCTCCGGGCCGATATCCACGCTGGTGAACGGTATGCCGGCGGAACGGGCCGCCCGCCGCCCCGCCGCGTCGGAGAAGAAATGGCTGCGGAAACCAACTCCAACGACACCGACCCCCTGGTCGGCCACCAGGCGGGCGGCCAGAATACTGTCCAGCCCGCCGGAGATCAGCGCCAGCGCTTTCGGTCTTCTGCCCATACTCACTGAAAGTGAAATCTGATCACGTCCCCTTCCGCGACCGGATAGTCCCGGCCCTCGAAGCGCAGCACCCCGCGGGACCGGGCGGCCGCCGGAGAGCCGTCCCGGTCGAGGTCGGCGAAAGGCACCACCTCGGCCTTGATGAAACCCCGGGCCATATCGGAGTGGATCATCCCGGCGGCCGCCTCGGCGGGGGCGCCGCGGCGGATGTGCCAGGCCCGAACCTCCACTCCCTCCTTGGTAAAGAAGGTTACCAGGTCGAGCGCCCGCACCGCGGCGGCGAGCAGAAGCTCCAGTCCCGACGAGCCCAACCCCATCTCCTGGCGAAACAGGGGTTGGTCGGCTTGGGGAAGGCTGCCGACTTCCTCCTCCAGCCGGCCGCAGAGGACAACGACTTCCGCGTCCCGGCCGGCCGCCTGGCGAACCGGCGCCGCGGCCCGTTCCGCCTGCTCCCCCAGGTCCTCTTCCCCGATATTGGCCGCGTAAATGACCGGCTTTAAGGTCAGAAGGTTCAATTCCGGCGCGGCGGCGGCGAGACGGCTTTCCGCCTCGGTCCCCCCGAGGCTCGCTCCCGAAGCCAGAGCCTCCGCGGCCGCGGCCAGCAGGCCCACCCTCTCTTCCTCCTCCCCGGTCAGGACCCGCCGGCCTTTTTTGAGCTTCTGGAGGGCCCGCTCGCAGACCTCCAGATCGGCCAGGATCAGTTCCTGCCGGATTACCCGGACGTCGCGGGCCGGATCGATTTCCCCCAGCACGTGGGCGATATCCTCGGCCCGAAAACAGGCCACCACGTGGACCAGGGCGTCGGTCTCCCTCAGGGCGGCCAGAAACTGGTTGCCCAGCCCCTGCCCCCGGCTGGCGCCTTCAACCAGGCCGGCCACGTCCACGAACTTGACCATCGCCGGGACGGTCTTCTCGGGCTGAAAGATCGCGGCCAGCCGGTCCAGACGCTCGTCCGGCACGGCGGCCATTCCCACGTTCGGTTCAATGGTGGTGAAAGGATGTTTCTTCACCTCCACCCGGGCCCGGGCCAGGGCGTTGAAGACCGTGGATTTGCCGGCGTTGGGCAGTCCTACTATTCCCAGTTTCATCGGTTGAGCCGGTTTAAAAGCTTAAGGTTCAAGATTAACCTCAGAATCCAGAATGTCCCCGCTCCACCCTCTTTTCGTCTAATGAACGGCTTGGAGTACGGGTAAGAGTATGTGTAAGAGTACGTTTAAGAGTACGTGTAAGAGTACGGAATCACGGATTATTACCCCCCCTTCCCGCTTCCACCACTATCGCCAGGAGCAGCCGGGCCAGGTCAACCAGGTCCCGCCGGGCGATATGCTCCCCCGGGCCGTGAGCGCCCGACATCCCGGTGCCCAGGTTGAGCGCGGGCAGCCCCATCTGGTTGAAAATATTGGCGTCGCTGGCTCCTCCGGAGGCCGCCAGCGAGAAAGGCAGCGCAAGACTCCGGACGGCGCGGCGGACCAGGGTTATCTCCCGGCTTTTCTCCGGTATCGCGTATCCCCGGTAATCGGATTGAGAGGAAAATTCCACCCCGCCCCCGGCCTCCGCCGCCCGGTCGCGCAACAGCTTCTCCATCGCCAGAACCTGACTTTTAAGCTTTCTCTCTTCCAGACTCCTGACCTCCCCCCGCAGCTCGACCCGGGCGGGCACGATATTTATCGCCTCGCCGCCGCGGATGATCCCGATATTGGCGGTGGTCTCCCGGTCCACCCTTCCCAGCTTCATCTCCGCGATGGCCCGCGCGGCGATCGCCACCGCGTTGATTCCGGCCTCGGGTTCGATCCCGGAGTGGGCCGCCCGGCCCTTGATCACCGCGCGGATCTTGACCGCCGAGGGGGCGCGGTTGATCACGGTCCCGATCGGGCCGGATGAATCCAGGACAAACCCGATCTCCCCTTCCGCCCATTCCGGGCGCAGATTCTTCGCTCCCGAAAGGCCGGTCTCCTCGGCGACCGTGAACAGCAGGCTGACCGGTACCGGACTGCCGCCGCTTTGGATCAGGACCCGCGCCAGCTCCAGCATCACCGCCACGCCGCAGCGGTTGTCCGCTCCCAGAATGCTCTCCCCCGCCGCCCGGAAAACCCCGTTCTCCTCGACCACTTCAATCCCCGCCGTGGAGGTGATGGTGTCAAGGTGGGAAGAGAAGAGCAGCCGCGGACGGCGGGCTTTTTCGCCCGGAAGCCGGAAGAGAAGGTTTCCGCAGTTTCCGCCGAATACGGCGCCGGCGGCGTCCTCCTCGCCCTCGATCCCCAGGAGGGAAAACTCCCTGATCAGGTAATCGGCTACCGGCCGTTCCCGGTAGGTCGGCCCGTCGATACCGAGCAGTTCCCGGAAGCTCCCGACCAGTCTTTCCACATCGATATCTTTCACGTTATACGTGGCATTTGAACCGGGTGCGCGCTCATATTTCGTTATCTACGCAGGTCTTGAGCGTGAACGAGAAGGTCGCGCCGCCGGGACCGCTCTCCCCCCAGATCCGCCCGCCGTGCTCCTCGATTATCAGCTTGCAGATCGGCAGCCCGATCCCCAACCCTTCCTCCCTGGTGGTGAAAAAAGGCTCGAACAACCTCTCCGCGGCCTCCACCGCGATGCCCGGGCCCGAGTCGCCCACGCTCACCCGCACCGTGTCGGGCGACAGGGTGGCGGCGCTGATCGTCAGAACCCGCGTGGCGGTATCATTCATCGCCTCCAGGGCGTTCGTCATCAGGTTCAAAAGCACTTGCTGCAGCTGAACACGGTCGCCCTTGATTCTTCCCGAACCCGGCGACAGATCCAAGCGGAGCGCGACATTCTCGATACTGAGGCGGCTGCTTATCAGACCGACGGCGGCTTTGACCAGCGCGCTTACGGACAGGGGGTCGTATCTCATGCCCCGCTTCTTCACCATTCTCCGGATCTTTTTCACAACCTCGCCCGCACGTTTGACGTCGTTCTCGATATCCTCCAGGATCTCTCCGAGATCCTCCCGCGTATCCCTGCCCCGGGCCATCAGAAGCCGGGCGGTCGAGGCGTTGTTGAGAATCGCGCCCAGCGGCTGGTTGATCTCGTGGGCCAGGGAAGTGGAGAGTTCGTTCATCGCCAGCACCCGCGAGAGATGCGCCAGCCCGTCAATCAACTGAACCCGATCTTCTTCGTCTCTCCGAAGATCGGTGATGTCACGGGAGACGCCTCTCAAACACTCCGGCTCGCCGGAGGGCTTGGAATACGCCTGCGCCCGGACCGCCAACCATCTGACGCTTTTGTCCGACAGCACGACGCGATACTCGATTTGTCCGCCCTTCTTCTCGCGCAGTACACGGTCTAAAGTGTCTTTCACCCGCGCGAGATCGCCGGGATGCAGCAAGCCGTAGAACTTGCCGATGGTGATGGTTTCGTCCGGCGCAAAACCGTAAAGAGCGCGGGTTTTCTCAGAGGCCCAGATCTCGCCGTCGGCGCAGTTCCACGACCAAAGCCCGGCGCCGGCCGAATCCGCGGTCAGCGCCACCCACGCTTCGCTTTCGCGCAGGCTCTTTTCGGCGGCGGCGGCCAGTTCTTCCTCCGCCCGCTTGCGGGCGGTGATGTCGATATCGACGCCGATGAAACCGGTGGGGCGGCCGGACCCGTCCCGCAGCACCGATATCTCGACCAATGTCCAGAAGACGCTCCCGTCGCGCCGGCGCTGGGGGTGCTCGCCCCGCCAGACGCCGCGCGAGAGGATCTCCTCTCTGAAGGAGTCCTCATCCCGGTGGTAGATCGATCCGGCGAACTGCCGGTAGGGCCGCCCAAGGACTTCTTCCTGCCTATACCCGTACAATCTTTCCGCCCCCGGCCCCCAGTATAGGATCCGGCTGTCGAGATCCGTGACCACCACCGATTCGTCCACGCATCTGAGAACCTGCGCCAGGAAGCTCCGGTTTTCCTCCGTCTTCTTGCGCTCGGTGATGTCCCGGGAGAGACCGAAGATTTCAACCGGGCGGCCTTGCCGGTCGCGGATGAAGGAGAGGTTGGATTCCAGGACGCGGACCGACCCGTCCCGGTGGAGGAAGTCGAGAACGAGGATGATCGAATAGTCGGGATCGATTGCACCGGCCCGCACCTCCTCCCGGTCATCGGCCAGCTCTTTCTCGAGCCGGGCCCGCGCTATCCGCAGGGATTCGGGGGTCAGCATCTCTTCCAGAGAAAGCTTGAGGCTCTGCGCGCGGGTTAAACCGAGGACCTTCTCGATCGAGGGGTTGACATAGGTGATCTTCAGAGCCAGGTCCATCGTCCAGAGGATGTCATTCATCTTCTCGGCCAGGAAACGGTACCGGCTCTCTCTCTGCCGGGGAGCGTCTCCGGCCGGAGCGCGCGCGGCGGCGGAAGTGGAGCGGTGACGGCCGGCGGGCGGGGGGGATCTCCGCCTCACTTGCCGGCGGACGGGTCTTCGCCGTCCTTTCTCTCCGGGAGGACGGGGCGGGGAATCGGCCTTGCCCGGTTTCTTGTTCCTGCCGTTCATAGCGTATCTTCCGAAATCGCGGTTAATCCCCGCGGCCACGGATAGGACGCGGTACGTCGCTCCCGCGATACGCTATTATAGCCTAATCATCGGCCGGATAACAGAGTCACGTCCGGGCCGGAAACCGGGACGGTTTCCGGGCGGGGAAGATTTAAGAAAAGAGCGAAGATCGACCGGGCGGTGGTCCCGGCGGAGCGATTCATTCCTCGAGAGGAACTATCTCCGGGAGGTCGTCGAGGTCGATATCCGGCCATTGTTCCAGGATTGACTCTCTGCTCTCCTCCAGTCTCGACACGGCCTCCTGGTGGCGGCTTTGGGCCATCTCCAGAGCCCGCTCGGTCAACCGCAGCCGGTGCCGGGCCAGCAGGAACTTGAGAACCGCCCGTTCGCGGAGAGCGTCGTCGAGCCGGCTCTGAATCGCGGCCCGTTCGGCCTCGGGCGCGGCCGCCAATTCTTCCTCCAGCGCTTCCATCCGGCGGCGGTTGCGCCGGATCAGACGCCCCAGGCGGCCGATCTGCTCCCGGAACTCCTTGAATTCCACGTCCTCCGGACGGTGGCGACGCCGCTCAAAGACCTCCCCGCGCTCCACCCGCCGGCGCGGGGAACGCGTCTCCTCTTCGGCCGGGAAGCCGGCCCCCGGCGACAGAGCGGCCGAAAGCGTAACCAGCACCGTTAAGGCGATAAGCTTCATCCTGTTTCTCCTTGTTTTTTTCAAACCGGCCGGGGTTCTCCTCCCGCGTCCGCCTCCAGCTCATCCCCCCTCTCCGCCCCCAGAATAATCTCCAACTCATCCAGTTCCCTCCACAACTCGCCCATCTCCATAAACTCTCGTTCGATCGTTTCGCTCAAAGCCGCCACGTAAGCCGCCTCGGTCAGTTCCTCCCGGCGATCGGCGATCGGCCAGACGGCCAGCATCAGGGTGACGACCAGGATAATCACGGCGGCGGCGGCCAACGGTACCAAACGATAGGAGAATACGGGCCAGAATCGCTCCGGCCGGCCGGCAAGGGGTTCGGCCGCGCCGATCCTTTCCCGGACCCGCTCGCGCAGCTCTTTCATCTCCGCCGGGGTGATTCCGGCCGGTTGAAAGCTCTTGAGCGTGGCAACGGTCCTCTCCATCTCCCGAAGAAGCCGGCCGCATTCGGCGCATCGTTCGGCGTGCCGGGCCATCGCCCGCCTGACGGCGACGGGAGCTTCACCGTAAAGGTAACCGGGAAGATTACGGTTAAAAAACCGGCAGTCTCCATTCTTTCTCATCGTTTTTCTTCTCCCGGGGTTTTCCCGGCCGAACCGATCGGCCCGCCGCCCTCCAGCCGCGGCTTTAAAAGCTCTCTCAACTTGACCAGGGCCTGAAAAAGATTGGCCTTGGCCGCGCCCGGGGTGGTTCCCTGAACCCGGGCTATTTCCTTGATCGAAAGATTCTGGTAATGCCTCAGTATAAACACCTCTTTCTGGCGGGGCGGCAGCGCCGCCACGGCTTTCACGATCATCTCCCCCGTCTCCCGGGCGGCCGCTTCGGCAGCGGGTCCGGGACCGGGGGAGGACACCCCCAACGCCCCCTCCCGAATCGGGACCTCCCCTCTCCTCCCGGCCTCCCGGAATCGGTCCTTGGCCAGATTGATGATAACCCGGTAAAGCCAGGTATACAGCCCGGCGCGGGGCTTCCAGGAGGGAAGCGTCTTCCACAACCGCACAAAAGCCTCCTGAACCAGGTCCAGAGCGTCTTCCCGGGAACCGGTCCAGTAATAGGCCAGGGAGAACGCCCGGCCCTGGAGTTCACTCATCAACCGGTCGAAGACATCGGTCTTGCCCGCCTGAAACTCGCGGACCAGTTCCTCTTCCCTCCCCCTTCCCATTATCTTCCCTCATTAATTTAACGGGGATTCGGGCAAAAAGTTTAACCCGGATTATGAATAATCAGAGCTAATACCCGCCGTATCCACGGACCCGCTCGATCGTCTTTCTCGAGCTCGGCCCCGTTTCCGTATCCGGAACGGGCCAGCCAAGGCTGATCATAAGCGGCGCCTTGAGCGCGGCGGGAACGCTTAAAAACCTTTTCACCTTCCGCTGATTGAACCAGCCCAGCATACAGGTGCCGAGCCCCAGCTCGGCCGCCTGAAGGCAGAAGTGGGCGGCGGCGATCCCGATGTCGATAAGGCTGAATCTCTTCCCGCTGAGCAGGCTTCCCGCGGCCGAGGCGAAACTTGCCCTCTCCATCACCACCGTCACCAGAACCGGAGCCTGGCGGGCGAAATGGTTGAAGCCGGCCAGAGGGCCGAAAGCGGCCCGGGCCAACTGCCGCCTGCGCTCCGGGTCGTCCACCACCACGAACCTCCAGGGCTGGGCGTTGCAGGCCGAGGGCGCGAGTCGGACCGCCCGGAGACAGCGCTCGATCGCGTCCCTCGGCACCGGCCGGTCGGAATACTTCCGGACGCTCCGTCGCGCTCGCGCGAGATCCAAAAAGTCCATTTCAGCCTCCTTTTATTAACCTTGAAGCGAAAAGCGGCCGCGGATCACTCGCGACCGAATCGCAGAGTCCGCGGGCCGCCTAAAAGGGCCAGTGGCGGTCGGGAACGGGGTGGTCGCCTTTCCATACCACCTGGCGGAAGTAAAGCGGATCCGTATTCCCCTCGGTATTGAGGAGAAGAACCTGCGAATCGCCGTCCAGCCGCAGGGCCTCGCGCAGGGGCGCGCATTCGGAATTGCGGGTGATGAACGGAAGCGCCCCCAGGGTGACCGCTCCCGACTCGCCGGAAACAATGTAAGGATCGTCCTTGAGCGGCCCGCCGTATATCCTCATCCCCAGCGCGGCCACGTAATCCTGGCAGGCCAGGAAAACGTCGGCGCAGTTCCAGAGAATCTCCCAGGCCAGCGGGCTGGGGTCGCCGCAGGCCAGTCCGGCCATAATGGTGTCGAGCCGGCCGGGGAAAGAATGCGGCCGGCCGTCGCCGATCCGGGCCGACTCGTAAAGACAGGCGGCCAGGGCCGGTTCCGCCACGACGATCAGGGGGGCGTCGGCGCCGAACAGGTTGTGGTAAAAGGCGGTGACGGCCGACGCCAGCGCTCCCACGCCGGCCTGGATGAAGACGTGGGTCGGCTTGACCAAGCCCTGCCCCGACAACTGCTCCTGGGCCTCGGAGAACATAGTGGTGTAGCCCTGAAGAACCCAGGTCGGGATCTCCTCGTATCCCTCCCAGGAGGTGTCCGAGATCACCTGCCAGCCGAATTTCTCCGCGTCGGCGCGGACCTTCCGGACGGCGTCGTCGTAGGTTCCGGGAACGATCTCGACCCGGGCGCCGTAACTTTCAATCGCCTTAATCCGGGCCGGAACGGTATGTTCGTGGACATAAACCACCGAAGCGTGGCCCAGTTTGGCCGCCGCCCAGGCCACGCCGCGCCCGTGATTGCCGTCGGTGGCGGTTGCGAAAGTCACCTCCCCGATAGTCTTTTTCACGTCGGGCGCGATCAGCTCGGCGAAGGTCGCCTCCTCCCGCCCCAAGCGGCCGGTCAAATACCGGTAAACCGCGAAAGATCCTCCCAGAACCTTGAAGGAGTTAAGGGCCAGACGCTGGGATTCGTCCTTCACCCAGATCCCTCCCAGACCAAGCATCGAAGCCAGGTTGTCCAATCCAAGCAGCGGGCTGATCCGATAACCCGGGATCTGCCGATGAAAGGTCCGGGCCCGGCGCGTGGCGTCCAGGGGGATGAGGCGATCTATTATTTCCGAGCGGTCCGCGGTCGCGGCCGGCTCGTTGATCATCCATTTCAGCGGCGCGTCGTTATTCATCCGTTTCTCCGTGCTTCAGGCTAAAATTCGTCCGGCGAATCTTACGCTCATGGACTATGGTATATTATAGTTTAAAACTTTTACCGGATGCGAGAAAGCTTTTCGGATATTCTTCATTGTATGAGATAATCGCCGGCGATATGAAGGAAGAATTGCCCTCCCAATACCGTTACCGGAGAATCATACCCTGCCTGGACGTCAAAGACGGCCGCCTGGTGAAGGGAGTGAATTTCGTCCGCCTGCGCGATCTCGGCGACCCCGCCGAGACCGCGGCCGCTTACAGCGGGGCGGGGGCCGACGAGCTGGTCTTCCTCGACATCACGGCGACGGTTGAAGGCCGCAAGACCACGCTGGAGACGGTAAGGCTGACCGCGGAGCGGGTCTCCATCCCCCTGACGGTGGGCGGAGGAGTGAGGGAGAACTCCGATATCGAAAAGCTGCTGGCCGCCGGAGCGAGCCGGGTCTCGATCAACACCGCCGCCCTTAACCGACCCGCCCTGCTCCAGGAGGCGGCAGGCGTTTTCGGACGGGAACGGATAGTTGTCGCCATCGACACCAGGAAAAACCGGGAGCTGCCCTCCGGGTTCGAAGTGATGGCCGCCGGCGGCACCAAACCGACCGGCCGGGACGCCGTCGAATGGGCCCGGGAGGCGGCCGGAAGAGGCGCGGGCACGATCCTGCCCACCAGTATGGACGCCGACGGCACCCGGGCGGGTTACGACCTCCCGATGACCAGGGCCGTGGCCGAGGCGGTGGAGGTGCCCGTAATCGCTTCCGGCGGGGCGGGGACGCTTGAGCACCTTTATGAGGCGATAGAGATCGGACGCGCCGACGCCGTCCTGGTGGCCTCGATCGCCCATTTCGGAACCTTCACCATCCGGGAGATGAAGGGCTACCTCGCGCAACGCGGCATCCCCGTAAGAAAGTAAACCGGAACCATAAGCTATACGATCGCAGGCTCAAGCTTTCTTGGGGTTGATTGCTCTACGCTTCGAATTTCTGCCCGTTATGATACTGGAGTGCCAAGCGAAAGCTTGGCCCAAGCTTTTGAGGCGGAGCTTTCTCCGTCAGACGTTGCCGGACATGCCTCCGCACTCCAAAATTGTTTGTTTCGTTACGAAGCTTTAAAGCACAAAAAGTGCTAAAATTATGTTTAGCGTTTCTTAAGCCTTTAAACCTCTCAACCCCTGAACCGTTGTCGCCGAGATGAAGCTGATCAGTCTAACCGGCCTCCTCCTGGCCTTCCTGTTGCACCCGGCCCCGGCCGGCGCCGGGGAAGAGGCGGTATTCGAGGACATCAACGACGAACGGGCGGCGGCCCTGATCGCGGAATATCGGGAGACCGGCGGCCTGACGATCATCGATGCGCGCACGCCCCGGGAATTCGCCGGGGGAAGGATTCACGGCGCGGTCAATATTCCGTCTCAAGCCCCCGAATTCCGGGCCCGCCTGGAAACGCTGGACCGGGAGGCGATCTACCTGGTCTATTGCGCCGTCGGCGCCCGCAGCCGGCCGGTGCTCGGAACAATGCGGGAGCTGGGTTTCCGGCGGGTCTTCCATCTGGCCGGCGGATTGCGCTCCTGGCAGGCCGCGCGGCGGCCGCTGGAACGCTGAATCAAGGACCAAAAAGGAGAGAAAGTATGGCCGAACAAACCAGAACCTGCGCTACCTGCGGAAAGCCGGCCGGGCCGGAGGGACATCTGTGTTCGCCCGGGCACCTGGAGGGAGAACCCTGCGAGTGGTGCGGGGCGGTGATACCCGATCAGAGGCATCTGTGCGCGAATAAAGTCAAGCGACTGGCTTACATCTGCAACAGTTGCGGGCGGACCGCCGTGCGGCCCGAGCATCTCTGCCGGCCGGAAAAGATCGAATAGAAAACGGGCGGAGAGCGCGGGGGGTCAGGCTCCCCGGGAAGGGACGACGCAGATGAACTCCAACTCTTCGGCGAAGGGGTTGAGAAGCTGGTGTTCCTCGCCGGCGGGCAGAAAAACGGAGTCACCCGGCTCGACCTTGAACTTCCCGTCCGACTCCGAAAAGACCACTCCTCCACCCCGTTCGACCAGGATCAGGTGGTCCCATTCGTGGCGGTGAAGCGGGGTGTTACCCCCGGGAAGAATCCGGAAACGCCGCATCGTGATCTCTTTCGAACCCTCGTCCGGACCCAGCAGAACCGATTTGAAGGCCCGGGCGGCGCCGGCGGCTTCCACCTCCGCTTCCTTCAAGTTGGACTTCTTCTTCACTTTCATACCCGGTATTATACCCCGGAATCGTTTAAGCGGAAAACAATTTCCTGTCCCTCCGGGCCGGCCGAACCGGAACCGGGCGCGGCAAACGTTGAATTCGGCCCCCGATCCGGTTAATATTACCCAGAGTTGCCGGTCAACCGCAAACCCAGCGAAAGGAAACGCCGATGATAGTGCCGACCAAACCCCTCTTCGAGCATTCCTACGGCAAATACGCCGTGGGGGCCTACAACATCAACAACGCCGAGCAGGTGATGGGGCTCTTCCGGGGAAATCTCGAGAGTTCCGCGCCCTTCATCCTCCAGATCTCCAAGGGCGCCCGCTCCTACACCGACAAACGGCTGCTGGAAGCGATGATCCGGGCGGGCGACGAGATCTTTCCCGACGCCGTCTTCGCCGTCCATCTCGACCACGGCGACGAGAAAACCTGTCTCGACTGCATCGAGAGCGGTTTTTACACCTCGGTGATGATCGACGCCAGCGCCGAACCCTTCGACGAAAACGTGGCCATCACCCGCCGCGTGGTCGAGGCCGCCCACGCCCGGGGGATCTCGGTGGAGGCGGAACTGGGGCAGCTGGGCGGGGTTGAGGAACACGTTACCGTCGCCGAAGAAAAAGCCCACCTGACCGACCCTGAAGAAGCGGTGAAGTTCATCGAGCTGACCGGCTGCGACAGCCTGGCCTGCGCCATCGGCACCAGCCACGGAGCCTACAAGTTCTCCGGAACCCAGGGGCTGCACTTCGAGATCATCACCGCCATCCAGGAAAAACTGCCGCGCTTTCCGCTGGTGATGCACGGTTCCAGTTCGGTCCCCCAGGACGAGGTCAAGCGAATCAACGCCGCGGGGGGAAAGCTCAAGGGGGCCAAGGGAGTGAGCGAGGATGAGATCAGCAAAGCGGCCCGGATGGGCGTCTGCAAGGTCAATATCGACACCGACGGCCGGCTGGTCTGGTGCCGGGTTCACCGCGAAAGCTTCCGCGACGATCCCGAAAACTTCGACCTGCGCCCCCCGGGAAAGATCTTCATGGCCGAATACGCCAAGTATATCGCCCACAAGAACCGGGTACTGGGGAGCGCCGGCCGGCTGGAAGAGGCCCGGGCTTTCGTGAAAGGGCGGAGCTGAGCTTGTCTCGATGAAGATGGCGGACTCCATAACGGCGGCGATATTCCTGACCGCGGCGGTATTCGCGGCCGCCGCCCCGGCGGGAGGCTCTCCGGGACCGGAGATTTCATTCGCGGAGACCGTCCACGACGCCGGGGAGGTCTGGGAAGGGGAAGTCGTCTCCCATACCTTCGTCTTCACCAATGCCGGGAACGAAGAGCTCGAGATTACCGGGATTCGGACCACCTGCGGTTGCACGGCCGGCATTCTCTCCGAAGAGAAAATAGCGCCCGGAGAGACCGGCAAACTTCGGGCCACTTTCAACACCCGCGGCTACCGGGGCCGGAGATCGATGCCCGTATTCGTATCTTCCAACGATCCGCGAAACCCGGTCTACCGCCTCCGGCTGGAAGCCACGGTTCAAAATCCCGCGACCTTCACGCCCCGGAACCTTAATTTCGGAGCCGTTCCACACGGCAAGAGCGCGGCCGGGGAGTTGAACCTGGTCTTCGACGACCGGGAGACCTCGATCCTCGGGATATCCACTCACCCCGCCTTTTTTCAGGCCCGGATCGTCGGCCGGGACGAATCCGGAACGGGAGACGAAGCGGCGGAGCCGATTCGTTTCGAGGTCGCCCTTTCGGAGGAGGCGCCGGTCGGCCGGCACCGGGGATCGTTGACCGTCCGCATCGACCATCCCGAGGTGAGCGAGGTCTTCGCCCGTCTCCACGCCGTGGTCGAAGGACCGCTGAATTTTTCCCCTCCCGTTGTCTTTTTCAGCGAGGAGGAGCAGCGGCGGGAAACGGTCAAGGGCGTCCGTCTGGTCAACCGGGGGGACCGGCCGGTGACAATCCTGAATGTCGAGAGCGACCTTCCCCAGTTCCGGGCCGAGGCGAGGGTCCTGCGGGAGGGAGAAGAGTTCGAAATATCCGTCACCTCCTCTCCGGGTACGGACCCCGCCCGCCGCGCCGGCGAGATAATAATCCGGACCGATCATCCTCTCCAATCCTCGGTCCGGGTCCCTCTGCGCAGCGCCGGGGAAAGATGACGGCCGTCGGACCGCGCCAGAAGAAGCTTCCCGTCACTCTCTACACCGGCCCGGCCTGTCCGTATTGCCTGCTGGTGAAAAGGTATCTCGACGCCAACGCCGTGGAATACCGGGAGGTTGACGTCTCCAAAGACCGGGCCGCCAGAGCCGAGCTGGAGAAGATAAGCGGCCAGACCGGCGTTCCGGTCGTGGATATCGAGGGAACCGCGGTGGTCGGTTTCAGCATCGCCAAACTCCGGGAGGCCCTGCGCGCGCGGTGAAGATCTTTTCCGGTCTCCGGCATTTTTTCCGCTCCCCCTTCAACCGGGCGCTCTTGGTCGTAGTGCTCGGACTGGGAACGACGGCCTTCTTCCTGGTCGGCGAGAACGCCCGCGAAGAACCCGCGGAAGAAGCTACGGTTTACTTTTTTTACGCGCCGGGATGTCCCGACTGCGTGGAACAGGCCCCGATCTACCGCTCGGTAAAACAGGATTATCCCGAACTCGATTTCCGGGAATACGACGCTTCTTCGCTGAACGGGTCCGCCGTATTCCGCCGCGTGGCCGGAAGGGCCGGCCTGGACGAATCCGAACTGCAGGTCCCGGTTATCGTGGTCGGGGACTGGGCGCTTCCCGGGGTTCACACTCGCGAGGAGATCTCCCGCGCCATCGGCCAATGGCGGGAATATCGCGACCGCGGTGAAGCGGCGCCCTCCCCCGCCGCAAGGGAGCGCGGCGGGCCGGCCGAGTTCGACCTGCCCCTTCTCGGCCGGACCGACCTGACCGGGCTGTCGCTGCCGGCGCTGGCGGTGGTGCTGGGATTGGTCGACGGCTTCAACCCCTGCGCGATGTGGGTGCTGGTCTATATGATCAGCCTGTTGATCGGGATCAACGACCGGAAGAAGATCTGGACCGTGGCCGGCAGCTTCGTGCTGGCCTCGGGGGTTCTCTACTTTCTCTTTATGACCGCCTGGATCAACGTCTTCCTGTTGCTGGGATACGTCCGGATTCTCACCATCGCCATCGGAATGGTGGCCGTCGCCGGGGGAGCGCTCAACATCAGGGAATACTTTGCCTCCCGGAGGGGACTGGTCTGCCGGATCGGCGACGAGGAATCGGCCGCCCGGACGATGGGCCGGATCGAGCGGATCATCTCCCAGCCCCTTTCCCCGGCGATTCTGCTCTCGATAATCGGCCTGGCTTTCGTCGTCAACTCCGTGGAGTTCGTCTGCTCGGCGGCGATCCCGGCGGTCTTCACCCAGGTGTTGGCGATCAGCGGCCTGACGTCTTTCCAGCACTACTTCTACATCGGGCTTTACACCTTCTTCTTTATGCTCGACCAGATCGTCATCTTCAGCCTGGCCGCCTTCGCCATCGGAAGCAGTCTGGGGGAAAGATACGCAAGAGTCTGCAAGCTGGTGGGCGGGGCGATCCTGGCCGGCCTGGGAGCGATTATGCTCTTCGCCCCCCACTGGCTGCGTTAACCCGGATCGCGAATAATATGAATGATTACGCCGGGGCGGGGAACGAAGTAACGGCGCGATCTCACTACCTTGGCGAAAGACGAGATTGCCTCGGCCTAAAAGTCTTCGGGCCTGGCCACGAGCGGGTATTTCCGGGACCCGGCGCCGTCAAGCCGGGCCGAATCAGTCCCGGAGCGATTGGTAGAGATCCCGGGTCTGGGCCGCGATCGAGTTCCAGCTGAAGTATTTCTCCACCCTTCGCCGGCCCTTCTTCCCCATCCCCTCGGCCAGGTCCCGGTTGCGGAGCAGCGAGTTGACGGCGCTGGCGATCTCGTCGGGGCGGCCGGGTTCGACCAGGATCCCGGTCTCCCCCGGAACCACCACTTCGGTGATTCCGCCGACCCGGCTGGCCACCACCGGGGTCTCGCAGGCCATCGCCTCGAGATTGATGATCCCGAACGGCTCGTAGATCGAGGGGCAGACGAAGACCCGGGCGGAAGTATAGAGTTCGACGTTTCTGGCGTCGCCCAGGTTCTCGTGAATCCAGACGATGTTCTTCTTCCCCTTCACCTTCTTCATCATCCGGTTCTCGTAATCCTTGGTATCCGCCCCCATCGCCTCCACCACCACCTGGACCGGGATCTCGTCGGCGGCGTCGATCAGGTACTCCATCCCCTTCTGGGGGGTGGGCCGTCCGACGAAAAGGATGTAGTCGTCGGCGATGCCGAACCGCTCTTTCAGCTCGGCCGAGAGCGGTTTAGGCTTCCAGGTCTCGAGATCGACCCCGTTATGGATCACCGCCACCCGCTCCTCGGGAATCTGGAAATGGTCCAGGATATCCTTCTTCATCAGATTGGAGACGGCAACCACCCGGTCGGCCCCTTCGATCCCGACCTTCTCCATCCAGGTGCTGACGTGGTAGGCCCGGGCCAGTTGGTCCTCCTTCCAGGGCCGAAGCGGCTCCAGGCTGTGGCAGGTGGCCACGAAGGGAATCCGGTAGAGCATTTTCGCCAGCAGGCCCGCCCAGTGAGCGTACCAGGTATGGGTATGGACCACGTCGGCGTCGAGGCCGTCGCAGAGCATATTGAGATTGACGCCGAGGGTGTTGAAGACCGAATCGAATTTCGGTTCGGCCGCGCAGTGGTATCCGGGTTCCGCCCGGTAGCCTTTCACCTCCAGACCGTCCGACCGCAGGCTCTGCTCTCCGAAACAGCGCACCTCCACCGAGATCAACTTGGCCAGGCAGCGGGAGAGCTCCCGGACGTGCACTCCCGCCCCGCCGTACACGTGGGGCGGGTATTCTCGAGCTAAGATGGCGACTTTCATCATCTACTCCTTCTTTTCCAGCCTCATAACTGCGGCCGGGTTGCGGGCCGGGGCCAGGGTGATATAGTTTTCCCTACCCTGCCAGTTCCAGACCGTCCCGGTAAGCAGCTCGCGGACCCGATACTCCTCGTCCGAGTCCAGGCCGAACTCCTCCACCGGAACCGTAACCCGCCCGGTGTGCGAGGCGAAGGGGTCGAGATTGACCGCGATCAGGATGACATTCTCCCCGTCGGGGGATTTCTTGCCGTAGAAGAGGATGTTGTCGTCGGTGGAATTGTAGAAACGCAGGTTGTCGTAATAGTGAAGGGCCGGATTCTCCCGCCGGATCCGGTTGAGCCGGGAGATGTAATCCTTGATGTTTCCGGGTTTGTTCCAGTCGCGAACCTTGTACTCGTACTTCTCGCTGTCGAGGTAATCCTCCTTCTTGCCGGGCAGGACTTCATTCTCCAGCAACTCGTAGCCGTTATACATCCCGTAAACCGAGGAGAGGGTCGCGGCCAGGACGATCCGAAGCTGGAAGGCGGGTTTCCCGCCCTTTTGGATGATAACCGGAAGGATATCGGGGGTGTTGGTGAACAGGTTGGCCCGGAGGAACTCCTTGAGGTAGCTCCCGGTCAGCTTGAGAAAATACTCCAAAAGTTCGTTCTTCCCGTCCCGCCAGGTGAAGTAGGAGTAGGACTGGGAGAAACCCACCCGGGCGAGCTCTTCCAGCTTGTCGTAGTTGGTGAAAGCCTCGGAGAGCATATAGACCTCCGGATGGTCGGCCTTGATCTCCCGGATCAGCCATTCCCAGAACCCGGTCGGTTTGGTGTGGGGGTTGTCGATCCGGAAACCCTTAACCCCGTTTTCGATCCAGAAGGTGAAGATGCTCTTGAGTTCGTTCCACTGCTCTTCGCGGTCTTCCGGTTCCAGGTTAAGGGGGCAGACATCCTCGTATTTTTTCGGGGGATTCTCGGCGTAGCGGATGGTGCCGTCGGGGTTGCGGAAGAACCAGTCGGGATGCTCCTTGATCCAGGGATGGTCGGGAGAACAGTTGCTGGTGAAATCGAGAACCACGTCCATTCCCTTCTTCCCGGCGGCGGCGACGAATTTCCGAAAATCGTCAATCGTGCCCAGGTCGGGATGAACGGCCTTATGGCCGCCGAACTCGTTGCCGACCGACCAGGGGCTGCCGGGATCGCCGGGCGCGGCTTTCAGGCTGTTGTTGGGGCCCTTGCGGTTGGTCCGGCCGATCGGGTGAATCGGGGGCAGGTAGATGACGTCGAATCCCATCTTCGCGATATCGCTCAGGCGGGCGCGCATATCCTTGAAAGTGGCGCTCTTTCCGGGTATTTTACCCTGGGAACGGTGGAACATCTCGTACCAGGCGGCGTATCGGGCCCGGGGCGATTCAACCATTACTTCCGACTCGCGGCTGGAGGCGAGCTTCTCCCCGGAACCGGAAAGGGAGAAGACTTCAATCTTCATCAGGTAGACGGCGGCGGATGGGAAGTTGATCTCGCCTTCCCACCGGGGATATTCGCGCGGGAGCATTCCGACGCCGCGCCACCGCGCCGAAGGCCCGTATTTCCTCCGGTATTTCAGCGAAACCCTGATCTTCCGGCCGCGGTGAATATCGGCGCTGACCCGGAAGAGGCGGTCGAATTCGGTTTTGACCGGGTATCTCCCCCCCTCGATTTCGGGGTAGATATTCTTGATCTTGATCCGGGCGGCGCGCCGTTTCATAAAGATCCTTTTCGGTTTGAAGGTCGGTCCGGAATATGAATAATCCGGGTGGTTTTAATGGGCAAGCAAAAAAAAATCAGTGTATATTGCGCCGGACACCTCTTCAAGAGCAAATTAATCCGGGATTGAAACCGATGCGGATTCTTCACCGTTACATCGCCACCAATTTCGCCCTGGCCTTTCTGGCCGTCCTCTTCGTGATGCTGGGCGTACTCTGCCTGGGCAACCTGATACGAATCGCCGACCTGATAATCCGGGGAGTCGACGCCGGGCTGCTGCTCAAGTTCATCTTCTTTCTCAACGTCCGGCTGCTCCAGTACGCCATTCCCATGGCCCTGGTCACCGCCACCCTGCTGACCTACGGAAGACTGGCGGCCGACAACGAGATCACGGCGATGCGGGCCGGAGGCATCGGCCTGGCCTCGATCAGCTCGCCGGTGATCCTGGCCGCCGTGATCCTGACGGCGGCCAGCGTCTATCTCAACAACGACGCCATCCCCGATTCCCGCTTTGCCGCCCGGAGATCGCAGCAGGAACTGGCGGCGATCGATCCACGTATATTGCTGGAACCGGGAAGGTTCGTCCGGCTTCCCGGCTACGCGATCAGCGTCCAGAAGAGGGAGGGTGATCTCCTGAAGAATCTCTGGGTGTACCGTTATCTCCAGGGCGAGCTGGTGAACGTGGTGATGGCGGCCCGCGCCGAGATCGACCCGGACGATACCGAAGGCGGTTTCACGCTGATCCTCTACGACGGCACGATGGAGGACCACGATCCTTCCTCTCCGGCGCCGGCCCAGACTATGTTCGAGAAACTCCGCTACCCGATCGAAATCGGGGAGGGTACCGACCGGAACGAGCAGGCACCCAAGCGGGCCAACGAGATGACCCGGAACGAACTGGTCTCCTACCGGCGGGAACTGCTGGCCCAGCCCGCCGCGACCGCTTCCCTGCTCTCCCGGATCACGACCGAGATCCATACCCGCCTCTCCCTGGCGCTGGCTTGCGTCTCGATCGTCCTGATTTCGATCCCGCTGGCGCTGAAGGCCCAGCGTTCCGAAAAATCGATCGCCATGAGCTTAAGCCTGGTCCTGATCTCGATCTTTTACGGGTTTATCCTGGTCTCCCAGGCGCTGGAGGACTCCCCCGGCTACTACCCGCATCTGGTGGTCTGGATCCCCAACCTTCTTTTCGCGGCCGGCGGCATTGTCTGGATGGTAAAATTCACCCGGGTCTAAGGCTGGAAATGAGAATAATCGAACGGTATCTGATCCGGCGGTTCCTCTCCCCCTTTCTCTATTGCCTGGCCGCCTTCTCGCTGTTGTTCGTGATCGGGGACCTTTTCGAGAACCTCGACACCTTCCTGGGGATTCCTCGCTGGGGGGCGGTGGCGGTCAAATACTACATTCTCCTGATTCCCACCGTCCTGACGATGATCACGGCTTTCGCCGTCCTGCTCGCCCTGCTCTACAGCCTCGGGCAGATGCAGCGGCACAACGAGATCACGGCGATGATGGCGGGCGGGGTGAGCTTCGGCCGGATCGCCTCCCCGGTGCTGGCCGCCAGCCTGGTTCTGTCCCTGCTCGTCTTCGGCTCCAACGAGATCATTGTCCCCCGGGCCACTGAAGAGATGGAGCTTTTGAGGAATTATCAGCTGCGGGGCGAGCACCACCTGAGAAGACATCTCCGGGACATCGCCCTGCCCCATCCCCCGACCAACCGCAGCTATTACTTCGAGTCCTTCGATCTCCGCGACGAGACCATCCAGGGGGTTAATATCTACCAGACGGACGAAAGCGGGCGGCTGGCGAAGAAGATCACCGCCGAGACGGCGGCCTGGACCGGGAAAGACTGGCGGCTGGAAAACGTCCGCGTCCAGGAGTTCCATCCCGACCGGCTCCCGACCGTTTCCCGGACGGAAAGCCGGACCGTCGAGCTGGGAATAAGACCGCCGGATCTCAGAACCGGGCACCAGGAGCTGGCCGGCATCGGCCTGGGGGAGTTGCGGCGGCAGTTGAGGACCCGCCAGGATTTCCCGGACGCGGCGCTGCGGCCGCTCCGGGTCGAGATCCACCAGCGCTTCGCCCTTCCGATGGCCTGCGTGATTATGGGGCTGATCGGGGTCGCCTTCGGCCTGAAGCTGGGAAGGGCCGGGATGCTGGCGGGAATGGGGATCAGCCTGGCCCTGGGGTTCCTCTACTATGTCCTCTACTCTTTCCTGACGGCGCTGGGAAGGCAGGGAATGCTTCCCCCCTGGCTCTCGGTCTGGGCGGTCAACCTCGCCTTCGGAACCGCGGGCATCGTCATTATGGCCCGCCGGAGTTGAGAAGCCCGCTCCCCTGAGCGGGGAGCGCTTTTCAGGTCCCCATATCCCAGGAACTCAAATACCGCTTCTGCTCCGGCGTGAGGCGGTCGATCTTGATCCCCATCGCCTTGAGCTTGAGACGGGCCACGCGGGCGTCGATCGCTTCGGGAACCGCGTAAACGGTGTTGTCGAGCGCGGGGCGGCGGCAGAGATGCCGGACGCAGAGGGCCTGGTTGGCGAAACTCATATCCATCACCTGCGCGGGATGTCCCTCGGCCGCGGAAAGATTGATCAGCCGCCCCTCCGCCAGCAGGCAGACCCGGCGGCCGTTCTTGAGCAGGTATTCTTCCACGAAGGGGCGGGCCCGGCGCCGGCTCCGGGAGACTCTTTTCAACCCTTCCACGTCGATCTCGACATTGAAGTGGCCGGTATTGGCGATCACCGCCCCGTCCTTCATCTTCAAGGCGTGCTCGGGACGGATCACGCTGATATTCCCGGTGGCGGTGACGAAGACCTCGCCGATCCGGGCGGCTTCCGCCATCGTCATCACCTGGAACCCGTCCATCCGCGCCTCCAGCCCCTTGAGGGGGTCGATCTCGCAGACCACCACCTGGGCTCCCAGCCCTCTGGCTTTCTGGGCGACCCCGCGTCCGCACCATCCGTAACCCGCGACCACGACAACCGAGCCGGCCAAAAGATGGTTGGTGGCCCGGATGATGCCGTCGATGGTGCTCTGGCCGGTTCCATAGCGATTGTCGAAAAGGTGCTTGGTCTTGGCATCGTTGACGGCGATGATCGGATAGCCCAGAACCCCCTGCCGCGCCATCGAACGCAGCCGGATGACCCCGGTGGTCGTCTCCTCGGTGCCGCCCCAGATCCCGGGGATCAGGCCTTTTCGCTCGGAATGGATGACGCTGACCAGGTCGGCGCCGTCGTCCATCGTTATCTGCGGCTTTAAATCAAGCGTGGCCGCGATATGCCGGTAATAACGCTTGTTGTCCTCGCCGTTGACGGCGAAGACCGCCACTCCGTAATGCTTCACCAGGGCGGCGGCGACTTCGTCCTGGGTGGACAGCGGATTGGAGGCGCAGAGGGCCACCCCGGCGCCGCCGGCCTTTAAGGTCCGCATCAGGTTGGCGGTCTCGCTGGTCACGTGCAGGCAGGCGGCGATCCGCACCCCGGCCAGGGGCTTGCTCTTCTCCCAGCTTTCCCGGATCGAGGTCACCACCGGCATATTCCGGTCCGCCCATTCGATCCGCCTCTTGCCGTCCGCGGCCAGCCGGATATCTTTCACGTCGTGCTTCATCACTCACTCCTTAATCTTCAGGGCGGCCCGCAGCTGATCGACCCGGTCGGTCTCCTCCCAGGTGAAACCTTCGCCTTCCCGGCCGAAATGGCCGTAGGCGGCCGTCTTCCGGTAGATCGGCCGGCGAAGCTTCAGGCTCTCGATGATGCCGGCCGGGGTCAGATCGAAATTGTCCCGGATCAGTCTTACCAGTTGCTCGTCTTCGACCTTTCCGGTGCCGTGGCTGCAGGCATATACCGAGACCGGATCGACCACGCCGATCGCGTAGGCGAGCTGGATCTCGCATTTTTCGGCCAGGTCGGCGGCCACGATGTTCTTGGCGATATAGCGGGCCATATAGGAAGCGCTCCGGTCGACCTTGGAGGGGTCCTTGCCGGAGAAAGCCCCCCCGCCGTGGGGAACCTCTCCCCCGTAGGTATCGACGATGATCTTGCGGCCGGTGACCCCGGTGTCGCTCTGGGGTCCTCCGACCACGAACTTGCCGGTGCCGTTGACGATGCACTCGGTTTCGCCGTCCCGGAAATAATCCTTGAGTACCGGCCGGATCACCCGGTCGAGGATCTCCTCTTTGGCCGCCGCGGCCATCAGCCGGTTGTCCTTCTTGTCCACCACGTCTTCCAGATGCTGGGTGGCGACGACCACCTTGGGAACCGCCACCACTTTCCCGTCCCGGTATTCGACCGTCACCTGCGACTTCCCGTCCGGACCCAGCCAGGGGATGGTCCGGTCCTTCCGCAGCTCGGCCAGGCGCCTGACCAGCCGGTGGGCCATCATAATCGGAAAAGGCATCAGCTCGGGGGTCTCCCGGCAGGCGTAACCCACCATCAGCCCCTGGTCTCCCGCCCCGCCGACATCGACGCCCTGGGCGATATCCGGCGACTGCCGGCCGATGGCGTTGAGGATCGCGCAGCTCTTGGTATCGAAGCCATATCGCCAATCGGTATAGCCGATATCGGCCACCACCCCGCGGACCAGGCGGTTGATATCGATGTGAGCGGTGGTGGTGATCTCCCCGCCGACGATGACCAGGCCGACGGTGACGAAGGTTTCGCAGGCGACCCGGCCGTTCTCGGGGTCGGACTTCAAGATCTGATCAAGAACCGCGTCGGAAATCTGGTCGCAGACCTTGTCGGGATGTCCCTCGGTTACGGACTCCGAAGTGAAAATATAGCGTTTGGGCCTCATCAACTCCTCCTTCCGGGTAGGTTTTTCAAAACAAGCAGGTAAAATACCTTATCGGTCGCGGCGTGACAAGAGATATTAAAGCCGGATAGACTCGCGGCGCAGCAGCATCGGCGCCGCTTTCTTGATCAGGCGGCGGGACTCGTTTTCGATCCGGCGGGCGGAACTGAACCGGAGCGCCCTCTCCGTCAGCCTCCTGGCCTCGGTCAGATCCAGGGACCGGATAAGTTTCTTCACCTCCGGGACCAGCATCGGGCTGACGCTCAGCTCGTCGATGCCCATTCCCAGGAGAATGGGGACCGACAGAAGGTCTCCCGCCATCTCCCCGCACATTCCCACCCAGATATGCCGCCGGTGAGCGGCGGAAACGGTCTCCTCGATCAGCCTCAATACCGCCGGGTGAAGGGGTTGATAAAGGTGGGCGATCTTCTCGTTGACCCGGTCGACGGCGAGAGCGTACTGGATCAAGTCGTTGGTTCCGATGCTGAAGAAGTCGACCTCGGGAGCCATAATGTCGGCGGTCAGGGCGGCCGAGGGCACCTCGATCATCACCCCCACCTCGATAGCGGGGTTGAAGGGGATTTTCTCCCGCTCCAGTTCTCCCATCACTTTCTTCAAGATCGCCCGCGCCGCCCGCAGCTCGCCCGCGGCGCAGACCATCGGGAACATTACCTTGACCTTCCGGTTCGCGCTCGCCCGCAGGATCGCCCGCAGCTGGGCGCGGAAGATGTCTCTCCGCTCCAGGCAGAACCTGATGCCCCGCCAGCCTAAAAACGGGTTCAGTTCCCCGGGAACGCCGAGGGGCGAGAGAAACTTGTCGCCCCCCAGATCGAGGGTCCGGATGATGACCGAATGCGGGCCCGCCTTCTCCGCCACTCCCCGGTAGGCCTGGAACTGCTCCTCTTCGGAGGGAAGATCGTCGCGGTTAAGGTAGAGGAACTCGGTCCGATAGAGGCCGATTCCCTCCGCTCCGTGGGAAAGCACGGAAGGCAGATCCTCGGGCATCTCGATATTGGCCGCCAGGATGACGCGGAAACCGTCCCGGGTTTCGGCCGGCAGGTCCTTGAGCAGCCGAAGGCGTTTTTCGAAGAGGGCGATGGAGCGCTTCTCCGCCTCCAGTTTCTTCAGGGTGTTCCGGGAGGGGTTGATGACCACCAGTCCCCGGCCACCGTCCACCACCAGCTCGTCTCCGGTAGCCACCAGCGAACTGATCTTGCCCAGGCCGACCACGGCCGGAATGCCCAGGGAGCGGGCCATAATCGCGGTATGGGAAGTCCGACCGCCGATATCGGTGGCAAAGCCGATAACGTTCTCCTTGTGCATCAGAACGGTATCGGAGGGGGATATGTCGCGGGAGATTACGATCACTTCTTCGGTGAGCGAGGAGAGATCCCGGCGGGTTTTCCCGGTCAGGTGGCGCATAACCCGCTTGGCCACGTCCTTGATGTCGCTTAGACGCTCCCGGATGTAGTCGTTCTCGATCTGGGAGAAGACCCGCTCGTACTTCTTTATCGCCTGCTGGAAAACATACTCGACATTCAGCCCCTTCTCCTCGACGCCGCGGATCACCTCCTCGATCAGGGTGCGGTCTTCCACCACCAGAAGATGGGCCTCGAAAAGATCGGATTCGCTTCGGCCGAGCCGCTGGGCGATATCCCGCTGCATCTCCAGCAGTTCTTTCCGGGCCGCGATCAACGCCTGCTGAAAACGCTCCACCTCCGCGGACAACGACGCCTTCGGCAGGCGGCGGGGTTTGACCCGGGCCTCCTCCGGATCGAAGAGATAGGCCTTGCCCCGGATCACCCCGGCCGAGACGCCGATCCCCTGAACTGTCTTCTCCTTCTTCACTCCTCCTCGAATTTGTTTTCGACCAGGCTGACGATGGCGTCCAGGGCCGGTTCGGCATCCTGCCCGCGGACCCGGACCTTGAGCCGGGAGCCCTGGGCGGCGGCCAGCATCAATATCCCCATAATGCTCTTGGCGTTGACCTCGTCGTCGCCGCTCTTGACCATAATATCGGAGGAGAAACGGTTGGCCACCTGGACCAGGCGGGCGGCAGGCCGGGCGTGCAGCCCGAGCTTGTTCTTGATCTCGACTTCCCTGGTCAGTTCCTTCATAGTCGTCCGATCCTTAAAACAACTCCCGGAAACAGCGGCAGGCGCGGCCGCTCAGCGAAAACTCGATCCGGACTTGGACTGGATCTTTTCGCGAACGATCCGGTCGAACTCCTGGGCGGGATTCAAGCCCATCATCTTTATCCGGTAGTTTAGGGCGGCGGTCTCGATCAAAAGATCCAGGTTGCGCCCGGGACGGACCGGAATCAGGAGATGGGGGATCTTGACCTTCAAAAGCTCGGTCCGGCTTTCATCCAATCCCAGCCGCTCGTATTCCTTGTCGGATGCCCAGGCTTCCAGGGTCACCGCCATATCGATCCGCTTGCGCTGCCGGACACAACCCGCGCCGAACAGGTTCTGCACGTTGATTATCCCCAGCCCCCGGATCTCCATATGAAAGCGGCCCAGTTCCGGAGCCTCGCCCTGGAGATATCCTCCCCGGAACTTGCGGATGTAAACGATATCGTCGCTCACCAGGCGGTGGCCGCGGGCCACCAGGTTGAGCGCGCATTCGCTTTTGCCCACCCCGCTCTTGCCCTGGATCAGGACCCCCACCCCGAAAACCTCCATCAGGTTGGCGTTGTAGGTCACCTGGGGGGAGCACATCCCTTCCAGAAAGGCCGCGCCCAGGTCGATGATCTGTCCGCTGGCCAGGGAGGAGCGAAAGACGGGAATCTCAATCCGGTCGGCCTCTTCCAGTAATTCCGGGGGAGGGAGAATATTTCCGGTCACCACGCAGAACGGCACCTTCTGCTCGAGCAGAAGACGGATCCGTTCCCTTCGCAGCTTCGGATCCAGTCCCCGGAGATAACCGATCGCGTTTTTCCCCATCACCTGGCCCCGGCCGGACGCGAAATGGCGGCTGTAACCGCAGAAGATCAACCCCGGCTGGGCCAGTTCCGAAAAGGGAATCCGGTTGCGCAGGCCCGGGGCGCCGGCGACCAGCCGCAGACGGAGCTTCTCCTTCATCCCCTCGTAAAAGTCGTTGATTGTAAGGCCCTTGATCTTCATTTCGCTGCCTTTTCGATCAGTCTTCCAGTTCGATCAAGCCCAGGTTTCCGTCCCGCCGGCGGTAGATTACCTTCAACCGCCGGTCGCCCGGTTCGCGGTAGATCAAAAAATTAAGGTTCGAACCCCGCATCCGCAGCGAAGCCTCCCGCTCGGTCAAAGTCTTGACCAGGAAACCCTCCTCCCGAATCAGCTTGGGGACCTCCTCGATGGCCTCCGGGGAAGGTTCCGGGAGGGGCGCCTGCTTCCGGCTCTTCTCGATCCGGGTTTTAAGCTTCCGCAGCCGCCGCTCGGCCTTCTTGGCGACGGCGTCGATAGCCGGCGCCGCTTCGGGCGCGCGGGCCCGGACGTTGATCGGATGGCGGGGAACCAGCAGGTTGACCTCGGCCAGAAACCCTCTTTTTTCCTTCTCGATCACAAGGTGGACTTCGGTGATCTCCGATACGATCTGGGAAAAATGCTCGATCTTCTTCCTTCCGTAGTCCCGCGTCTGTTCACTGATCTCGGCGTGGCGACTGGTGATCGTTACCTGCACTTTGTCCTCCTGAAAGTTTAAGTGTCCGCTCCTCCGGGCGTCCCGGGCCTCCGGGCGGAGATCGGCGGACGTTTCACATTCTAAATTTTTCGCCCAGATAGACTTCCCGGGCCTGGGGATTGTTGACCAGGTCGGTGGAAGTCCCCGAAAAGAGGATCTTCCCCTCGAACATTATATAGGATCGATCGGTGATGGAAAGGGTTTCCCGGACATTATGGTCGGTGAGCAGGATGCCCATACCCCGGTTTCGCAAATCCTGGATGATGTTCTGGACATCGGCCACCGCGATGGGATCGACGCCGGAGAAAGGCTCGTCGAGCAGGATGAACCGGGGAGAGATCACCAGGGCGCGGGCGATCTCCAGTCTTCTCCTCTCCCCCCCGGAGAGGGTGTAGGCCTTGTTCCCGGCCAGGTGGGCGATACCCAGCTCCTGGAGGAGGTCGCGCATTCTCGCCCGGCGGCGGCGGCGGTCGGAATCCACGGTCTCCAGGATGGCCAGGATATTCTCTTCCACCGTCAGGTTCCGGAAGACCGACGGCTCCTGGGAAAGATAGGATATCCCCAGCCGCGCCCGGCGCGACATCGGCAGCCGGGTGATATCCTCCCGGTCGAAGAGTACCCTGCCTTCGGTGGGACTGATCAAACCCACCACCATATAGAAGGTCGTGGTCTTCCCGGCGCCGTTGGGGCCGAGCAGGCCGACGATCTCCCCCGGGTTGACGGTGAGGCTGACCCGATCGACCACGCGGCGGCGGCGGTAGGCCTTGACCAGGTTTTCGGTCCTCAAAAGGGTCAAGCCTTACTCCCTCCATTCCCGGGGCGGCACAATCCTCATATCGGTGGCGGCTTCCACCTCCATCTCGTCCCGGTCCAGGTAAAAGGTTATCTTCTCCCCCCGCACCGTGTCCGCGCCGATCCTGACCCGGGCGTTGGCCAGCAGAACCAGCCGCCGCTCCCGCGGATGGTAGGCGAGGGTGTCGGCGCCGCCGGCCCGGCCGGCCAGATCGATCTCCACGGAACCGAAAGCCTCGAGCCGGTCGACGGTCTCCCCTTCCCGGCAGAAGAAGATCACCAGGCGGTCGGCGGATATGCTCCCCCGGGGATTGACCACCCGGACGTTGCGGGAGAAGGTCGCCTTTTGGGCGCCGCGCTCCATCAGGAGGTTGCCGTCGCAGGTGATCACCGTCCAGTCTTCTTGCCCAATCTCGTCGGCGCCGGGACGACCCGGGACCGACGGAAAAAGGAGAAGCAGAAGCGGCGCCAGCTTCAAGATCGTCGCGGTTCTCATAACGGGAAGAGCCCCCCGCCCTCCGTCTCGTCGATAACGAACCTCACGTCCTCGACAAACCGGATCATCTGGTTGCGGGTATCCCAGACCACTCCCCGCCCCCGCAGGAAGATATTGTCGCTTCGAAATTCGCCCCACTCTTCCACCGCCCAGCCGGTATTGCTGTTGAGATCGAATACCAACCGGCGGGTGCTCAGGGTCAGGGGGGCGAGCTCGCCCCCGGCCCGGGCGACGAACCCTTCCATCTCCACCAGGTTGGCGGACAAAAAGCGGGCGGTCTCCCCGTTGATCTCCCACTCGATCTCGCCGTCCCGGCCGGGAATATACCGGGTGAAGCCGCTGATCTCCCGGCGGCGGGGGGCGGGCGTGGGATCCCCTCCCGCCTCGACGGCGGCTCCAACGACCAGCGCCGCCAGCAGTATCGCCGCCAGAAGCGGAGTCGTTTTGATTTTATCGGTTCTGATCATTTCGTCTTACTTCGGAAAAGAGCTGAAAACCTGCGGAGCAAGACCCCGGCCCCGGCCGGGGATCGTCTTCAGGATAACGCCCTCCCCCGGGCCTCCAGGATCAGGTCCACCACCTCCCGGACCGCTCCCCCTCCTCCGGGCGTTCCGGTGACGTAATCGGCGGCGGCGGCGACCGCGGGATGGGCCTGGGACGGCGCCGCCGACCACCCGCACTTTCTCATCACGGCGAGATCGTTGAGATCGTCGCCGACCGCGGCCGCCTGCTTCCAGCTCAACCCCTTCCCGGCGAGGATCTTGTCCAGGACCCCGGTCTTCTCTTCGACGCCCTGATAGACCGCCGTCACCCCCAGCTCTTTGGCCCGGGCCGCGACCGCGGGCGAGGTCCGGCCGCTGATCCAAACAATCTCCACCCCCGCCGCCGACGCCCGTTTCAGGGCGGAGCCGTCCTGAACGGAGAAGACCTTCGATTCGCCGCCGGCGCCGTCCAGGCGGATCGTGCCGTCGGTGAGAACCCCGTCAACATCCAGGGCCAGCAACCGGATATTTTTCAGCCGGTCCCGGTCGATCGGTCGCTTCATCTCCGGTTCCTCTTTTATGAATAATCCGGATTAACCCCACCGGCGCGGCGGCCGGTCAGGTCAGCCCCGCGTTGAGCAGATCCTGGATATCGAGCATTCCGACCGGCTTTCCCTCGGCGTCGACGACCGGCAGTTCGTCGATCTTGCGCTCGCTCAACATCCGCAGGGCCTCGGTCGCCAGCTGATCCGGCGCTACGGTCAGTGGCGATGCCGTCATCGCTTCCCCGACCGCCCGGTCGAGAATCCCCGGATCCTTCTCGATCGCCCGGCGCAGGTCGCCGTCGGTGAATATGCCCGCCAGCCGCCCGGCGCCGTCGATCACGCCGGCGGCGCCCGCCCGGGCGGCGGTGATCCGGAAGAGGGTCTCTTTCACGCTCACCCCGCTGTCCACCAGCGGGTTGGCCGGGCCGGTCCGCATCAGGTCGGAGACCTTCAGGAGCAATCTCTTCCCGATGGCCCCGCCCGGATGAAGCCGGGCGAAATCCGCCTTCTCGAACCCCCGCTTCTCCAACAGGGCGACGGCGAGAGCGTCGCCCAGGGCCAGGGCGGCGGTGGTGGAGGCGGTGGGCACCAGGTTGTGGGGGCAGGCTTCCCGGTCCACCGCGGTGTCAAGCACCACGTCGCTGTAGCGGGCCAGCGGGGAGTCCGGCCGGCCGGTAAGCGCGATCAGCTTGATCCCCATCTGCTTGATGAACGGCAGCAGGGCCTTGATCTCGTAAGAGTCGCCGCTCTGGGATACCGCCAGGACGACGTCCTCCCGCCCCACCATCCCCAGGTCCCCGTGCAGCGCCTCGGCGGGATGAAGGCTCAAGGAGGGCGAGCCGGTAGAGGCGAGGGTGGCCGAGATCTTCCGCCCGATCAGGCCGGTCTTGCCCATCCCGGTCACGATGATCCTTCCCCGGCAGTTGAAGAGAATCTCCACCGCCCGGGAGAAATCTTCGCCGAGCCGGGGGATCAGGCTCGCCACGGCCTCGGCTTCGGTCTCGATAACCCGGCGCGCGACGGCGAGGATATCTTTTTCAGCCATCTCGGGCCCTCCCGGTCTTCACGATCCGGTCAATCGCCTTCAGTTCGCCCAGCAGGGCCGGCAGCCTCTCCAGGGGGAGAAGGCTGGGTCCGTCGGAGAGGGCTTCTTCCGGCCGATCGTGCACCTCCAGGAAGACCGCGTCGCAACCGGCCGCCAGCGCGCTCCGGGCCAGGGGTTCGATCATCTCCCTCTCCCCCTCCGTGAAGCCTCCGCCGCCGCCCGGGAGCTGGGTGCTGTGAGTGGCGTCATAGACCACCGGGAAGCCCAGCTTCCGCGTCCGGACCATCCCCTTGAAGTCGCTGACCAGGTAATGGTAGCCGAAGCTGGTCCCCCTTTCCGTGATCAGGATCCGTTCGTTGCCGGCGGACCGGATCTTCTCGATTATCGCCGCCGCGTCTTCGGGGGCGAGAAACTGGCCCTTCTTGACGTTGACCGCCCGGCCGGTGCGGGCGGCGGCGGCGACGATGTCGGTCTGCCGGCAAAGAAAAGCCGGCACCTGAACGACATCGGCCACCTCCGCCACCGTCGCCGCGTCCTCGGCGCGGTGGAAATCCACCAGCAGGGGAAGCTCCAGTTCGTCCTTGATCTTCTTCAGGATCTTCAGCCCCGTTTCCAACCCCGGCCCGCGGAACGAGTTCAAGGAAGTCCGGTTGGCCTTGTCGTAAGAGGCTTTGAAGACCAGCCCGACGCCGCGGGCGGCGGCGGCGGTTTTGAGCGCTTCGGCGATCCGCCGGGTCCAATCGGCGTCCTCGATCACGCAGACCCCGGCGATCAGGAAGAAGGGGGACCTCCCCCCCACCCTGATTTCGCCGATGGAAAATTCTTTGACTTTCTCAATCATTGCCCCGTTCTCTCAAGAATGCTTCGGCCCGTTTGAGATCCTCTGGCGTATCGATGCCGATGGTCTCCCGGTCCGTTAACAGGGTCTTTATTCTATACCCGCTTTCAAGTATCCGCAACTGCTCCAGCCTTTCCCGGCTCTCCAGCCGTCCCGGCGGCAATTGAACGAAACGGAGGAGAAAATCCTTCCGGAAACCGTAGATCCCGATATGTTTGAAGGGGCGGAAGGAGGTCGAGAATCCGCGGTAAGGAATCGGGGAGCGGGAGAAATAAAGAGCAAAGCCGTCCTCGTCGACCACCGCCTTAACCGTCCCCGGATCATTGAACTCTTCCGGAGAATCGATCCGCTTGATCAGGGTGACCGCCTCCAGGGAAGGATCGGAAACGAGTTCTCCCGCCACCCGGTCTATCATCTCCGGACGCAGAAAGGGCTCGTCGCCCTGGACGTTGATCACGACCTCCACTTCCGGGCCCAGCCGCCCGGCGGCCTCGGCCACTCTTTCGCTGCCCGTCCGGTGGGAAGCCGAAGTCAGAACCACCTCTCCCCCGAACCTTTTCACCTCCTCCTCGATCCGGCGGTCGTCGGTCGCCACCAGCGCGCGCCGGACCCGGGAAGCGGCCGCCGCCCGCCAGACCCATTCGATCACCGTCCGGCCGCCCAGCGAAGCCAGGATTTTGCCCGGGAACCGGGTGGAGGCGAAGCGGGCGGGGATGATCGCCGCCGCGGGATAGTTCTCCTTCCCGGTCACCTCGGCCGCCCCTCCCGGTCGGATGCGGCAAGCTCGCGGATCAGGCGGGCCGCCTCCCAAAGGTCGGCGGCCGAATATTCGGGCTCGACCCGCCCCCCGGCCGCTCCCGCCCGCCCGGCGGGGTCGGGGCCGGAGAGAAGAACGGTCCGGCATCCCGCCCGGCGGCCGGTCTCGATGTCGGAAGGGCTGTCGCCGACCAGGTAGGAAGCCGCGAGGTCGATATCGTGCGCCGCGGCCAGATCCAGCACCATCTTCGGGCTGGGCTTGCGGCAGGAGCAGCCCTCTTCCGGGTGGTGGGGACAGAAAGCTATCTCTTCAAACTTGACCCCGGCGGGGGCGAGCTCCTCTTCGAGTCTCCGGTGAATCGCCTGAAGGGTTTCGACGCTGAGATACCCTCTCCCGATCCCCGACTGGTTGGTCACGATAAACAGGGGATACCCCAGCTCCGACAGCAGCTTCAGCCCCCGGCGGGCGGGGGGGAGGACTACCAGTTTGTCGGGCGAATCCAGGTAACCGGGATCATAGTTTATGGTCCCGTCCCGATCCAGGAAGACGGCCGGCCGTTTCATCGCTCCGCCACGGCTTCCAGCAGTTCCGACGCGCTCGCGGTCGCGGTGCCCAGCTTGCCCACCACAATCCCGGCGGCGCGATTGGCGAGTTCGGCCGCGGACGAAAAATCGGCTCCGGCGGCCAGGGCCAGCGCCAGCGTGCCCACCACCGTGTCGCCGGCGCCGGAAACGTCGAATACCTCTCGGGCCACGGTGGGGATGAAGAAGGGCTTCTTCCGGCGCTCGAAGAGGCACATCCCGTCCTCGCCGAGCGTGATCAGAAGGGCCCGCGGCCCCCAGCGCCGGAGCAGATGGCGGCCGAGTTCGGCGGTCGGAGTCTCGCGGGGAAGGCCGGAGACCACCAGGGCCTCTTTCCGGTTGGGAGTGACCAGGGTGGCCCCGCGATAGCGGTAACGTTGGTTTTCGTTGGGGTCGGCCACCACCGGACAGTCGCGGGCCAGCGACAACCCGATCAGCCGGTCGATCATCTCCTGGTCCAGCAGCCCCTTGGAGTAGTCTTCGATGATCACCGCGTCGACGGAACCCGCCAGCGCTTTCGCCCTCATAATCGCTTCGCGGCGCTCCGGGGCGGCGATCCGGCCGGGCTGCTCGGTGTCGATCCTGACCACCTGCTGATGGCCCGCCAGAATCCGCGATTTGGTCACCGTCGGCCGCGAAGAGGAGACGATCAGCCCTCCGGTACCGATCCCCGCCCGTTCCATAACCCTCTTGAGCAGCTTGCCCTGCTGATCCCGGCCGATCAGGCCGACCAGTTCCACCGAACCTCCCAGCGCCGCCACATTGTGGGCCACGTTGGCGGCCCCCCCGGCCGTCCAGCTCCGGCCCTTCACCCTCACCACCGGAACCGGGGCTTCCGGGGATATCCGCTCCACCTCCCCCCAGATATACTCGTCGAGCATTACATCCCCCACCACCAGCACCCGCTTGCCGGCCCAATCGGCGATGATCCGACGTTCATCCTTCTTCATTGGCAACCTCACCCAGGTGGCGCCGGCCGTCGAGATAATTGCGGACGTAGTCTTCCACCGCCTCGGCCAGCGGCGTCGGCGGAGCGGAGTATCCGGCCGACCGGAGTTTCGCGATTTCGGCCCGCGTATGATATTGATAACGGTCCCGCAGCCGGTCCGGCAGGGGAATGTATTCGATCGCGGGGGGAAGCCCCGCGGCCCGGAAGAGGGCGCCGGCCAGCTGATTCCAGGTGTGGACCTCGCCGCTGCCGATATTGAATATCCCGCGGGCTTCCGGGCGCGAGAGGAAGAAAAGTGTCATCCGCGCCGCGTCCTTGACGTAAAGGAAGTCCCTCTCCTGCTCCCCGTCGCCGAATTCCGGCCGCTCGGATTTGAAGAGTTTGAGCCGGCCGGCGGAACGGATCTGTTCGTAGCCCTTGCAGACCATACTGCGCATCTCACCCTTGTGATATTCGTTGGGGCCGAAGACATTGAAATACTTCAGGCCGACGATTTTTCCCAGCGCGCCGGCTCGCCAGGCCCAGAGATCGAAAAGCTGCTTGGAAAAACCGTAGGGGTTGAGGGGCCGCAGCCGCGGAAGATCGTCTTCGGAATCTTTAAAGCCGATCCCCCCGTCGCCGTAAGTGGCGGCCGAGGAAGCGTAGATCAGACGAACCGAACTGTTCAGGCAGTAACGGGCCAGGGATTTGCTGTATTCGAAGTTGTTTCTCATCAAATAGCCGACGTCGAGCTCGGTGGTGGAAGAGCAGGCCCCGAGATGGAAGATCGCTTCCGGGGGCGGGCCGAAATTACCGGCCCGGACCTGCTGGAGGAAATCCTCCTTGTCCAGGTAATCGGCGAACCTCAACCCATTGAGATTCCTCCACTTATCCCCCGACCCGAGAGAATCCACGACGACTATCTCCTCCCGGCCCGACCGGTTCAACTCCCGAATGAGGGCGCTTCCGATAAAGCCGGCGCCGCCGGTGACCACTATCATTCCCTTCTTCATTTCCCCTACCCGTTCTCCATTGCCGCCGGCGATCGCCGTTCCGCCAGTCTGGCGGCGAGAATACCCGCCAGAAGCCAGAATAGGAACGAAATTCTTTCGTTGAGCAGCGGATCGTCGGCCAGGCAGCCGATCAGAAAACCCGTAAGCCCGGCGATCAACCCGAAGCTTACGCTCTTTCCGAACCAGCCGTCGCCGCGGATCAGTTCCCGGCGGGCCGAGCGGAAGATGACGAAGACCAGCCACAGAAAAACCCCCAAACCGAGGGCTCCCGCGCTGACCGCCTGGGAGATGTAAAAGTTATGGGGAGCGGCCGAACTGACCATCGGCGTCGCCGAATCGGGCTCGTCGACGAAAAGGCCGTACCCGGGGCCGTGGCCGAGCAGGGGGCGTTCCCTTATCATCTGGAAGCCTTGCTCCCAGAAAGCCAGGCGGTCCAGGATATTCTGATCCGTGCGCCAGTCGGCGAAGCTCTCCACCCGCTGGAACCAGAAGGGCCGCGAATCCGTGTCCAGGTTGAAGACCAGCAGCAAGGCCAGGGCGACCAGAAGAATACCGGCGCCGAGATACTTTACCCGGTGGCGCGCGGCCAGGATGCCCAGGCCGATCAGAAGGCTGATCCAGGCGGTCCGGGAGAAGGTCAGGAACGCGGCCGGCAGCAGCAGCAGGGCCGCCAGACCGGAAAAGAGCTTTACCCGGAGCGGGGGCTTGAAGAGCAGGGGCGCCAGCGCGCCGGGGATCAAGAGCACCAGCGCCGCGCCGGCGCTGTTGGGGTGTCCGAAGGAGAGCCAGATCCGCTGCGGGGTCCGGGGAAAGAACTCCCCCCGCCCGTACATCACCAGTCCCGCCGCCACCGTCAAACTGAGAGCGAAGAAGAGAGTCGCCAGAACGGCTTTCTGGCGGCCCTCGTCCCGCAAAAACGACAGGATCAGAAAGAACCAGGCGACCTGAACGACCAGGGTGCGGAAACCGGTCTCCCAGCTTAAGGCCCGATGGGGGGAAAAGAGGAAGGAGAGGGCGGACACCCCCAGGTAGGCCAGCACGGCGGGCTCCATTCCCGACCGGGACGGCCGTAAACTCCGGTCCCAGGCGCAGCCCAGCAGCCAGGCGGCCAGGGCGAGAAGAATCAGGTTGTCGATCGTCCCGCCGATACTGAACGCGAGGCGGCCGGCGCCCGCGATCTCGAGCTGGAGAATCGGCAGCGCCGCGTCGGTGATCCCCGAGGGGCGGTTGACGGAAATTCGGCCCAGAACGGTGAAAAAGACCGCCACCAGAACCAGAGCCAGCAACAGCCTCCGATAATGTATTTTAAACGAAGTCATCTGTAATCGACTGGAATCGTGAATAAACCAGATTATCCTAAAGGGCGAAGACCCCGGCCATCTTCTCCCCGATCGAGCGTAAAGAAGCGGCGAACGAGTATTTTTCGGCCGCCCAGCGCCGGCCGCGACGGCCGAGACGGGCCCGTTCTTCCGGATCCTCGATCAAACGACAAATCGCGCCGGCCAGGCCGTCGGAATCGTCGACGGCCACCAGCGATATCACCCCTTCCCCGCCGTCGATCTCCTCCACCCCGCCCGAACGGGTGGCGACCACCGGTTTCGCCCGGGCCAGGGCCTCGACCACCGCCCGGCCGAACGATTCCTTCCGGGAGGGATGAACCAGCATATCAAAACAACAGAACCAGGGATGAATTTTCTCCTGTTCACCGGCGAAAATCAAGCGGTCGGAGACGCCCAGGCTCTTTCCCAGCCGCTTGAGATCCCGGAAATAGCGCTCGAAACGCCTCGGCTGCCGCCCGACGATCGCCAGCCGGGCGGCCGGGAAAAGCCGGTTTACGGAAGCGAACGCCCGGAGCAGGGTGTCGTAGCCCTTGGAGGGGGCCACGTCCCCGACGCTGCCCAGGATGAGATCTCCGGGATTGAAACCCAGTTGGGAGCGGTAATCGGCCGCCAGTTCGGAATCCTCGGGAATGCGGACTCCGTTGTGGACGAAGGCGGCCTTCCGCTCCAATTCCCCGCCCAGCAGCGAAAGCTGCTCCCGGGAGGTCCGGGAATTAAAGAGCAGAAGATCGGCGGCCCGGGCGGCTTCTCTGATCTCGGGAAGCTCCTTCCTCTTCAGGTAGGAGTCGGCCATCTCCCGGATCATCCAGAGAGAGGGCAGCCCGGACTCGGCGGCGGCCAGAACCGCCGGGAAAGACTCCAGGGTGTTCGCGGTCACCCCCCCGATTCCCCGGTCGCGGAAGTGGCGCCGGAGACTCCGCCGGATCCGGCCTCCGGCCGGCGACAGCTTCCTCCCCATCCGTCCCCGCCCGTAAAAGAAGAGCCTTTCGGGAGCGAACCGGCAGCGTTCCAAAAGCGGCCCCGGGGCGGGCAGACCGAAGTGGACTTCGGCGGGAAAATCCCCGGCGGTCAACCCCCCGTATAGTTCGGCCAGGCTGATCGGGCCGCCGTTGAGCGTGGCGGCGTGAGAGATGAGGGCGATCTTTTTCATCGGTCTCGCGATCTTCCGAGATCCCGGCTCCCGGCGCCGGACCGGATCATCCCCGGAGGATGAACCGGGGCAGAAAGAAGCGGAAGAAGTCGAGTTTTCGGCGCCAACGTTTTTCCTTCTCCATCATCCGCTCCCGGGACCCCGGCCGCAGGCGGGAGGCCAGCAGCTCGCCTCCGGCCGTCGCCAACCCCCAGCCCTCCCCCAGCAGGACCAGCGGTTTAAAGAGAGCCGTGAAAACGGCGGCCGGGAGGGGACGCCGGTGTTTCCGGAAGTATTTAAGCTGGCTTTCGAGCAGCCAGAGCCGGGATCGGCCCGCGGCCTGCTCGAAGCTGGCCCCGCCGTAATGAACCACGGCGGCCCGGGGATTATACCATATCTCCCAGCCCGCCGATTTGAGGCGGCGGCAGAGATCGACTTCCTCGAAGTAAAGAAAGAAGCGCTCATCCAGAAACCCGACCTCCTCCAGCGCCTCCCGGCGCAGGAAGAGCGCCGCCCCCATTACCTGGTCCACCTCCGCCGGGGAGCGATAATCGAAATCCTCCCGCAGATAGCGGCGGCGAACCCCGGGCAGCAGGCGCAGCCGGCCGAGGATGGTGAACCGTTCCAGGGCGGAGGCGAAGGTGGGGAAAGACCGCACCGACGGCTGGACCCTTCCGTCCGGCTCCAGGAGCCGGCAGCCGGCCGCGCCCGCCCCGGGCCGGCGGGCGAAGAAGTCCGTCATCTCCCGGAAAGCACCGGGCCGGACGACGGTGTCGGGATTGAGGAGGAGAAGACAACGCCCCCGGGCGACGGCCAGGGCCTGGTTGACGGCGGCCGCGAATCCCCGGTTGCGGCGGTTGGCGATAAGGCGGACTCCGGGGAAGAGTTCGGCGACCATTTCCGCGCTGCCGTCCCGGGAGGCGTTGTCCACCACGATCGTCTCCGCCTCTTCTCCCGAGTTTTCGGCCACGGAACGAAGGCAGCGCTCCAGGTGTTCCCGGACGTTCCAACTCGCCACGCAGACCGAAAGCGATACCCTGTCGGTTCGAGCATCTTCCATAATCACCGTTCCAGGCTCCGCAGGGCCGCCGCCAGGCGGGGGGCGACCGCGCGGAGACTGAACTCCTGCTCCACCAGCTTCCGGCCGTTTCGACCCGACTCTTCCCGCAGGCGAGGCGAATCCAGCAGTTTTTTGAGCGCTTCAGCCCACTCCGATACGGAGTCGGCCCAGAAACCGTTGATTCCGGGGCGGACTATCGAACGGTTGGCCCCGACCGGAGAGCAGACCGCGGGCCGGGCGGCGGCGAAATACTGGAGAACCTTGAAGCCGCATTTCCCCTCCGCCCAGGGGTCGGAACGAAGCGGGGCGATCCCCACCGAGAGACTCGCGAGCTCCGAAGCCTCCTCGGCTTCGGACCAGCGCTTTTTAACGGTCCGCACCCCTTCGATATCGACAAATCCGTCGCTGATGATCTTGAAGACGAAATCCACCCCCCGCCGGGCAAGCAGGGTCAGGGCGGGCGCGGCCTGATCGAGATAGAGCAGGTTGGGGGCGCTCCCGATCCAGCCCACGGTCGACCCGTCGGGCGGCGGCGGGTCGGCGGGAAATTTCGTAAGATCGACCGGCGTGGGGATTACCGCCACCCGGCCGGCCCGGCGCCGGGCCCAGCCGGCCAGATAGTCATTGCCGGCGATCACCAGGTCGGCCGCGGCGGTCAGGGCCGCGAAACGCCGGCGGCGGGCGGCGGAATCCTGACGCGCGGAGTTGGAATCCCGGAACATCACCGCGTCATCGAAGTCGAAGACGAGCCGGCGGGCGCGGGAACGGAGTATCTTCAGCTCCAGCGGGTTTATCAGCTTTCGGTGAAGCAGCACCGCCTGGTATTCCCGGGCCGAGCGCAGAAGCTCCAGCCGCGTCCGGGCGCCGCCCCGGTATTCCCCGACCTCGAGCTTGATCCCCGCCGCGTCCAGGATGGGAATATACTGGGACAGCCGAAGACGGCTGCTGGCCAGGGAGAGATCAGGCGTGAGAGCCAAGATATTCATTATAGATTTCCAGAATCTCCATCTGGTTCCGGGCGTAGGGGTAGGACTCGGCGCAAGCGCGGGCGGCCGTCCCGATCCGCTCCCGGAGCTGCGGATCCAGCAGCTCCAGCACCGGTCCCGCCAGCTTCTCTTCGTCATCGGGGTTGTCGATCACGAAACCGCTGACGCCGTGCTCGATCGCCTCCGAGGCTCCGCAGAAGACGGTGGTTATCACCGGCAGCCCGCTGGCCATCGCTTCCAGCACCACCAGCGCGGAAGGGTCGTAATAGCTGGGATGCACGCAGATATCGGCCGCCGCGTAATAGGCTTCGGTGAACGGGCGGCCGCCCAGAAACAAGACCTCGGATTCAACCCCGTGCCGGCGGGCGCAGGCGGCGAACTTCGTCCGCCTCCCGTTTCCCAGGACCGCCAGCCGGAACCGGGTGTCGGGTTTTTGCTCCTTGAGCAGCTTCATCAACCGGATCAGCGGGGAAAGCCCCTTGAGACGGAAATTGTGGGCGACGAAAAGTAGGACGAAATCGTCCGGCCCCACCCCGATCTCTTTCCGGACTTTAGCGCGGAACCGGTCGCGGTTGGCGGGATTGAATTTGTTCAGGTCGACCCCGTTGCGGACGATCCGGATCCGGCGGGGGTCGACCCGGTTGAAACGGACCAGGTCGCTCTTCACCATCGCCGAGATGGCGATCACCAGCCCGGCCTCCCGCAACTGCCGTTTCTCCACCGCGAAATAGGCCCACCGGCGCGGGCTCAGAAGGTAGCTGAGTTTCTTGGCCGCCCGGCCCCACCGTCCGCGGAGCGATCGCAGGTTGCCTTCCAGGCTGGCCGCGTATGAGCCTCCCAGAGGCTGCACGATATTCATACCCAGAGACCTCTCGAAGGCGTGGACCACGTCGAATTTTTCGGCCCGCACCGCTCGGCGGGTCCGAAAGGCGTAGGCGAGGGCGTGGAGAAAGCGGGGACGGCGCGGCGTGGAAATCAGCCGGATTTGAAGGTTTTCGGCCGGAAGGACGGAGCTGGTGGTGGTGAGGACGGATACCTGATGGCCGCGGGCGCACATCAGGCGGGCAAGATCGGCCACGTAAACCTCCGCCCCTCCCCGCTCGGGGTTGAATTGTTCCAGGCAAAAAGCGATCTTCATCTTCCGGCCGAACGCGCGTAACAGCCGCCTTTGAGCTTCACGGACGCCCCCCAGAGACAGCGATGCGCCCGGTTGCTCCATCGCGCCTTCCGGGCCCTTTCGAAAACGTATCTTCTTAAGGACCGGTCGCCGGGCGCGTATGCCCGGAGAAAACGAGCCGGCGCGGAACCGGGGGGCCGTCCCGTGGAAAAACACATCTTGAGGTAAGATCGGTGAAGGCGCAACAGATTCCCCGCCCTCCGGCGGCGGCCGAGAGGCTTTCGGCGGCGCGCGCGGTCGAAATCGATTACGAAGAATCCCCCCGAATTCCCGCTTCCGGAGAAGAGCAGGTTTTTCAACTGCAGATCGTGATGGTCGAAACCGGCCTCGTGCAGCCGGGAGACCGCCTTTCCGAAGCCCCGGGCCAGCCGTCTCTGTTCAGCCTCGTCCTTTATCTCCCCCGCCGGGGGCGGTTGCCGGTAAAAAGACAGCCAGTCCCGGCTCCCGGCAAGGTAACGGGTGGCCAGCCGGCAGCGGACGAAGAGAAGGCCGGCCCGCTCGATCATCAGCCCGAGCGGCTCGGCGGTGGGCACTCCCGCCCGGAGGGCCTCCGCCTGAAGCCGGAGTTCGTTTAAGAACCGGCGGGGATGGAAAAAACGGTCGGAGGTGACGCTCCGGAGCATCCCGCCGTGGCGGCAATGTCTCCAGACCACCATCCGGTCCCCGCGGCCGAGGACCGGGTTCCGGCCCCTTCCTTCCAGGAAGACGGTCCCGACCTCGCCGGCCCGGATCGCCTCGCCCTGCGATATGATTTCGTCCCGCCAGGTTTCCCGGAACACGAAAACGATTCCCGGCCGCGAGCTGACCGCGAAACCTTCGGGAGGGGCGGGCTGGAGCTTTTCAGCCATCCTTCCGGTCACCGCCGCCCTCCTCTTCCGGCGCGGTGAGCCGCCGGAAGACCTCCTCCGGCGGGATCGCGCTCATACAGTCATCCCGCCGGCAGCGTCTCTTCCCGCAGGGAGAGCATTCCTCCCCGCTTCGGACGACAAGCTGGAGATGGTTCCAGGGGCCGGTGCGGCGGGGGGAGGAGGGCCCGAACAGGCCGATCGTCCTGGTCCCCAGGGCCGAGGCGATGTGCATCGGACCGCTGTCGGAAGAGACCACGGCCGCGGCCAGATCGTAAAGACCGCCCAGCTCCTTCAGCGTCGTCCGGCCGGCCAGGTCCACCAGCGCCTCGGCGGACCGCGATTCCGCCAGCACCGAGCGGGCGGCGGCGACGTCCCCTTCCCCGCCGGTCAGGACGACCGTGGTGTCGTCGCGGGAGGCCAGCAGATCCGCCAGCCGGGCCCAGTGGCCGTCCGGCCAGCGGTTGGCCGGCTTGGTGGCGCCGAGATTGAGACAGATGATTTCGCCCTTCAAGGCCGCCGGCGGCAGGAGCCGGGTGGCGCGGGCGCGTTCGCTCTCCCCGATCGGAAGCTTGAAGACCGCCTCCGTTTCCGGCAGGCCCAGGTAAGAGGCGAATTCCAGGTACTGGGTCACCATATGCTCGCCGGAATCGGCGGCGGGGATTCTCCGGTTGTAGAAGAGCCAGGACATCTCCTTGCAGCGGCCGCGGTTGAAACCGAGCCGGTAGCGGCAACCGGAAAAGAAGGTGAAGAAGCCGCTGCGCAGGATCCGCTGAAGATCCACGACCAGGTCCGGCCGGAAGAGCCTGATCTCCCGCAACGCCCGCCCGACACCGGAGAGGCCGAGTTCCCGGCGGAAGACGATAACCTCGTCCACGGCGTCGTGGTCCTCGATCACCGGCAGGGATTTGGGCTCCACCAGCCAGCCCAGCCGGAGATCGGGCCGGGAGTCCTTGAGGGCGTTGGCCAGCGGCAGGGAATTGACCACGTCGCCGATCGAGCCCAGTTTAACTATCAGGACGCTCCGCGGCTTGAACTGGAGATTCGCTTTCATAATTCCTTAACTATTCCAGAGCTCCTCCACCGCGGCCATCACTTCTTCAACGCCGATCGAAACCATACATTCCAGGCCCTTCGGGCAGGTCCGGAGCAGGCAGGGGCTACAGGGGAGACCGCGATAGATGACCCTGACCGCCTTTCCCCGGGGACCGGTGGCGACGGGATTCGTCGATCCGAACAGCCCGACCACCGCCGTCTCCACGGCGGCGGCGAGATGAAGGGGACCGCTGTCGTTGGCCACCACGACCCGGCAGAGTTTAAGCAAAGCCGCCAGCCGTTTCAATCCCGTCTCGCCGGCGAGGCTCCACACCCCGGACGGGGCCCCGGAAACGATCTTCCCGGCGGTCTCCCGGTCGCCTTGACCTCCGAAAACCAGCACCGTCCGGCCGGAACGGGCCAGTCGCCGGGCCAGGCGGCTGAAATGTTCTACCGGCCAGCGCTTGGCCGAACCGTAATACCCCCCCGGATGGAGGCCCACCGGGTTTTCGATCCGGTCGGAGCCGACAAGCCGCCGGAGTTGGTCCCGGGCCTCCTCGATCTCCCGTTCCGGTATCTCCAGCCGGGGCCGGGGCCGGTCCTTTCCGGGATCGCCGACCAGGGCGTAGTAGTAGTCCACCCGGGGGGTTTGCCGGTAATCAGTCTTCGGCTCGACCACCCGGTTGAGCAACAGCCGGCGGCCTTCGGCGGCGTATCCCCGCCGCTCGGCGATTCCGGCCGTGAAACACCACAGGGCCGAGGAGAACGAGCGCGGGAAGATTACCGCCAGGTCATACCTCTCCCGCCTCAGTCCCGCCACCGTAGCCGCCGCCGCCCGCAGCCCCGCCCATCCCCGCCGCTTCTCGTATCCGATGACCGCGTCCACCCCGGGGACCAGCTCCCAGAACGGCGCCAGGGAATCTTTGGCCAGAACCGAGATCCGGGCGGCGGGATGGTCGGCCTTCAGCTTCCCCGCCGCGGGAGCGGCGAAGACGCAGTCTCCCAGCCAGTTGGGGGCCTTGATCAAAATCTTGGAGATCTCTCTCATCTCGCGGCGTCCAGCCAGCGGCGATGGCCCCACATCCAGGGTTCGGGAGCGGCCCGCAACCTATCGGCCAGCGCCCGGTTTATCCTCCCGGTCAGCTCCCGGACGGCGTCGGTCGGGGGGAGGCCGGCGGCGGGGGCGATCTCATCGCCGAAGACCACCTCATAACCGCCTTCACCGTCAAAATCAATAAAAACCGGTATCACCGCCGCGCCGGAACGGAGGGCCAGGACCGCCGGGGCGGCGGTCGCCGAAGCGGGGCGGCCGAGGAAGTCGATCTTCACCCCCATCTTCCGCGCTCTCTGGTCGGCCACGATCGCCACCGCCGAGTTGCGCCGGAGCAGGCTCAACAGAACGGCCGAGCTTTCGTTCTTGGGCAGGACTTCAACCCCGGTCAGCTCCCGGATATCGTTGATCAATCCGTCCACGGCGGGGTTCTTGATCTCCTGGGCCACCACGGCCACCGGAAATCCCAGGAAACGGGGGGAGAAACCCAGGTATTCCCAGTTTCCGTAATGAAAGGTGACGAAGACTATACCCTTCCCCCGGGCGCGGGCGGCGTTCACCTTCTCCAGCCCCCGCGGCCGGAAGACGGCTTCCGGCCCGGCCCGGGCCACCAGGGGGATTCTGAGAAATTCGGTCAGGTTGAAACCCATCCAGCCGAAAGATTCCCGCGCGGTCCGGCGTCGCCATTCTTCGGTCTTTTCCGGAAAGACCGCCCGCAGGTTGTCCAGGGCGATCCGCCGGTGCCGGCGGTCCAGATGGTAAAACAGGCGGCCCGCCGACCGTCCGAGCCGGCGGGCGAACGGCGCCGGCAGCGCCCGCACCAGCCATCCCAGCAGAAGAATCAGGTAGTATGCCGCCATATATAACGCAAGCTTTTAGAGGCCGCCCGACAAAACCAAATCGTCATCGCGGAAAACCCCGGAAGACTCCATTGACCGTCATTGCGAGCGAAGCGAAGCAATCTCAACCGAAGAGTCATTCCTTCGATTCCTCAGAACAGGATTAGACCCCCGGCCCAGCGATGATCAATTGCATCTACCCACATAACCTGAAGAAGCTGACGATATGCTACCGCAGCCGCCGCCGAAACCGAAACCAAAAAGCAAGAAAACCCCCATCAAGCATCCACTCTCACCGTCATTGCGAGGACCCCGAGCGGAGCGAGGGGGACGAAGCAATCTCCGGCGGGCGCCTTCACTCGCCGTCATTGCGAGAAGTCCCCCACCGATCCCGGTGGGGGACGACGAAGCAATCTCCACATCCTTCCGTATGAACCGTCATTGCGAGGAGGCCCGAAAACCTTCGGGCCGACGAAGCAATCTCCGCCACCCACCCTCACTGACCGTCCCAAACGGTCTCCTCTAAATCTTTGAGCTGGTCGCGAATTGAGACCAGCTCTTCAAACCGTCTCCACACCCCTTCTATTCGTTTTGCACTTCAAAATCCGGTCTTTCGGTCATTTTGCATATATGCACGGACTGACCCTGTCTTTGCCGTCTTTTGCGGATCACTGATCATCGAAGAAAAGGTATCATTGCTAAGGTTTGACCCCAGGTTTTTTATCGCCATCGGCCGGTAAATTCCCCTCCGGGCGGGAGACCGCCGCGGTCTTCCGGCCAGTGTTTCCGGTAACCGGATCGGTCAGGAGCCTTGAAGAATCCTCCATAGAAAATCGGGCCCGCCAGGGGAATGAAGATGACTATGGTCCAGCGAATCTTCATCAGCAAGGTCGCGTCGCGCCGCCTCCAGAGGTGAATCGCGCACAGCAGCGAGATTAACCCAAATACGCTAAGGAATATGATCTCTACTATCATCCCTCTGTCTTCCGGCTTTTGGATTATTATCCGATAGGAACTTCGTCTTTCATCCCAACAAATTTAATAATAAGTTTCCCTCCTCTGCATAAATAAAGACCTACAACAATTCGTATCAGATCCCAGATTACCCCAGTGGTTATGCTTAAATATTGCATGCTCTCTATAAAAGCTCCCGCAAATTCATCTAATCCAAGATTTATAGTCCGAGCAACAAGCCGTAGCATTACATAATTGGTACCCATTTTATGCAGGGCACCAAGGAAACCAAATATCATCAGATAAATGCCAATCAGCCTTAAGCCGACTATAAACAGAGCCCGTTTTGTCAAAGGTTGCTTGGGGGATTCAGTCGTGTTAACCGATAGCGGAGTGGCGCACGATTTGCAGGTGGTTGAATCATCGGAATTCCATTCGCCACAAGCTGGACATTTTCTCATTTATAATTCTCTTTAATTTAGCGCTGGTGGTCAGGTTAACTTCTGTTTTTCAAGGGAATTTGAGGGGGAACTGATTATTTGAGCAGCCTGAGGTCAACACTTACTCCTCCGTACCTGAAGCCATTTTCCGATCAGAATTCCAGCGAGCAGGTAAACGATAATACTCATAAAATTGGATGTCGTGGCTCGAATATAACTGATTCTAATTTGCCATCCTCCATCAGGAAGCTGAATGGTTTCAAGTGGAGAGATACGAGACAACAGCAAATCAACAGGCGCGGAGATCCAGCTAAATACTATAGCAAGATAACAACCGCCCCAGGTGTTACAGAAAACGGGCGATGCGACTGCCAAGTAAGAAATGATCCAGTGGATTAACACAACCAATAAATAACCAAGTAATCCCGCCCGCGCCCATTTATTCCAATTTGCTGTTTTTGGAATATATCTGCCGGGACTCAACAAGGCTAAAATACCGAGCGGAAATACAATTAAAGTTAAACTCCAGCCGGTTAGGAACGGCCAGACAAACCCGATAATAATGAGAATTATTCCGGCGATATATATCATCCCTTTGCTCCGTTAGGCATATCACAAGCGATGATTCGTTAGGCTAAATCGCTTTCTTCAGGGTTAAATGCCCTCAAGTTGCCAACCATTAGGGCTAACCACAGCAAGAAAAGAACTATCCAGTTTGAAGATGCGATTTTGAAAGCCTCAACATTTCTGATTTTGAGTATGAAGACTACAAAAGCAGCAATGACGAGAAAAAATGCTGTGAGAGATAGAATATCTTTAGCCGGCAGGCGGGGCACACCGACATTTTCCTTAAGAATCTGCGGATTCATAATCAAACGAAAGAAAATAACCCCCCATACGCAAACCAGAATTTGACCCGTCCAAAAGGCAAGATAGAAGAAAATACCCGAGATTATTCCGGCTATTATGTATCTAATTATCTTCTCTTTCATTTTCTAACCGCCGGTACACCCGCTAAAGCCGAAAGGCGGTCTCAAACCGCTGAAGCGACTCATTGGTATATCTCCTCGACTCTGGTTGCCTTAATTTCCATTATAGCCGGCAACTCTTCGATTTTTCGCCTCAATTTCTCTTTGAATTCCTCGCTTTCAATCTTTTCTAGGATAATTTCTTTGAAATCCCATTCAGATAAAGCTTCCTTAAGCGACTCATAATATTCATTAAATTCTTCGTCGGTTATTATCTTCTGAAAAGGCGAAATCGTACTTGGAGGGGCAGAATCAAATGAACGCACAGTCCTGGTTATTGTTTCAGTTCCGGGTGGTCCGAATAAATCCGCGAATTTGAGACGTGAAGGATGCTTCAATACGTTAATGAGAACTGCGATGCCAATCAAAAGAATGCCCAGGCCGGCAAAGAATAAACCCCACGATTTGAGCTTACCTTGGCTGTTGTCCATTGTTGCCTCCTCCATCGTAATATGGGGTCAAGTCTTTACTCTTGACTTTTCGCCCGGACGGTTCAGAGCCTCAAGCTTTAGGGGACGTTGTTTACTTGTTAACTTATTTCGCCCTTCCTGCGACGCGGCGGCCGTATTTCCCCCGCTTCTCCTTTACGTGGAAGCCGATCCTGCGGCGGGGAAGCTTCGGTTCCGGCTCAACTATAAGCCGCCTTATCGCTTCAAAGACAATCTGAAACTGGGCGTCGTATTTCTTCTCTAATTCTTCCAGCTTTTGAGCCAGTCCGGCGTGGGTGGCCATAAGCTTACGCAGCTGAACGAAGGTCCGCATTATCGCGATGTTGACCTGGATGGCTCGGGGACTATTCAGAACGCTGGAGAGCATTGCCACGCCCTATTCGGTAAATACCATAGGCAGATAACGGCTCCCGCCCCAAGAACTTGAGGTCACAAATTGTGACCTCAAGTTCTTAAATTCCTGCTGTTTAAGCACAAACATAAAATCTTTAGGAAAGCGTTTTGGGTTCCGGCGAACCGCCTGCTTTAAGGCCTTGGTGGGAACCCCATACAAACCCGCCAGATCCCGATCCAATATTACCTTTTGGCCGCGAACCAGATAGATTATCCGCTGAATCCGCTCTGCCGGTATTACCGTTTTAGGCATAATTCCGACCTCCGGAAAGCGTTAGGGACGGAGTTAAGTTGTTAAGTTACTCCCCTTCTTTTTTCCGGCAAACGGTGTATGCGCAAGGGAACAAAGCCACCGCCATTCGCTTATTATCCTTTCTGGGCTGCCGCTTCACCTAACGCGCAAGGAGAAGCAGCGCTCCGTCGCGGCTTTCACTTGTCGCGTTCAGGGCGTTTTTCGACGCCTAGCTCCTCATCGTTCAGGAACAAATGCTCGAGCCGTGACGCGATCTGATCCGCCGTCAGTCCCGTCAGGTCACCTATGCGACCAGACGAGATTTTGGCAGAGAGTTGATTAAGCTTGCTGTTGAGAAAGGCCATACTCTCCTCCAATTTCCGCCTGTCGCCGGTATCCCAGTATCCGCTCTCGTCCGACACTTCAAGATTGGAGATGTAGCGTTTCTTCAGATACTTGAGGAGGCCGATAACCCACACGTGGGTATCGGGGGCGGCGAACTGGGTTTTCATCGAAACCCAAGCCGTCTTCGGCTGCAGGGTGCCGTCAAGGATCAGCGCCATAGTTACGGGAGATCGAATATATCCGTCACGGTCGAAAAACAGAACGAGGGGTTCCGAGTCTGGATGCGGAGTGATCTGGATACCCTTGAGTCCAAGGTGGCCTTGAATCCTGCCGTCAGTGGCCAGATTCGCGTCGGGAGAAATTGACCAGTCATCGTCCAGAGTTGTCGAGGGCCAACCCATTGAGTGGGCGATATCGGCGACTTCCTCACGAAGGGACGGGAGCAGCGCCGCGCTGTCGATTCGACCTCGATAGTGTATGGATACGCCCATACCTCAATCTCTTTTCAAGCCGAACTATTCGTAAAATTAAATTCGTTCTTCAAGGAATATTTATTGCAATTTTGAAAGAATCTTCCCGGCCTCCGCGGCGCATTCCCGGGGCACTTGAAGTTCTACCGGGCCGGCGACAAGATTGAAGCCGGCCCCGAATCGCCCGCCGCCTATGATGTCCTGCAAGCCTTCTCCTTTGGCCAGGTATCGAATCCCGGCTTCCTCCAGCAATGATTTGGCTACGGTTAAGACTGCCTGGTTGCCGGTTCGATATACGGTGACAAGATCGACATACTCGGCCTTCGCTATCGGCTCGGGTTTTGTAGGACGGGGAAAGGGTGATTGGCGCGGAATACTCAGTTTCCGTTCTACGAGCAACTGTCTGACGGCCTCAAATGCTTCATCGACGTATTCGTCCCTGTTATTCTCTTTGTAGATTTTAAGCAGTTCCCGAGATTCTTTTTTCCCCAGGTGGGTCTTGATTTCATTGACTCTCTTTGTATCCATAACCTATTGGGGTCAAATCTTTACTCTTGACTTTACGCCCAGCCACCGGGCCATTTAGGGGACGTTGTTTGCTTTTTAACTTATTCCGCTTCTTCATTCATCGTGCCGAGCAATGGGGAAAATTAAAGACGAAACAATCCCCCAGATAAGACCCGCTGATAAAAGAGGAAGAGCCGTTATGAGCCTGGGGGTTCGTAGGGATCTAAGAATGAAAAACGGGAGCATTCCAAGAATAGCGGCAATGGGTACGATTACAATAGACAGCAACGCGTAAAGCCACTTATACGGATATGTTTTAGCTATGTCGTGAATAATCGCTCGGAGCAAAATCCAGATAAATCCAACCATCAGGGCTCCGCTCACCATAGAAAACGAAATAGCTGTTTCCGAATTGTAAATACTCGGTCTGAGAATGACGGCTATGAAGAGGCACAAAAACCAGACTGTAGCGTCTAAGGCTATTTTAACGTTCGTTTTCATCTGACCTCCTAGCCATTGAGCAGCATAACTTTCATCGGAGCAAATATAAAACCCGGGCGGGTTGAACCCGCCCGGGTCAATAAACGAAGCCCTCGATACCGCCCAGAAGTATCTTTTCGGCTATCCGGTCTATCACGGCTTTCTCACGGTTCTACCGCGTGATTGCCCGACTTCTTTGATGTTCAGGGCACTCATTCCGAAAGTCAACTTAACCAGTCAGGCCGGCATCTCTTCCTTTCGTTCTTTCTGCTTCAGCACCGGCCATTCCGCAAATGCGAGATAGAACGGCAGGATAATGTTGGCTATCGGAATAAGCATAAATAACGATATCGCTCCCGGGAATCCCGCTTTCTTACAAATTTTCCAGAACGGCAGGACCGTCAACAGGATCGCCAGAGGGATAACGACAAGAATGATCCCAATTTCAATCGCCCCTATTCCTCTCATCATTCGAGTCCTCCTTATTTAGTTCTACTTCACATCCTATGCCGAGCTTCCCGCTTCTTTCTTTCTTGAGTAAACGACCACCAAGGAAGAGGCTCGCCACCCTCCTTATCCCTTTCTGGACTTTTCATACTTTAGGGGACGTTGTTTGCTTTTTAACTTATTCCTCCTCCCCTGCTACTTAGAATACTTCAGGCCGGAAGAGGATGTCACAGATTGTGATATCGTTTTAAGGGAATCCCAGGAGAATCCTCTCGTTTTCACCCGGTCCCCAAAAAACCCGGGGGAGTTCATCTCGCGCGGGTGGAGAAGGTTCCTTGAATGTGCCGATGCCGTCCGTTCGGGGGAGGACGGTGGTCGTTATTGAAAAAGATTATTGTTCGCTTTGACATAAACCTTTCAGTTCAGCCGCCGGTTTTTTCAAGTTTTCGGCTGCGGGCGGATAAAGTCAAGCTTATTTCTCGATGTTCCGACAAATATTAAAGGGGCCGTCAGGCGCTGCTTGACGGCCCCTTCCCTTCCCCTACCCCTCTGGAAATCCGGCCTCCCGGTCAATTTTTTTGAGCAGGCGTTTTCTTAGTATTCACCGACATTTACCCAATTCGAGATCCGAACTGAGAACCGGGTCACACCCCAACTTGTTATTTGGGGTGTGACCCTGGAAAGATTTGTCTCTGTATATCAACCCGAACTTTCGACCGCCGCCCGGTAGGCGTTCTCCCCGGCTTCCGGCTCCACCGCAAGCCAGCGGCGGCCGAGGGCGGAGATCGCCCAGGAACCGGCCGGAGCGGTCAGGAGGATGCTCAGGACCGCCACGGCCAGGATGACCTCCCCCGGTCCGGTCGTCATCCCGGCCGCCCGCATCGCCAGCAGCGGGCTCGCCCCGATCGCCGCCTGGACGGTGGCCTTGGGCGTAAAGGCCACCGCCGTGAATATCCGCTCCTTTCGCGTCAGATCGCTCCCGGCCAGGCAGACCAGCACCCCGGACGAGCGGGCGGCCACGCCGACCAGGATCACGGCGATCCCCGCCAGCCCCGCCCGCCAGGCCACCGCGACGTTCACCTGGGCCCCGACCATCGAGAAGAGGATAATCTCGGCGAAGATCCAAACCCGGGCCAACCGGGCGGAGATGGCGTGGGCGATCCGCTCCCTCCGTTCCAGGATGACGAAACCGATCGCCATCGCCGCCACCAGGCCGGCGAAGGGAACTACCCCGGCCAGGTAATACTGGAGCCGGACTAGAAAGATGGCGCAGGCGATTACGATCAGCACCTGCTTGGTCGCCCAGAGATCCGAGCGCTCGAAGATCCGGTAGAGTAGCCAGCCGACCCCCAGCCCGGCCGCCGCGCCCAGAACCAGGGAGAGGGGAACGGCGGTTATCTCCCAGGCCAGGTTCATCCGCCTCCCAACGTAGAGCCCGACCAGGACGGTATGGACCACGATCACGTAAACGTCGTCCACCGAGGCGGCGGCCAGCACCATCGAGGGGATGGCCTTCTTCGCCCCCCTTCGTTCCTTGATGAAGCCGATCATCCGGGGGACCACCACCGCCGGAGAGACGGCGGCCAGGACCGAACCGAGGACCGCCGACTCCAGAAACGTCAGGCCGAGCAGGGCGGGTCCGATCAGGGTGATCGCCAGTCCCTCGCAGGTGGCCGGGACGAAGGCGAGGAGAAGGGACTTCCCCCCTACCCGGCGGAGGGTCTTCCGGCTCAGCTCGAATCCGGCCCGCAGGAGGATGACGATCAGGGCGATCATCCGCAGATCGGAGCCGATAGCCAGCAGGTCGGGGCTGATCTGGCCGAGGACCTGCGGCCCCAGAAGGATCCCGACCAGGAGGATGCCGATCAGGCCGGGGACGCGGATCTGGCGAAAGGCCCAGTCAGCGACAATGCTTAGGATGATGATCTCGGCGATGCTTACGGCCATAACTCCTCCCGGAATGGCTTCTGGCTGAATAACCGCTCGGTAAGGCGGCGCGGAAAATACCGGTAGGAGTCATCAGTCCCGCGCGGCGGGACGGTTCAGGGCGAACCCCATCGCCGGTGAAAAGAATACGATAAATCCCGGTCCAGGCAAGCTACTTTTTAGGGGATGTTGGTTACTTATTAACTTATTCCGCTTTTTCATTCATTATGCCGAATTTCTTCAAACGAAGGCGCACTCCCTTCATAGCCGCGCGCGCTTAAGGAGTTGAGCGTTGATCGCCACGATTACCGTAGAGGCCGACATAAGGGCCGCGCCGAGGGCCGGCGTAAGGAGGATTCCCCAGGCGGCGAGGACGCCGGCGGCCAGCGGGATGGCGGCGATGTTGTAGCCGGCGGCCCACCAGAGATTCTGGAGCATCTTCCGGTAGGTGGCGCGAGACAGAGTTACGATCCGCGGGATGTCGCGCGGATCGGACCGAACGAGCACGATGTGGCCGGCCTCGACGGCCACGTCGGTTCCGGCGCCGATGGCGACGCCGATCTCGGCCGTCGCGAGGGCGGGGGCGTCGTTGACGCCATCGCCGACCATAGCGACGCGTTTGCCCCCTGCCTGCAGCTCCTGGATCTTGGCGGCCTTGTCCTCCGGCAGGACCTCGGCAAAGACGGTATCGATACCGAGTTCGGCGGCGACGGCGTCTGCCACGGCTCGCGCGTCCCCCGTGAGCATGGCGACCTCGATGCCGAGAGCGTGGAGCGCGTCGACAGCCTGGCGGCTTTCGGGCCGCACGGCGTCGGCCACGGCGAAGACGGCCAGCGCCTCGCGGTTACGGAGGAGGTAGATGGCGGCCTGGCCGCGGTGATCGGCTTCTTCGGCCTTCTTTCGGAGATAGTCCGGCACGCGCGGGTTTCCCGTCTTGAGCAGCGCCGGGCCGCCCACGCGGTATTCGGTACCGTCGAGGGTCGCCGCGACGCCTCGGCCGGGGAGCGCGCGAAAGCCCTCGGCTGACCGGACCTCGATCCCCCGTTCCCGCGCGGACTGAACGATGCCGCGGGCGATCGGGTGCTCCGATTCAACCTCGACGCCCGCGGCGATCCGAAGCGCTTCCTCCTCCGAGACGCCCTCCGCCACGGCCAGGCCCACCACCCGGTGCTCCCCAAGGGTGAGCGTGCCGGTCTTGTCGAAGACGACCGTTTCAAGGTTGCGCGCCTCCTCGAGACCGCGGCGGTCGCGCACGAGCAGACCGCTACCGGCGCCGAGGGTGGTCGAGATCGCCACCACCAGAGGCACCGCCAGGCCGAGGGCGTGCGGGCAGGCGATAACGAGCACTGTCACCACGCGGACGATCGAGAAGTCGATCGGCGCGCCGAGGAGTTGCCAAACGATCAACGTGATGACGGCGGCGAGAATGGCCACGCCGGTGAGGATCTGCGCGGCACGGTCGGCCAGGTGCTGCGAGCGCGACTTCGAGGCCTGCGCCTCGGAGACCAGCCGCATAATCCCCGAGAGCTTGGTCTCGTCGCCGGTACCGGTGACCTCGACGTGGAGGGAGCCCGAACCGTTGATCGTCCCGGCGATCACCTCG
>PUNC01000050.1 GCA_003551625.1 PVC group bacterium | reverse complement strand
GTGTCGCCCCCTGCGGGGGCTGGGGGAAGATTTTAGAGACGCTGCTAACCCCGGGCTGACGCCCGGGGCTAAAGAAGTATCGCCCTCTGCGAGGGCTTGGAAGTGTCGCCCCCTGCGGGGGCTGAGGGAAGATTTTAGAGACGCTGCTAACCCCGGGCTAACGCCCGGGGCTAAAGAAGTATCGCCCTATGTGAGGGCTTGGAAGTGTCGCCCCCTGCGGGGGCTGGGAAAAAATTTGAGACATTTCGTACCCCCGGTTGACACCGGGGGCTAATAAAGTTCCGCCTCCTGCGGAGGCTAAAAAGAGAATCCCCGCAGGGGATGATACAGGATTAGCCCCGGGCGTTAGCCCGGGGACAAGGGGCGAATAAGAAAATAATTTAAGCCCCCGCAGGGGGCGACACAAGGATAGCCCCGGGCGTATCGAAGATCCGGTCGTAGATCCGGCTTTTTTATCCGGCTTCAGACGGAAGACGGACTTCAGACGGAAGCCCGGGGAATAAGAGAGAGCGAAAAATAACTCAACCCCCGCGCCTCCGCGACCACGCGAGAAAAATCGGTGAAAACACTTGGGCTTTTTATCATTAGTATGAGGCCCCGGCAGTGGATCAAGAACTTGATCATCTTCGCCGGGATACTTTTTGCCCAGGACATATTCGACGGCGCGAAATTGGCCGTTGTCGTCGCCGCTTTCGCGGTCTTCTGTGTCGTCTCCGGAAGTATTTACGTCATAAACGATGTCCTGGACGCGAAACGGGATGCCGCCCATCCCGACAAATCATCCCGCCCCATCGCGGCCGGCCGACTGCCCGCCGGTCCGTCCGTCGCCGCCGCCGCTGTTCTCGCAGCGATATCGCTGCTCGCCGCCGCGCCGCTGGGTGGACCTTTCTTCCTGATCGTGCTGGGATACGTTTTGTTGCAGTTGGCTTATTCCACTTATCTTAAAAACTTAATTATCATAGATGTCTTCGTTCTGGCGCTGGGATATGTCTTGAGGGTTGTCGCCGGCGCGTTGGTGATTCGGGTTGAGATGTCATCCTGGCTGATCGTCTGCGCGATTCTGCTCTCGCTTTTTCTGGCCTTGAGCAAGAGACGGCACGAACTTACCTTCCTGGAAAGCCGGGCGCGGGCCCACCGCGGCGTTCTCCACCATTACAGCCTCGATCTGCTCGACCAGATGATCTCGGTAGTCACCGCCGCGACAGTGGTCTCCTACACGCTGTACACCCTGGCGCCCGAGACGGTGGAGAAGTTCGGCACCAGGAACCTGGTTTACACCGTGCCTTTCGTTCTTTACGGGATATTCAGGTATTTTTACCTGGTTCACGAAAAGTCCGGCGGGGGCAGTCCGGAGAAGTTAGTCCTCTCCGATCCCCCGCTGCTGGTGGATATTGTCCTGTGGGTCTTAACCGTGGGATTAATACTATACGCGTGAAGTAAATCCGGGCCGGCGACGCGTCTCCAAAGTAAATGCGGAAATACCTGATAACCGGCGGGGCGGGTTTTTTGGGAATCAACCTTGCCCGATACCTCCTGGAGAGGGGTCACGAGGTCTCCTCCCTGGATATCGCCGATTTCGCCTATCCCGATTGCCGTGACCGGGTGAAGGTTTTTCGGGGAGACATCCGGGATCCCGGAACGGTGGACCGGGCGACGAAAGGGGCCGATATCGTCGTTCATTGCGCCGCCGCCCTGCCGCTTTACCGGAAAAAGGATATTTTTTCCACCGATATCGCCGGCACCCGGAATGTTCTTGAATCCGCGCGGCGGCACGGCGTGGAGAGGGTTATCCACGTCTCTTCCACCGCCGTTTACGGCATCCCCGACCACCACCCCCTGCGGGAGGATGACCGGCTCGACGGCGTGGGGCCTTACGGAGAGGCCAAGATCGCGGCCGAGGAGTTGTGCCTCGAATACCGCCGGAAGGGGATGTGCGTGCCGATATTGCGTCCGAAATCCTTCGTCGGCCCCGAGCGGCTTGGCGTCTTCGTACTGCTTTACGACTGGGCAAGGTCCGGCCGGGGCTTCCCGATGATCGGGAACGGGAGAAACCGCTACCAGCTTCTCGATGTGGAGGATCTCTGCGAGGCGATCTATCTCGCCGCGACTCTCGACCGCGACCGGGTCAACGACACCTTCAATATCGGCGCCCGGGAATTCACCACGATGGGGGAGGATTACCAGGCGGTTCTCGACTACGCCGGTTTCGGAAAGAAGGTCAGGGCCTTTCCCGCCGCTCCTGTCATCACGGCGCTGCGGATATTGGAGGCCCTCAAGCTCTCGCCGCTCTACAGGTGGGTTTACGAGACCGCGGCCACCGATTCGTTCGTCTCCATCGATAAAGCGGAGAAAATTCTTGGTTTCAAGCCGAAGTATTCCAATCAGGACGCCCTGCTCAGGAACTACCGCTGGTATCTGGACAACCTGGCCTGCTTTGAGGGCAGCAGCGGCATCTCCCACAACGCCCCCTGGAAACAGGGAATCCTGAAAATCGCGAAATTGTTTTTTTGAAACCCCGTGGATTTTCGGGGCCCGTGCCCAGGTGAAATCTCCCGATTACGGTTTCGCGTGCCGCCCGGCCGCCGAACAAACCGGCCGTAAACGCCGCCTGCTCCTCCGGCCGGAGGCAAGGATATTGAAGATCCTCCTGCCCAGTATCCCGACCTGCTCCGGGGTCCTGATCTCTCTGAGCAGCCCGGCGATTATTTCCGGCCTCAGGTAGAACTCCAGCATCGCTTTCCGGTGCAATCTTTTCAGCTTCCCGGCGGGAATCTCCGAGACGCCGGGAATGATTCGATAGTAGAAAAAAGTGTCCCAGTCGATCCCCGGGTTCTTCTCCCGGTAGCTTTCCCAGAGTTCGGATCCCGGCAGGGGCATCGCGAACATAAAGCTCGCCTTGTCGAGTTTCAGGGATTTGGCGAAGTTTATGGTTTCCAGTATTTCCTGCTCGCTCTCTCCCGGGTAGCCGATGAGGAAAAATCCCGTCAGGTTGATATCCGTTACTCTTTTTATCAGGTCTATCCGTTCTCTTATCAGTTCACGGGTAAGATTCTTATTCATCAGCTTCAAGACCCGGTCGCTTCCCGACTCAATACCGACGGCCATAGAATAGAAACCCGCCCTCTCCATCAAACGCAGTGTTTCTTCGTTCAGGGTATCCAGCCGAACGCCGTTGGGCAGGGCGAAAGTGAGATCCGGAACTCGCCGGATGATCTCCTCGCACAACCCGGCGACGTATTCTTTTTTCAGCGTAAAGTTATCATCTTCGATATGTATCTCCCTCACCCCGTGTTCCTCGCGCAAGAACATAATTTCCGAGACGGCGTTTTCAACGCTTCGGTATCGGATCTCCCTGCCGGTAATCGTGTGGCCGCCGCAGAAAGCGCACTGGAAGGGACAACCCCGGGATATTATCAGGGGCGCGACCGGTCTCTGGCGGCAGAAGGTGCCGTGAGGGGCGGAAGGATAGATGTTCGGCGAAAGGAGGTGCCAGGCGGGATACCTGATCTCGTCCAGGTTTTGGAAGGATCGCCCCGGGTTGACTTCGACCTCGCCGCCCGACCTCCAGACGAGGTTCGGAATCGTCTTCAGTAACGCCGGGTTTCCATAGTCTTCTTTTTGAAGCCGGATGAACTTCTCCATCCCGGCCTCCGCCTCGCCGGCGAACCCGAACCTTACGTCTTTCAGCAGCGACATCGCGCCCCGCGGATCGCCGCTGATATGGGCCCCCCCGCAGATGACGACGGTTTCGGGCGAATGCCGCTTGATGAGGCGGATATGCTCGGCGACCGAGGGGATCTCGTTCGAATACATCTGGATTCCCGCCAGGTCGTATTTGTTTCTTTTTATCAACCCGGTGAAATCGTTCCAGGATAAGTTCTTCTTCCCGGAGTCGAGGATTTCCACGTCGTGCCCGGCATCCTCGATTATGGATGCCAGGTAGCCCAACCCCAGATTGGGCTGCACCACGTAATAAACCTCGTTGATGGGTTTTAAGAGCAATACTCTCATTCGGTAGAAGCGGGAGTCGGATAATGGGGGGTGCCCTCTTCGGCAACCGCAGCCTTTAACGGGCGGCTGTTGCCGCAGCGTTCAGCGGCTGGTCCGCTGTTGACCGAGTGCTTGATGAATTCCGGCTGGTTGACGGCGGAGGTCCAAAACTCTCCAGACGACTACCAGGTCTTTCTCCAGCGTGTAATAAACGGCATAAGGGAATCGCTTGGACAGGAGGCGGTGGTAACCGAAAAATTTCTGATGGATGCCCGCGTGGAGGACAAGGGAGTCTATGTCGGAGAACAGAGAGTCTAAAAAGTATGTGCCGAGTCCTTCGCCCTGCTTATCATAGAAGAGGCAGCCGGTATGTAAGTCGTCTAAGGCTGAAGCGAGGATCTTGATCCTCATTCAAGACGCTTCCTGAGCTCCCGCTTCGCCATCTCCCAGTTTAAAGCCTTTTCCTCTCCGGCGACAACTCTGGCTTTGGTTTTCTTCAGAACATCTTGGTGCCACGCCGGCGACTCGACTTCAGCATCAGTTTTCGACAGGTCAGCCCAGATAATCTCCATTGCCTGGAGTTTTTCCTTGCGGGACATTTGTTCGATCCGGAGTGTATTAGCCATGGCGGTTTTCCTCTACGCCTTTTTAGGGTCGAATTCTTCTGTTTACCGTGCAAACGATTTATAGGTTATTTCCTGTAATTCAATCTACAAGGATTATATCTCCGGGGCAAGAATAAATTTGAAGAATGCCCCCATTGTTATCAAAAAGTCCGAAGCTCTCTTACATTGATTTGCCGACTGAAAACGTGTAAAACAGATTGGTCCGTTTAACTCGTAAAATTTATGAATTACTTGTAATGAAAGTCCTCCTTGTAAAACCGTTCAGCACCGGCGACCATATCCAGCCCGCCCTGGGACTGGGATATCTTGCATCCTACTTAAGGGACCGCCACAGCGTCGCCATTCTGGATTGCATCAAGGAGAAAATCGCGCCCCATAGTTTCGGACGATTTATAGAGGATCGCAATTACGATGTTATCGGAATCCAGTGCTACACTTTTGACCTGGCAAACGTAAGGAAAATGCTGTTTGCCGCCAAGCGGGCGAAAGCTACAACCGTAATCGGTGGTCCCCATCCCTCCACGGATCCGATCAATACTATGGGGTATTTTGGAGATACGCTGGATTACGCTTTTTGCGGCGAAGCGGAATCGGGATTCAAGACGCTCCTTGAGTTCCTTTCTGGAGCGTCAACCGTGAAAGAAGCGGAGATACCGGGTCTTATCTGGAAGGAAAAACGAAATGTAACCCTCAATGATCGGGTCCTGGTTGACGATCTCGACTCGCTGGGGATGCCCGCTTGGGATATTATCAAACCTCAAGAATATCCCCCGGCGCAACACGGTGCCTTCTTCAAGAACTTTCCCATAGCGCCTATTATTCTTACCAGAGGATGCCCTTACCCGTGTACGTTTTGCGCCGCGAGCCTGATCTCCGGGAAAACAGTCAGAAAACGCTCAATAGACGCCGTTATTAAAGAATTGCGGTTGCTGAGAGATAAATTCGGCATTAAGGAGTTTCAGATCATCGACGATAACTTTGTATATGATAAAAAATACGCCACAAACCTGCTCAAGAGGATCAAAGAAGAAAACCTGGGTATGAGCTGGTCCGTCCCCAACGGGGTAAGGATGGAATCCCTGGACGAAGAACTGCTCACGCTGATGAGAGAAACCGGATTATACCTGATATCGCTGGGAATCGAATCCGGATCGGACAGGATATTGCAATCGATCCGCAAAGGCACCAGTACCGGCTTTATACGTGATAAGATAAGATTGATCCGTAAGGTCGGCATAGATATAGCGGGGTTCTTTGTTCTTGGCTTTCCCGGTGAAACCAGGGAAGAGATTAATCAAACCATAAGTTTCTCGCTCGAACTCGATCTGGTCAGGGTCAATTATTTCACCTATTCACCTCTTCCCGGAACGGATAGTTATCGTCAGCTCGAAAAAGACGGAAATCTGGAACGCGTGAACTGGAATAAGTATCTCTTCAATATGGTCTCTTACTCTCCTCAGGGCATAGATCGCTCAACGCTGGAAAGAATTCGCAAAAAGGCTTTTCTCAAGTTCTATTTGAGGCCTCGCGTTTTTATGAAAAATATTTCTCAGATTAAATCCTTTAGCCATCTGAAGTACCTGTTCAAGAGATTTTATCACTGGATAATCAAGTAGTCTGTCGCCCGCCAAACCCGAATTCACGATATGCCCTACCCCAGATTCAAGATCAGCGCGCCGGCCGGAGAGATCTTCAGTTTTCTCCGCGATGTCGCTTTCGGCGCGCCCGCTTCGGCCGCGGATGAATTCGCCGCGTCGCTTCGCGAACTGACCGGCGGAGGGGCAGTGCTGTTGACCTCCTCCGGCCGCTCGGCTTTTCGCCTCATTCTCCAGGCGCTCGACCTCCCCGCCGGAGCGGAGATCGTTTTTCCCGCCTACACCTTCCACCCGATGCCGGTCGTCGCCGCCGCCCTCGGCTTCAAGCCGGTCTTCGCCGACGTCGATCCGGAAACCTGGAACCTGGACCCGTCTTCGCTGGCGGCAAGAATCACCCCGCGGACGAAAGCGGTGGTTCCCACCCATCTGTTCGGCCTGCCCGCGGAGATGGAGGAGATAATGGCATTGGCCGGGCGGAACGGCCTGGCCGTGATCGAGGACTGCGCGCACGCCCTGGGAGCCGCGCGCTCGGTCCGGCCGGCGGGGAGCTGGGGGGCGGGGACGATGATCACCTTCGCCCCGAGCAAAAACCTTCCCTGCTGGGGAGGCGGCGCGGCCGTGGTCAACGATCCGTCCCTGCTGGATAAGATGACAGCGATGCTGGGTGAGGGAAGTCCCTGTCCGCGCTCGAATGTCCTGAGAGATCAGCTCTTCAATCTCGTCTCCTGGGTCCTGACCTCCCGGCTGATCTTTCCCTGGACGCTCTATCCGGCCATCCGGCTGGCCGACCGCCTGAGGAAAGATTGTTTCGACGGGCCGTTTCTCGAGGAAGTCGAGCCGGTTCAAGCTTGCCGGGAGGGGAGGAAAGGCGCGGTTACACCCATCTCCCCGTTGCAGGCTTCCGCCGGACTGCGGCAGATCAAGCGTTTTCGGGGCTATCTCGAGCGCCAGCGTGGAAACGCGCGCCGGCTTCGATCCCGCCTGTCGGGTATCCCGGAATTGCAACTTCAAAATGAGCCGGAAGGGACAAGTTCGTCGTTCCTCTATGTCCGCGCTCGCGTGGAGGACCCGGCCGGATTCCGAAGGGCTCTTCTTCGCTGCGGGGTGGACACCAAACCCGACGATATGCGGGACTGCTCTACCCTCGGAATCTTCGGCGAGCAGCCGCCCTGTCCCAACGCGGCCCGCCTCGGCGGCCGCTGTGTCGAGATTCCCTGCAGCCCGTTTTATTCGGAAAAGGAAATCGACGATATCGCCGCAAGAATCTCTAAGGCGATGACCAAAATCGCCTGATCCGATGAAATTAGGTAACGCAATCAAGATCGGAGGGGAAGTTTTGCTGATGAACCTTTTCTCCTCCCGTCGTGTTCCCCTGAGCGTGCACGTCGGCCTGACCAATCGCTGCGACGGCCGCTGCCGCTACTGCCGTTTCGATCGCCTCGCCTCGCCCGATTACTGGACTACCGAAAGTTTAATGAAGGTTCTTGAGGAGATGCGGTCAACGGGGACCCGTCGGGTCCAGTTTACCGGCGGCGAGCCGATGTTGCGAAAAGATGTCGGCGTCGTTCTTGGATTCGCGAAGTCCCTGGGAATGTTCGTCGGCATCTCGACCAACGGCTACCAGGTGCCTTCAAGAATCGATGAACTGGCCGCCGCGGATATCGTCCAGGTCTCCTACGACGGCCCGCGCGAGCAGCACGATTATTTGCGCGGCGAGGGGAGTCACGAGACCGCGCTGGCCGCCCTTGACGCTCTTCGGGAGAAAAGAATCCCCGCCTGGACCAATACCGTGCTTACCACGATCAACTTCCGCTTTATAGATGAAATCGTGGAACACGCCCGGTCCCGGAAGATCCAGGCCAACTTTGTGCTGCTCGATTATTTCGACCAGCCGGAGGCTCATTTTCATCCCGCCTACGGGGAAATAAGGGAGTTGCTTCTGACCGGGGAGCAGCGGACGGCGGCGTTAAGAAGATTGATCGAGCTTAAACGTTCGGCCGCGCCGGTGGGAGGTTCCCTGCCGTATTTCGAGAACGCGCTGAGTTGGGGGAGGGCTGACGCCGTTACCAGCTCCGAGCCGTCACCCCTCTACAGCTGCTGGGCGGGGCGGGCGACGGCCCATCTTGAGGCCGACGGCAAGCTTTACTCCTGCGGGATGGGCGTGGGACGGATGAAAGGGGTGGATGTTATAGAATACGGGTTCGCCGAGGCCTGGAAACGGCTGAAACCGCTTCCGGATTGCCGATCGTGCACGATGGCCTGCGGGGTGGAGGCCAACCTGCTCTTCTCTCTCAACCGGCGGGCGGTCTGGAACTGGTTACGGCAGATTTGAGGTGTGAATAAAAGCAGCTATAGTAAAGGAGATGACGGTGGAAAAGAGACTTCATAACGTGATGGTCGTCGGTGGGGGGGGATATGTGGGGGCGGTGCTGGTTCCCAAACTCCTCCGGGAGAGTTACCGGGTCAAGGTTTACGACCTGTTCATCTATGGAGAGGAGGTTTTTGACGCGGTCAGAAATCATCCCAACCTGAAGCTGGTCAGGGGGGATGTACGCGATCTGGAACTTCTTGAAAAAGAGATCGAAAGAATCGACGCGATCATTCACCTGGCCTGCATCTCCAACGACCCCAGTTTCGAACTCGATCCGGAACTGGGCCGGTCCGTCAACTACGACTGCTTCGAGCCCCTGGTCAAGCTGGCCAAGGCCAAAGGCGTCAAAAGATTCATCTACGCTTCTTCTTCCAGCGTTTACGGCGTCAAGGAGTGCGACAACGTCTCCGAGGATATGGAATGCTCCCCGTTGACGGATTACTCAAGATTCAAGCTGATGTGCGAAGAGATTGTGCTCCAGCACGCTGACGACGGGTTCGTCGGCCTGGTTCTCCGCCCGGCCACTGTCTGCGGTTACTCCCCCCGCCAGCGTCTCGACCTGATCGTCAACATCCTTTCCAACCACGCCGTCAACCGCCGCCGCATCACCGTCACCGGCGGCCCCCAGAAGCGGCCGAATATCCACATCGACGACGTGACCGACCTGTATGTCAAAGCGCTGGAATGGCCCGGCGATAAAATCAACCGGAAAATCTTCAACGCCGGTTACGAGAATTTTACGGTCAGCGAACTGGCCGAGCAGGTAAAAACCATCGTGGGGGAGGACGTGGAGATCGTGGTGGAGCCTACCAATGACCCGCGTTCCTACCATATCTCATCGGAGTTGATCAGGCGGGAGCTGGGCTACTTTCCCCGCCGAAGCATCGAGGAGGCCGTCCGGGAACTCAAGGCGGCCATCGAGTCCGGCCGGCTCCAAGACCCGATGAACAATCCGCTGTATTTCAACATCAAGCGGATGAAAGAAATACGGCTTAAGTAAGCGGTGGACAGTAAGCAGTCGGCAGTATTTAAATCTGCTTACCGCCAACTTCATCAAGTCTGCATTACGCTTTCCGCCATAAAATGAGTGTACCGGAGAATTCCTCGGAAGATTCTGATCGGATAGGGCTTTCCATCGTCGTCCCCGTGGGACGGGAAGAGGAGACGGTCGGCGAACTGGTCCGGAGCGTGGAGACCAATCTTCCGCCGGAACTCTTCTCTAAAGTGCAGCTGGTCCTGGTCTCCGAAAAAAAACTGTCGTCCCGGAGCGCCGATCCGCTTCTCCGGGTGGAAAACTCGACGGTGGCGGGCCGCCATCCCAACCGGAAGAGAAACGAGGGGTTCTCCCGGGCCGAATATGAAATCGTGGCGGTGCTGGACGACGATGTCAAGGTTAGCCGCTCCTGGTTCGAGACCATCCACGATTGGTACCATCGGCGGGGATACCGGGGGATACTGACCGGCCCCTCAAGCCTGGATTACCGGGATACCTTTCGCCAGAAGATGGCCTCCGCCGTCTTTCGCCATCCCTTTACGTCTTTGCGCAAGACCGAGATCAACAAGAAATTGACCGCTGTCGGCCATCTCGACGTCGCTTTCTGCAACTGCGTGATACCGCTTTCCGTTTACAGGTCGTTGGGGGAGTTGGACGAGTTGAGCCATTTTCACGTTGACGACACCATTTTTTTTAACCGGGTCGCCTCCGCCGGTGTTTCGATCTTCAATCACCCCGGCTTGAAGGTCGCCCATCGCCGCCGTGATTTCTTTCTTTCTTTTTACTTGCAGCTATTTCGTCAGAAGTTCTATCTCGGACGAAACCTGGTGAATCATCCGGAACTATTCAAGCGAGACTGGATAGTGTGGACTTCTCTGACCTCCGTGATCTGGATCGGTTTGATATTAGCCCTGGGGGGAATCGGGCTGCTTTTGCTGCTGCTGGGCGGCTACCTCGCCGCCGCCTGGTTGGCGAATGTCTTCTTCAAAAATCTTAAAGCCCACGATTTTCTGGCGCCGCCTTTCGTCTTGATCGCCAACGTCGGTTCCCTGGCGGCGTTATACTTGGGCGTGATCGCCGCTCTGGCCGGTCGAATACGCGTCTCCGCCCCTAAATCAAGAGGCCGGCGCCGATGATCGGAGGACTCTTATCATTACCCTTCGGCCGGAAGGGGAAATCGCCGCCCAATCTCATATTCTTCGTCACTTCGGCTTGCGCCTGCCGCTGTCGGTTCTGCTTTTATCTCGACCGGATCCGCGACCACGACCCCGCCAGGGAGCTTTCCGTGGAAGAGATCGAAACATTCGCCCGCTCTTACGGCCCGATGCGGATTCTTTCCATCTCCGGCGGCGAGCCGTTCCTGCGCCCGGACCTGGATCGGATTCTCGAGATATTCGCCGTTTATGGCCGCCCCCGGGTGATAGATCTGCCCACCAGCGGGATTCAACCCGAAGAGATGGAGCGGGTATTGGGGAAGTTCTGTCGCGCCCATCCCGGAATACTGGTGAATCTGCAGATTTCCGTGGACGGACCGCCGGCGGTCCACGAGGAGATCAGGGGGGTCCCGGGCCTGTACGCGAAGGCGCGGGAGTCCGCCCGCCGGGCCGAGCGTCTGGCGGTCGCCCTTCCGAACCTGAAACGGGCGATCGTAACCGTTTTCAGCCTCCACAACCGGGCCGCTATCGGTGAATATCTCGAGCGCGTGGAACGGGATTACCCGTTCGATCGTCTGATAATCACCCCTGAAGTTAAGGAAACTTCCATTTTTCCGAATGCTCTGGAGAAGGAGTTCCAGGCGGCGCGCGACCGGGCGGGGGCGATCAACCGGCGCATCGGAAGAGAGGGTATTTCGGTCTTGTACGGTTGTTTCGGCCGGGCGCTTGCCGAGTTCCGGAGTCGAATCAATCGCCGTCGCAGGCTGGGGAAGTTCTGCGGAGCGGGGGAGAAGATGTTGGTTCTGGACCAGGAAGGGGGGGTATATCCCTGCGAACCGCTGTGGTATGGTCTCGGCAACATTCGCGATCACGAATGCCGGATTGAGGGGGTGTTGAATAGCGCCCGGGCGCGGGATTTCCGGGCCGTCCGCTCGACCTGCCACTGCGACTGGTCCTGCGCCCAGGTCAACGCCCTTTTGGGCAATCCCCGGCTCTGGCCCGGCGCCCTCCCCGCGGCGGCTGGAGAATTCCTGCGGCGGGTCTTTTCCGGCCGGGTCGGCGCGGACGACCGGGAAACGGATGGATAAGGGGTCCGCCGCTATCGGACGCCTGAAATAGAAGCGGGATATTTCAAGGATGGTAAATGAGCGAGGGAATAAAGCTTAAGGCGGTTGTCGCCGCATTTTTTATTCTTTACCTGGTCCCGATCTGGCGGTTTCGTTATTTCCCCTCCCAGGACGGCCCCAGCCACGTTTATATCACCGAGGTATTGTCATCCCTGGCCTCCGGCGAAACCGCGTATCGGGAGCACCTCCGGCTGAACGTCAGGCCTTTCCCGAACTGGAGCGCTTACGGGGTGATGTGGGCCTTTCAACTGTTCTTCTCTCCCCTGGCGGCGGAAAAGCTTTTTTTGTCCCTTTATTTGGGGCTGATGGTATTCTCGTTCTGGTATCTGCTCTCCGCCCTCGGGACCTCCCGCCGACTCTGGACCCTCGTATCCTTCTTCTTCGCCTACAACTGGACACTCTTTATGGGGTTTTATAATTTCTGTCTCGGGGTGCCCCTGGTGGCGCTCTCCCTGGGTTTCTGGTGGCGGTGGAGGGATAAGTGGGGACTCGGCCCGGGGGTGGTCCTGGCGGCGCTCCTCGTTCTCGTGTATTTTTCCCATCCCCTGCCTCTGGCCCTGGTCCTGGTTTCTCTAACAGTTATGGTCTTCGTTTATCATCGCTTCCGCCTGAAATCGACGGTAACGATATTGTTTTCTTTTCTTCCCGCATCAGCGCTTTTTGCATATTTCGGCGAAGAAACTCTTTCAGCAAGCTTTATGACAGTGGAAAGCGCTTTGAGCATTTTCCAGTTGCCGCAGTTGATCGGTGATTTCTTGAAAATGCGTTTCATTCTCGCTTTTGACGCCGGCCGTCAGGCGCCGATCGTGCTCGGCGTGGCGGCGGTCATCTGGCTCGTTCTGCTGTTCTCGATTTACCGGAGGTTCCGGTCGGGTAAAGGCGGGGTTCGCTTCGATCCCCAAACCGCCGATATTTTCATAGTTCCATTTTTATTCAGTTTTCTTCTTTACATTGTTTTGCCCGACCATATCGGGGAGGGAGGGGCCTTAACTCCGCGGCTTAATCTCTTTTCCGCGCTTTTCCTCATCCCCCTGCTCTCCGGGGAGATCGGGCGCGGTCCGCGCCGCCTTTTCTCCGGCGCCCTCGCGGCGCTGCTGCTGGTCAACTTTATTTTTCTTTACCGGGTGTTCGCGGTGAACAACCGGAGACTTGAGGAGTTTGTCGCCGGCCGGGAAACTGTCGCTCCCAACTCGACGCTGGTTCCGGTAATCTTCAAGAAAGCGGAGTTTGATGAATTGACAGGTGAAGATGATCTGGTGGGGATTTATAATCACGCTGCCAACTATTATTGCCTGGGCCGGGGTGTCGTTAATCTTGTCAACCACCACATTGATTGGTCCAGCCGTTATGTCGTTACCTGGCGCGGTCGGTGGCCGGGCCTGGTCGGGGTTGAACATCACCGCGAAAGGCTTGATTTCCGGGAATTGAGCGGACTGGTTGATTACGTTCTGCTTTTCGGGGCGGACGAGGAGACGCTGGAGAGGCTCGAGGGGCATTACCGGAATATTTTCACCCGGGAGGATTTGAAGATATTTGTTTCAATGAACAGGGAAAGTCCTGGTGAAGATTGACGTTTTCGGGAAAAAGGCGATATATAAATAGTGATGGATGGCAATAAGCCCGGTTGAGCGAAATGAGCGTTCGGAAAGAAAAAAACGATTCCCGGAAACCGCGGAAGCCCCGCCGGCTCTTGTTGGTGATAGCCGTCAACTTGTTGGTTCTGGCGGTCTTGTTTTCTCTTGTCGAGCTGGTTTACCGCGGGCTGCGGCTTCGCCACGCCGTTATCGCCTCCGCCGACTATTACCAATACGATTCCCGGCTCGGCTGGGTGCCGAAACCGGGGCAATACCGGGACCCGGAAGGAAGGAAGGTCACGATTACCGAGAGAGGTTTTCGGCTGACCGCGCCGCCGGCGGTAGAGGCAGCCGGCCCGGTGATTCTGGCGGTGGGCTGTTCCTACACTTTCTGCGAAGAAGTTTCCGATGAGGAGACCTGGCCCTATTACCTCTCCCGTGAACTCGGCTTTCCGGTCGTCAACGCCGGGGTCGCCAGTTACGGTTTCGATCAGATGGTTATGCGCCTGGAAGACGAGCTGGACCGGGTCAACCCCGATATCGTCCTCGTGGCCTTTATCTACCAGGATATGGTCTTCCGCTCCCGTCTCTCTTTCCGTCGTCAGCACAAGCCGTATTTCGATGTAGTGGGCGGCCGCCTTGAACTCTTCAACCAGCCGGTTCCGCCCCCCTGGGAGAATCCCATCGATCACCCGTGGTATGAACGGTCTTTGTTGGTCCGGGACCTGCTCCATCTTATTTCCGATCGGCCCGGCTTCGTCAACGAGGTGGTGGCCCACGACAACGCCCTGGAAGTCTGCCGAAAGCTTATCGCCAATCTTGACGAGGAACTCCGTAAACGGGGTATTCCCTGGACAATGGTTCTGATGCCGACCCGTCCGGTTCCCACCTCGGAGGATCAGAAGCACCTGGAAGAGATAACGGCGATGGTCCGCGGGCTGGACGCACCGATGGTCGATCTCTGGGAGGAGATGTACCGGGATTTCCCGCAGCCGACCCGAAGGGAGTTCCTCTGGAACGGTCATATGAGTTCCGAGGGGAACAGATGGGTCGCCGGCCGCCTGGCGCGGATTTTGCAGGAAGATTCAACTTTCTGGAAGAGAACCGATAGAGGTAATTAAAATGCGTGTTCCCTATTCTTACCTGGCCGACCAGTTCGGCGATCCGGAGCCGATCCTGGAAGCGGTCCGGACGACCCTGCTCAAACATCACCAATACACCTTCGGCCCCGAACTCGAGGAGTTCGAGGCCCGGATGGCCCGCTACACCGGGGCGCGCTACTGCCTGGGGACCGCCTCGGGGACCGCGGCGCTCTCGATGCTGCTCAAGGCCGCCGGCGTCGGCCCCGGCGACGAGGTGGTTACGGTCTCCCAGACCTTCATCGCCACCATCGGCTCGATTGCCGCGGTGGGGGCGCGGCCGTTCTACGTGGACGTGCTCGACGATTTCACGATGGACCCGTCGTTGCTCGAAGAAGCGATCACCGAGCGGACCAAAGCGGTGATGCCGGTCTGGTATTCGGGCGCCCCGCCGCGGATGGAGGAGATAATGGCCGTCGCGGAACGTCGCTCATTGCCGGTGATCGAGGACTCCTGCTGCGCCATCAGCGCCAAGATCGGCGGGAAGCACGCCGGGACATTCGGGATTGGAGGGGCCTTCAGCGTTCATCCCCTGAAAAACCTCAACGTCTGGGGCGACGGCGGCTTCATCGTCACCGACTCCGAGGAGATCTACAATAAAGTATTGCTCCTGCGGAACCACGGGCTGAAGGAGAGGGACGAGGTCGAGGTTTACGGCTACAACGCCCGCCTCGACACCATCCAGGCGATCGTCGGCAATTACCTTTACCCCCAGATCGACGAGATCACCGACCGGCGGATAGCCAACGCGAAGTTTTTCGACGAGGCCTTTTCCGCCCCGCCGCTTTCGGAGTTCATCACCGTTCCCCCGCGGCGGGAAGGCGCTCGCCACGTCTATCATATGTATATGGTCCTGGCCTCCGACCGCGACCGGCTGCTTCAGCATTTAATCGACGCCGGCGTGGAAGCCAAGGTCCACTACCCCATTCCCAACCATCTTCAGAAGGCCTCGCTCGAGCAGGACCCTTCTTTCGGCCGCACCGCTCTCTCCCGGACCGAGTCGCAGTGCCGCTCCCTGATCAGCCTGCCGGTCCACCAGCATCTCTCCCGCCGACAACTGGAATACGTGGTCGAGACCGTAAAAGGCTTTTTCGCGCGGATTTAAAGTTTGACTTTAAATCCGCCGTGAATATGGATAAACCCCTGAACGAAAGACAGAGGATTTACTTCAAACACAGGCTTGAATGGGCAGCAACCGTTTGGACACCACGATGACACCCTAATTATTCATGAAGATCAGTTTTCATGAATAATTAGGGTAAGGGGAGAATAATGAAAGTGCCCTACGTCGATATCGCCGCGCAGTTCGCCGATAACCGCGCGGTCCGGGAAGCGATCGAGGAGGTTCTGCGCTCCGGGCAGTTCGTGCTTGGCCCCGCCGTGGAGAGATTCGAGGCCGATTTCGCCGCGCTCTGCGGCGTCAAACACGCGCTCGGCGTGGCCAACGGCACCGACGCCATTTTTCTCGCTTTGAAGGCGCTGGGGGTGGGGGAGGGGGACGAGGTGATTACCGTCCCCAACACCTTCCTGGCCACCGTGGGGGCGATCGCGACCAGTGGAGCGGCTCCCCGGCTGGTCGATGTCGCCGATGACTACAACTTGAACCCCGAACTTCTGGTATCGGCGATCACCAGCCGGACCAAAGCGATTCTTCCCGTCCATCTGACCGGAAACCCGGCCCGGATGGACGAGATCAACGCGATCGCTAAAGCCCGCGGCCTTTTCGTGATCGAGGACGCCGCCCAGGCGGTGGACGCGGCGATCGGGGAGCGGAAGTCCGGTTCGCTGGGAGACATCGGGGCCTTCAGTCTTCATCCCCTCAAGAACCTGAATACCTGCGGAGACGGCGGCGTGATCACCACCGATTCCGACGACCTGTTCTTCAAGCTTTCACTCTGGAGGAACCACGGTCTCAAGGACCGCAACGAGGCGAAGTTCTTCGCCTTCAACTCCCGCCTCGACTCGATCAAGGCGGCGGTGGCCGCTCTCCAGATCCCCGGGATCTCCGAGGTGACAGAAAAAAGAAACCGCTTCGCCCGGATTTACGATGAAGGGCTTTCGGGGCTGGCGCCGAAAGTCATTATTCCGCCGGGGCGGGAAGGCGTCCGCCGGGCCTTCCATACCTACGTCGTCCAGGTCGAGGATCGGGAAGGATTGATCGGATACCTGGCCGAAAAGAATATCGGCACCAAGATCCATTACCCAATTCCCGTCCACCTGATGGAGGCCGGGCGCTCTCTCGGCTACCGCCGGGGGGATTTCCCGGTCGCCGAGTCCCAGGCCGAACGTATTCTCTCCCTTCCGGTCCACCAGCACCTCCAGGAAGAACAGATAAGATACGTAATCGACGCCATTTACCGGCATTACGGCCGGTAACGTTCGCCCGCGGCCGCTGTCGCGTCCCATCGTAGATAGGACTGGCGTCCCAGGTGCATGAGACTGGCTGTTTTAAATCCCCGCAGGGGATGACACATCGGTAGCCCCGGGCGTAAGCCCGGGGAATAAGAAACGAAAAAAACAAATCAAGCCCCCGCAGGGGGCGACACAAGTTCCAAGATTTTCCGGGTTAAATGTGCCGCCCCCTGCGGGGGCTCAGGGAAAATTATTAGCCCCATCTAAACCCCCGGGCTTACGCCCGGGGCTATGGAAGTTTCGCCTCCTGCGGAGGCTGAAAACAACGAGTAACATCTCAGCGCTTCTTAGAGATTGAAGCTCCATTAGATTGACAAATGCTGGGAGCGAGTCTCATTTGGAGTGGGATGCCGGTCTCATTTAAGCTGTGACGCAACAGCCGCTTGCCTCCACTAGAGTCAAGACTTAAGACAAATGGTTCTCTTCCAGATTGTGTGGGTAGAAAACGAATCTAATACGAGGATTCAAGTATGGTTGTCATTTAAGCTGCGCCGAAGAATCTGACCCAATGGGTCATTCTGAGCCTGAGCGTGGCGAAGGCGAAGAATCCCAGTTCTTTTAAAGAAGTGATCCTTCGCTACGCTCAGGATGACGGTAAGACTGTCAGATCCTTCGCTAATCTCAGGATGACGGTAATACCGTCAGATCCTTTAGTCGCGGTGTTTATACTGAGCGAAGCCGAAGTACTCCCTCAGGATGACGGGAAAACCGTAAGATTCTTCGCTCCCGTAGCCTGTCCTGAGCGCGGACGAAAGGGTCGCTCAAATGACACCAAATAAGCCCCTTTAACCCACGCTAAACGGAAGAGAACCATTTTTCGATGTCATTGCGATCCCCGACAACTGTCGGGGAGAAGCAATCCCGCCCTATGAAAGTAAACTGGAAGACGTCCTGGTTCCCGATCCTGACCGGAGCGATAATCGCCGGCGCCTTCGTCGTTTCGGCGCTGGAGCGGGGTTTTTACACCTGGCCTTTCAACAGCGTCGTCTTTATTCCGCCGGTTTGGGGCGCGGCCTTTACCGCCGCCTGCCTGGGGATTCTCGTCTTATCTCTCATTTATCGGGACCGGCTGGAGAAGCTTCGGCCCGGCAAAGCCGTCCGGGGGCTTTCGTACGCGTTTCTTATGGCGCTGTTCCTGGTCCTGATCGCCTCCGCCGCGCCGCTGGTCCCGAATCTTCACGGTGACGGGGGTTTCCTGCTGGTTTACGAGAGGTTTCCCCGTTTACGAACGGACCTGGTCCGGTTGGTCTCCGGTTGGCTTGAGCCCTGGTTGCTTGGCCGGCCTTACTTCCGGTTTCTGCCGCTGGAGTTCACGATGCCGTTCGTGTCGCTGGGCTTCGGGGTCCTGTATATCTTCACTTCGTTGATGCTGGTCGTTAAAGCCCTGCCGTCTTTTCGCGGACGCCTGTCGGGACTGGCCTTCTTCGCCTTTTTTCCTTTCGTGGTCAACTTCACCGGCCACTGGGATTCTTACTCCATCCTGGTGACGCTTCTGACGGCTTTTCTGGCGCTGGCGTTTCTGGCGGCGGAGAAAAAATCGATGTTGATGGCATTTGCCGCTCTCGCTGCTTTCGCGCTGGCGGTCTGGGAGAAGCAGTTGGCGGCGGCGGCATTGCTGTATCCGCTGGTCTGGTTGATCTTCCGGAGTTTGAAGAAGCGCCGGGCCGGCAGGAGGCTCCGGATCCTTGTTCCGCTGGCCGCGCTCTGCCTGCTGTCGGCCGCCGGACTGGCGGCGATAATCCAGGGGCTGCCCTTCTCCCAGCTCGGCCACCGGGTGCGTTCGGCAAGTTTCGGGCAATGGTTTCGAGCCGGCCTCGCGGAACAGGGGCTGGTCCAAACGCTCTACACGCCCGCCAACACGGTTCTCCCGGTCGTGTTACCCCTGTTAGTCCTGATCGCGGCGGCGGTTTTTTCCCGGTCTTTCCGGAGAAAACTGGCCGACAGCCCGGCGGCGCTGTCCGCTTTCTGGGGCGCCCTGGTGTTGGCTGCGGGTTACTACGCGATGCAGCTCCTCAACCCAATTGCCGCCTATGGCACGCTCGATTTCCTGGTCCATTCCGGAACCCTGGGCTCCCTGATCGCCGTTCCGGTTTTCGCGGTCATCGTCAAGGCGCGGAGGGAATGGCTGCCGGCGCTCGCGGTTCTCTCCCTCTTCCTGACCATTCCCCGGCTTTTCCTGCAATCGCGTCCGGATCATTTCTCCCAGTTGATCAACGTTCTGGCCGATGAACGCTGGGTTACGGACGGATCGATCTATGACCACGCGGCCAGCCGGCCGCTGGTCTTCCCCGGTCCGGAGCTAAAGGAATACGCCTGCCGGATGTTCGTCGCCGAGGTCCCGGCCGAGCTGGGAGAGCGGGCCTCCGCGCCGCTTAAGGATTTTTACCGGATCGTGGAAAAATACGCTTACGCCCGGGAACGGGAAGGGGACAATTTGCTTCGGGATTACTTGTCTTCGCGCCCGAATGCGTTTAAGTTTCTTCTGGCGGTTAAGCCGCATTGGTCCGGACGGATTATGACCGTCCGGTTCTTTTCCGATACCCGGTCGGCGGCGAAGGATATGTTTGACGCGACCGGCGACGAAATTTATCTTTCGATATCCCGTCTTGCCGGCCGGAGCCGGGAAAGGCTGTTCGTAAGCGGCGACCGGGAGCTGGCCGCGGTTCTCATCCGGCTGGATTATCTCCGGCATCCCGGCACTCCCCTCCCGCCGGACGGGGTGTCGGAGCTTGCCGAAGAGGCGATAGAACGGGTTGAAACTTCCATCTCCGGACAAAAAAATGACGGACGTTGACAGCGCCGGCCAAACCCCGCGGCCCCAACGCGGAAGAATTCTTCGTCTTTTCGGTTGGGCTTTAGCCGCGGCGTTACTCTTCTGGCTGGTATATCCGCCCGCCCCTCCGGACCTTGAGACGCGGGAGACCGCCGCGGAGATGGTCCGGCAGTTGGCCGCCCTGGAAGAGCGGATGGAGCTTCTCCAGCAGACGGCCTGGAGCCGGGGGGGGGAGGTCCGCGAGGAGTTCGACCGGGTCAGGTTCGATTTCGATGTCGTTTCCGCCGGAACCAGGGCGCTGGTGTGGCGCGCCGAAAATTCCGGCACTATTGATTGGGATTTTATTCAAATGGTTTATAAAGGTTCTGTGAACCGGCTGGAGGATTTTGTGTCCCAAGCGGAAGCGATAGTCGCGGAATCCGGTGTTCGGGCCACGGGAGCGGTTTTCGAAGAGCCTTCGGCTTGATCCTTCGCGATGACCGATAAGAGGAACAACTTGTCCCGGGAGAGGATACCGCCGCTCCGGCCGTCCCGGGCGCGCCTGGTTTATCTCGTCCTGGCGATCGTCGCCTACGCGTTCATAGCCCGGTTGATCTCCGATTATCGCGTCTGCTGGCAGAGCTGGGACTATCCGGAGAGTTATTACCCCCGGATAATCGCAAATGGACCGCGGTTGGTACTCGACGATCTGCGCCGGATATTCGACATCGGCCCCACCGGGATGCTTCGGAATCCTTCCCGCTTCCGGTATATCCAGAATTACGCCTTGGTTCTGGACGGCAAGTTCAGGACCTGGATCTTCAACTACGTGGTTCCCCATCCCACGCTCTCCCTGACCTGGGTTACCACCCTTATCTTCGCCCCTCTTTTCTTTTATAAGTTTCTCCGGGAGTTGACCTCCGACCGCCAGGCGGCGCTGATCGGTTTGGTCCTGATGCTGTTTTCCACCGGTTATCTCTCCCACCTGACCCTGCTGTGCAATCCCGGCAAGCCGCTGATGACAACTCTGATATGCGCCTGCCTCTACCTGGGCGCGAAGTTGCGCTCGGCCGCCCGGCCGCCCGCCCCGCTTTCCTGGCGGGCCGTCGCGATAGCCGTTCTTCTGGCCCTGACGGTTTACGCGGCCGTTTTCACGGATGGGGAAGGGGTCTTCACTCTCGTCGCGATTC
>PUNC01000182.1 GCA_003551625.1 PVC group bacterium | reverse complement strand
TAGGAAAATCTGAATTTCGCATGGAATTGCAGACATATAAATTGCAAGAAAATGAAAAATGGGCACAAAAGAAACCGAAGGATAAACAGGAAAAAAGAAGAGTACAAAAAATAATAGAACCTGGCATAAGTAATACATATCAACTTCGAGACGAAATTAATATAATCTATTTTCTTGATGTGGAAAAAAGCATGCCGGAATATCCATGGGCATTTCAAAGACAATCAAGAAAAGGATTTTTTTAAAGACCACAATAATGAAAATATATTTAGCGGCGTCTGCGCCTGGAAATGAAACTTGCAGAAAAAGAGGAATGTTGGATATAGAGAATCGCCTGTTAAGCTATTTTTTGATTAGGTATAAAGTAATGGAATGTGATAAAATATTTAAAATTATAAGCGAGGAGTACCAAAATGAAAATCCAAAAAAATGAATTGCAGGAAGCACTTAAAAAAGTGAAACCCGGATTGGCAGGAAAAGAGATTATCGAACAATCGACCAGTTTTGCTTTCATGGGGGATAGAGTAGTTACGTATAATGATGAAATAAGTATTTCCCATCCAGTTAAGAATTTGAATGCGACTGGGGCAGTGCGAGCAGAAGAGTTATACAAATTTCTCGACAAAATCAAAAAGGACGAAATTGACATCGAATGGAAAGAGAATCAGGTAAAAATTACAGCGGGCAAAAGCCGGGCAGGACTTATATTACAACAAGAAATAAAATTGCCAATTGAGGAAATAGGGGAGATAGACGAATGGAAAGTGTTACCCGAAAGTTTTCTTACTGCTGTTCGGTTTTGTCGACTATCTTGTTCCAATGATATGAGTCGTCCGGAATTAACTTGCGTCTATATCCACGATAATATCGTAGATAGTTCTGATGGATATAGAATATCCAGGTATACACTCAAAGAAAAAATGCCCGTAGACGACTTTCTTCTGCCGGCTACTACTGCGCAGGAATTATTAGCATACGATATTAAGGAGATTGCACAGGGAGAGGGCTGGGTGCACTTTCGAACAGAAGAGACGATTTTTTCTTGCCGGGTTTTCCAAGAAGACGAATTCCCTGATATAGAAAAATTTTTAATTTTAGAAGGGGAAGAAGTTCCTCTACCGAAAAAACTAACAGAAGCATTAGAGCGAGCGCATATCTTTACGAATAAAGAATTTTTATCTGAAGCCCTTGTACAAGTGAAATTAAAAGAAGGGGAAATGATTATTTCTGCTAAAGAAGATGTTGGTTGGTTTGAAGAAAAGTTGAGGATGGTATATAGAGGAAATTCCGCTGTATTTAAGATTCATCCTGATTTTCTAATAGATATATCGGGAGAAGTACGAAAATGCGTTATGCAAGCGGATAAGATAGGTTTCCGAGGAGATAATTGGATACATGTGATAGCATTAACCGTAGAAGAATAAATAAGGAGGAAATCATGAATATTTTCAAAGGTATGACGTTAGACCATTTTGCAAGTATCATTCGAAATGGAGATGGCATTTTAAATATTGGTTGGAATGGATATAAGATAGTCGTCCTATGTGAAGAAGCGTATTTTGATGCCTTGCGAATTGTCCATAATATCGACAAGGAATTAATCGTAGATAAAGGGGGTGGGAAATACGAAGTTGATGTATCGGATAATATTGCTCTTTGTTTTTTCAAATCCCAGACAGATAGCAGTAGTAATGTATACCCAGATAATTCAGAAATTCACCTCGATCTCACTTCTCTGCCGGGTCACCAAACAAACACAGCGGACGATTCGAGGAAATAACCATGTCAAGAAATAGAATAGAAAATAATTATGATATTGCCATGGAGCAATATGCAAAATTAAAAGCCCGATTAAAAGAAAAAAATACAAATATAACATGTCAGATATTACGTATTTACGCGGAAAAACAATCAGATAATAGAACCGCGAATTACCATAATATAGTATCTGCCGTATGTGTTATTCTTCGGGCAGAACGACGAGAACCGATGCAATGTAAATATATTGATATAGCATGGGATATGATTGAGTATTGTGAGGAGCTTCCTGTCCGATATTTTTGTACGGTGAAAAAAATGTGGGGAAAAGAATGGACAGAAAAAGATGCCGAAATAGCTCGGAGCATTGCCTTGAAAAAGAGGATAAAATGAGAGGATTTTTCAATTCTCAAAATACGAAAAAACGTAAAAAAGAAGTGAAAAACAGAAAGACACAAACAACCGTATTCGGATGTCATTCTTGCGGATTATATTCTGGTGATATACACCCGGAAATAATACCGTATGGTAATTTCAAAAAGAAGATATTAAATATTGGAGAGATGCCAGGAGAAAGCGATGGAGCCGGGAGATTATGGCAAGAGAAAAGCGGACAAGTATTAAAGCAAATATACGCTCATTTAGATATAGATTTATTTGATGATTGTTACAGTATAAATGCCGTAAATTGCCGGTCTAGAACCAAGCCAACACCAAAGCAGATAAATTGCTGTCGGCAGAAGATAATAGATGCTATACACGAATATCAGCCGGATATAATTATTCTATTAGGACCGATCGCTGTGAATTGTGTAATAGGGGGTAGATGGAAAAAGGATCTTGGCGGAATAGATAAATGGCGGGGGTGGACTATACCAGATAGAGAGTTTGGTGCCTGGATTTGTCCAACCTTTTCTCCACGGTATATTCTGTATAAGCAGAGCCAAGAATATTATACTGTTTGGCAACAAGATTTCGAAAGGATATTTGCGAAGATAAATACCCCAATTCCTTCTTTTGAAGAGGAGACGGAACAAGTGCAAATAAGAGACAGCATTAAAGATATTTACCCGATATTTAAAGATGCAAAAAGCATAGCCTTTGATATCGAGGCTACTGGGCTCAAACCATACGAAAAAGGACATGAAATCGCTTGTATTTCCTTTTGTAAACAAGAAGACGAAGTATATACTATTCCAGCTCCGAAAAGTAGAGGAGAAATTCTACTCTTAAAACGGTTATTAGAGAATGAGAAAATTAAAAAAATAGGAGCGAATATAAAATATGAAGATACCTGGATGAAAATTATATATGACATAACTGTTCAAGGCTGGGAATGGGATACTATGTTAGCTATGCATGTCATTGATAATCGGCGGGGAATATGCGGGTTGAAATTTCAAGTATACACCCAATTTGGAGTGATGGATTACGATAGTGAGATAGAGCCGTATCTGAAAAGTGACAAGGAAATAGAAGGGGCAAATGCTAAGAATAGAGTGATGGAATTACTGCAAGCCCCGCAAAAAAAAGACAAGCTATTTACTTATTGCGGATTAGATAGTCTATTCACATTTCGATTAGCAAAGATACAGATGCATGCCCTCGCGGAACCGTCGATAAGAGAGGCATACCAATTACTGCACGACGGAATTTTATCGTTGGCGAAAGCGGAAAGAAGAGGTATACGGATAGATACAGAATATTGTAACCAAAAACAAAAACAGCTGACCAAAAAGATATCTGTATTGGAAAAACGATTTAAAGACACCCAATTATATGAAATATGGGAAAAAACATACGGAGATAAAATAAATACGAATAGCAATGCACAATTAGGGACGATACTATACGATAAGATGGAAATAACGCCATTAAAATTGACGAAAAAATCTAAAAAAGGAGCTACAGATCTCGAAGCATTATCTTCTCTTAATATACCTGAATTATTACCGCTATTAGAGATCCGAAAAATAAAAAAAATACGCGATACTTATCTCCAAGCATTTGTAAGAGAACAATCAGAAAATATTATTCATCCCTTCTTTAATCTACATACGGTGAGAACATATCGTTCCAGCTCTGATTCACCGAATTTTCAAAATATACCGAACCGAGAGAAACTCGCTCAGAGAATATGCAGAAAAGCCCTTTTACCGTTAGAAGGACATAAATTTATTGAAGTGGACTTCTCCGGTATAGAAGTGGCAATTTCCTGCTGTTATCATAAAGACCCGAAGATGATAGAATACCAAACTACTCCAGGAGCAGATATGCATAGGGATATGGCGATGCAAATTTTTCGTATGAGTAATATCGATGCAGATACGTATGATGCTCATGCTACATTAAGAAAAGCCGCAAAAAATGGATTTGTTTTCCCTCAATTCTATGGAGACTATTTTTTGAAAAACGCCTTGTCATTATGCGCCTGGACAAGACTACCAACAGAAGGAAAATGGAAAAAAGGACAGGGCATAATTCTTCCCGGTGAGCACCATATTTCTGACCATATGATAAAGGCAGAAATAAAGAGCTTTGAGGAATTCCTGGAACATATGAAGACGGTGGAAAGAGACTTCTGGTATAATCGCTTTTCCGTATATCGGCAATGGAAAGAAGAATGGTGGCACAATTATCAAGAAAATGGATATTTCAATACATTGACGGGCTTTCGACATTCAGATATCATGGAAAAAAACGAAGCGGTGAACGCGCCTATACAAGGGACTGCATTTCATTGCTTATTGTGGAGTTTTATACAATTAGAAGCAATAGCCGAAAAAAATAACTGGAGATCTAAATTAGTCGGACAGGTACATGATGATATGCTGTGGGATGTAGCCCCAGAAGAAGAAAATTTGGTTATTGATACCACTCGATATATCACAGAACAAAAATTAAAAGAACATTGGAATTGGATAAATATTCCATTAAAAGTGAAAGCGGATATCTATGATGTTGATGCTCCATGGCTAGAAGAATAATTTGAAAAAAGTGGGATTAAAATTGTATAATATAATGAAAGGAGTTGTAGAATGGAAACATTTTTAACTTTCTTCATCATTTTAGGGTGTATTGTAAATTTATATCATCTGATGTATCCATCACATCAATAAGGGGATAAAATGAATTTACATATCAAATATCGACCGAAAAACTTTGATGAAATAATTGGAAATGACGCCCTTGTTTCTTCTCTAAGAAGGGCAGTGAAATCTGACCCGCCTCATGCTTTTTTATTTATTGGACCTACAGGATGCGGTAAAACAACATTAATACGAATAATAGCCAGAGAACTCGGCTGTGCGGATGAAGATTATAGGGAAATTGATTCCGCGCATTTTACCGGAGTAGACAGTATAAGAGATATTCGCAAACAAGCGCAATATAAAGCATTAGGAGGCGGGAATGTTCGGGTCTGGGCATTAGACGAAGTTCATCAATTATCTAATAGCGCCCAATCAGCCTTATTAAAAGCATTAGAAGACCCGCCTCCGCATGCTTATTTTCTCCTGGCAACAACAGAACCGCAGAAATTATTACCTACTTTACGGGGAAGGTGCAGTCAATATGAGGTTGCTCCATTAGAAGATAAACAGATGATGCATTTATTGATGCGGATTGTTA
>PUNC01000108.1 GCA_003551625.1 PVC group bacterium | reverse complement strand
GAAGAACGCTCTCCGGAGGGGGATTGAGAAAGTGCGCGACCAATTACAAACAACCCTCTCCCCCATTGGGGGAGAGGGCAGGGTGAGGGGGGAGAACGGATTACAGTTTTCTCTCTGAAGAGAGAGGAGTTAAGGTGTTACCTATGTCCCCGGATCGAACTGTTACCAGTGTATCCGGTTCGCGTCCTAAATAACCCTCTCCCCCATTGGGGGAGAGGGCAGGGTGAGGGGGGAGAACGGATTACAGTTTTCTCTCTGAGGAGAGAGGAGTTAAGGTGTTACCTATGTGCCCGGATCATTCTGTTACCCATCTTCCGGGTTGCACTTGCCCCGAGCTTGTCGAGGGAGGGTGAGGGGGGTCAGCGTTTGCCCGCCGCCGCTTCCTTGAGCAGTTCCTGCGCCCGCTCGGCGGGCGCGTGGGCGTAGTGGTCGAAGATCATAGTGTGGACCGCCCTTCCCTGGGTGAGCGAGCGCAGCGCGGTGGCGTAACCGAAGAGTTCGGCCAGGGGAACCTCGGCTTCGATGACCTGGTCCCGCTCCCGGGTCTCGATCGTGATGATCCTTCCCCGCCGGGAGCAGATGTCGGACGCGAGCTCCCCGGTATGCTCCGGCGGGGTGATCACGTGCAGCTCCATCACCGGCTCCAGCAGCACCGGCCCGGCTTTCGCGCAGGCTCGCCGGAATGCCTCCCGCCCGGCGGTCCGGAAGGCCAGGTCGGAAGAGTCCACCTCGTGATAACCTCCGTCCACCAGCCGGGCCCGGACGTCGACCACCGGGAACTTGGCCAGAACCCCTTCCTCCATCGCCGCGATGATACCCTTTTCCACCGCCGGGATGAATTCCCGGGGGATCCGGCCCCCGGTAATCTTGTTGTCGAATTCGAATCCCTCTCCGGGAGGAGCCGGCTCGATCTCCAGGCAGACGTGGGCGAACTGGCCGCGGCCGCCCGACTGCTTGACGTGCTTGTAATCGATCGCGGCCGACCCGGTGATCGTCTCCCGGTAGGCGACGCGGGGACGTCCGACCGCGGCGGTGATGTTGAATTCGTTTAACAGCCGGTCCACGATGATCTCCAGGTGCAGCTCTCCCATTCCGGCCACCACCGCTTCCCGGGACTCGGCGTCGATTCGCGCGGTGAAGGTGGGGTCCTCTTCGGAAAGCTTGCGCAGCGCCTCCATCATCTTCTCCTGCTGCTCGCTGTCGCCGGCCTCGAGCTTGACGGAGATCACCGGGGCCGGGAAATCGATGGACTCCAGGATCACCGGGTCGGATTCGGCGCAGATAGTGTCGCCGGTGAAGGTGTGCTCCAGGCCGACGGCGGCCCCGATATCGCCGACCCGGAGGCGGTCGCGGATCGTCCGCTTGTCCGCGTGCATCTGGAGGATTCTTCCCAGCCTTTCGCGCTTGTCGCGGCTGGAGTTGAGCACGTAGCTTCCCGCCTCCACCACGCCCGAATAGACCCGGAAATAGACCAGCCGCCCCGTGTAACGGTCGGCGACCACCTTGAAGGCCAGGGCGGAGAAGGGTTCGTCCGTCGCCGGCCGGCGGAGGACCGTCTCCCCGTCATCGGGCCTGGTTCCTTCCGCCGGGGGAAGATCGAGGGGAGAGGGAAGGAAGCGGTTGATCGCGTCGAGCAGGCGCTGGACCCCCTTGTTCCGGAGCGCCGACCCGCACAGCACCGGGACCAGGCGGGCGGAGACCACCGCCCGCCGCAGGGTTTCGATCAGCCGGTCGGGGGAGATCTCCTTCTCCTCCAGGTAGTCGTTGAGCAGTTCGTCGTCGCCCTCCACGATCTTCTCCACCAGTTGTTTGCGGGCGGTCTCCGCCTTTTTCCGGAGCTCTTCCGGGATCTCCTCTTCGTGAAAATTTTTTCCCAGCGAGTCGCTGTCGTAGATCACGGCTTTCATATTCAGCAGGTCGATCAGGCCGCGGAAACGTTCCTCCTGGCCGATCGGAAGCTGAATGGGAACGGCGTTGGTGTTGAGCTTGCGGCCGATCATCTCCACCACCCGGTCGAAGTCGGCCCCGATCCGGTCCATCTTGTTGACGAAGGCCAGCCGGGGGACCCGGTATTTATCCGACTGCCGCCAGACCGCTTCCGTCTGCGGCTCCACCCCGCCGACCGCGCAGAAGACGGCCACCGCCCCGTCGAGCACCCGCAGGCAGCGCTCGACTTCGGCGGTGAAGTCCACGTGGCCGGGGGTGTCGATCAGGTTGATCCGGTGGTCCTTCCAGGAGCAGGTGACGGCGGCGGAGGTGATGGTGATGCCGCGCTCCCTCTCCTGCTTCATCCAGTCGGTCGTGGCCTGGCCCTGGTCGACCTCCCCCAGGCGGTGGGAGACCCCGGTGTAGAAGAGGATCCGTTCGCTGAGAGTGGTCTTCCCGGCGTCGATATGGGCCATAATGCCGATATTCCGGATTTTTTTAATGTCGATGTTGTTGTTCATCCGTTTAGCCCAAGTTCCGCAGTTTCCAAAGGCCTTGCATTGCAAAGCAATAAGTTACGACAAAGCAAGGGCTGTTTTCGCCACTACATTTTGTATTCGCTTTGGGCGGTTTGGGAACAATAATCCCAGGTGTTGAGCCAGCAGTTGGACGTGCTTTTCAGGCCGGCCAATTACCCTTAATCTGATCTCCCGGTCCTCGCGGGTCGAAAGAACGACATCCATGCAGTGCACCATCCGAAAAGCGGCCATGAGCCGGCGCGCGCACGTGCCGAGACCCTTTGTATTCATCCATTGCTCAAGACATTTCCACATAACCAAAGCGAGGAAACAGACCAGGATATGAGCTTGGACCCGGCCGGCTTTCTGGTGGTAAACCGGCCGAAGCCCCAAGTCGCTTTTGCTGATCCGGAAGGCGTTTTCAGCCTGAGTCAGATTCATATAAGCTCGCCAGAGTTCATCGGGGTTTTCTTCAACCAGGTTGGTGCGCAACAAATAGCTGCCGTGGGTAAGCTCGGCCCAGGTTGTCCGCTCCGGCTTTTCAGTAATCAAGAGGTCGGTTAAACGATCTCCGTTTCGAATGAACTGCACGTCGAAAAGCATCTCCGCCCGCGTGTAACGACCCATCCAGCGCCCGATTTTTCTCGCGGCCTGGGCGACGTCGTTCAAACGCCCGGCCCGAATCCCCGCGCCGATCTGCTCCAGTTTTTCCCGCAAGCGTTCTTTTTGACGCTTGAGCATCTGCCGTTCTTTTTCCCGACGTCCCTGGCTCCGGCATAAGACGAACCGTTCCTCGCCGTATTCGGGGTGCCGGACCAGCTTCACCTCCACGCCCGGCTCGACCTTGGTCCATTCCTTCTCGCATAGTTCGTGTTCGAAAGCCTTCAGCATACTCCGTGGCGTTCCTACAATATATTTTGCTCCTCTCTCACGTAAGAACTCCAGGTTGGCTTCGCTTACCACACCACGGTCCACAACCCATATCCGTTGGGCCTTCCCGTACTTCCTTTCCATGGACTCCACCATCTCTTCCAGGGTGGTGACATCCAGACGGTTGCCGTCAAACACCTCATAGGCTACAGGCAGCCCTTCCCGGGTTACCACCAGGCCGATACATACTTGAACGCAATCCGGACGCTGATCGCGACTGTAACCCCGGCGGGCTTGAATGTTACCCGCGCACATGCCCTCAAAATAGGTGCTGGTTACGTCGTAAAACAAAAAATCAAACCGCGTCCCGAACCACTGCGCGTATCTTTCCTGAAGATGGACACAAAGCTGATCCTTGTGGGGCAGCAGCTTGTCCAATGCGCGGTATAAACGATCATCATTTACCTTTTCCAACGAGACGCCGATAAGGTCCTCCAACGCAGTCGACCCGTACCATCGTTCCGCGATCGCCAGTTCCGAACTCGGGCTGCAGAACCGGGATAAAGCCAGGATACACGCCATGCTGTCCCAGCCGATCTCTTCGCGTCCCGGCGGCTGAAGCTGACGCAGAATGCCGTCCAATCTCAATCGTCGCCAAAGTGCCAGGCCAAGATATACAGTCCCAAACTCGCGTACCCGTTCCGCTCGCACCCGCTTCAAGTCCACGCACGCCCACTCCGGCGGCTCCGGTTCAGAATCAAACAAACTGCCGGGCTCTCGCGGTCGGCCGTCGAGAATACGCGCAATTTCCTCCCAACCCACACGTTCTTCGCGATCAAGCCCCGGCACCTTTCCCAAAGTTGCAACAGTGCGCTGTCGCGGCCCGCGCGCAGTGCGTATGCTCTCCACCAGCGCCCAATACTCGTATACCTCCCCACGGATCTTCTTCTGTGATTTCCTCAAATACATGCCAATAGTGTCGGTCTTCCCGACGCTACTGACAATAGAGTGTTCGCCACTACATGCCCTTTACGACTTCTTGAATAGCTTCCTTCGACGGGACGACCTTGGCTTCGTGCCGTAAAATAGGTAAAATTAGTTCGAAACTGCGGAACTTGGGTTAGCGCTCTATCTCCCCGCCGCTCGTTCCCGTTCACGATTCATTACTCCCGGTTCAATCGCAATCTTCTTCCGTTTGGAGTAATCAAGAAGGTGACAAAAGGCGGGATTCTATCGGAAAGCCGGCGAAAGTCAAAACAAATGCGAAAATTAAATTTAACACCGGTGGGTTGAATATTCAATGCCCTGCGAGCATTTCCGCCGGAGCGGTTCGTCATCCTGAAGGAGCAGGGCGACTGAAGAATCTCCTCATTCGGAAGGGAACAAATAAAAAACCGCCGGACGTGATCGCGACCAGGCGGATCTCAAAGTATTGAAGCGGTTGAAAAGGAAGCTCTCCGGGGGGATATCTTGACTTCTTTCAAAATGAGCCCCGATCAGGGGGTCATTTTAAAAGCGCGGTGATAAACTTGAAGAGCGGAACCGGCTCGACCGATTCGCGGTTGCAGACGATCTTGACCGCCAGCGCCCCGACGGCGTTTCCGATAAAACCCACCAGGTCCATCGGGAAACCGGCGGCCACGCAGGCCGAGGTGACGGCGAGGTAGGCGTCTCCCGCCCCGATCCGGTCGACCACCTCTCGGGAGAGCACCGGCGCCGATACAAAACCTCCCCGGGGCGTGTAGCCCAACGATCCGTTATGGCCCCGGGTCACGGTCAGCCGTCGGCGGCGAAGCTTGCGCGCCACCTCGCGGGCCAATTCCTCCAGCGGGCCGAACTTGTCGCAGGCGGCCAGGCGGATCTCCGGCTCGTCCACGCAGACGTAGTCGCCCCGGGGGTATTTCGTGATCAGGTTGAAGCCGGCGTTGGCGCTGTTGGTCTGGGTGTTGACCGACAGGAACCGGGAGCGGTCGCAGAGCACCGAGACGAGTTCCGGCCCGATGAAACCGTTGCCGAAGTCGGAAGCGATCACCAGGTCGTATTTCGGGCAGGCCCGCTTCAGCCAGGCGGCGGCCTTCCGGGTGACTTCCGGCGGGGGGTTCTGGGGGTTCAAGAAGCAGACTTCGAAAATCTTGGAAAGGAAAGCCGAATCCACGTAACGCCGCTTGGTCACGGTGGGGGCATCGTCGCGGTAGAGGAAGGTCGGCTTTATATTCTTTTTCAGACGGCTCCGGATGAACTTTTCCTGGCTGTTCTGGGTTCCCAGGCAGGTGAGCAGGTGGACCTCGTCGCAGAAGCCGGCCACGTGGTTGGCGGTGGCCAGAACCCCGCCGGCGAACGATTCCCGGTTAAGGTAGCGGGTGGCGATCACCGTCTCCTTCCAGGCCTTACCCATCGGCTGGCAGTAGTGGTATTCGTCGATGATGGTGTCGCCCACCACCAGGACCTTAAGCGGGCGGAGTTTCTTGATCCGGGAGATCACGGTGTCGGAGTCATACTTGCGGCGAAAGCCGCTCAGGAATTCCTCGGCCTCGCGGTGATAGACGTTGAAGTGAATGTTCAGCAGCTGGGTGGAGCTGAAGGCGATCTCGTCTGTGAAATGCAGCTTTCCGCCGCCGGCTTTGACCGCCTCTTCCTCCCGGTAAATCTCGCCGGTCAGATCCTGGTCGCGGTCGGAATAGTCGCTTCCCTTGGCGTAGATATCCGGCTTGATCTTTCTTATCAGTTCCACCGCCGTCGGCCAGCGGTTGACGGCGACGTAATCGACGCTGCCGATATTGGCGATGGTCTCGGCGCGGAGCCGCTGGTTGAATACCGGCCGCCCCGGCCCCTTGCCGACGTAGCGGTCCTCGGTCAGGGTGACGACCAGCGCGTCCCCTTCCCGCCGGGCGGCCTCGAAATGCTTGATGTGGCCGGGGTGAAGAAGGTCGAAGACCCCGTGGCAGAGCACCACCTTCTTCCCGCGCTTCTTCAGGTCCCGGACGATCTTTTCCAGTTCGTCCAGGGTCTTGATCTTGTCGGTGGGCGATGTTTTTTTCATTTTTTAACAGACGATCGGATGTGATGTAATGTGATTAAAACCCTAACAGTGTAGTTCGTAGTTTAATTGATCACGGAATACGGATTACGGATCACTGCTTTTTCCCCAGGTGCTCGAACCATTCCTTGGTCGCTCCGGCGATCGAGTCGGGATCCCAGACGGGGGCGTTCCTCCAGTAGTCGATGTTTTCGAGCATTATTCCCACCCCTTGCTCGAAACCCACCTCCGGTTTCCAGCCCAACGCTGTCTTAATGGCCGAGATATCGGCATAGGTGAGGTCGGGCTCCCCGGGACGCTTGGGAATGAATACCACATCGCCTCCCAGCAGTTCAACCAGTTTGTTGACGCTGGAAGGGTTGCCGCCGCCGACATTGAAGATACCCCCCCCGCCGTCCTTCTCCGCGGCCGCCAGGCAGGCGCGGACGACATCGGCGACGAAGACGAAATCGCGCTTCTGGGTTCCGTCGCCGACCACGGTGAAAGGTTTTCCCGCCAGTTTCTGCGCCAGGAAGACGCCGAAGACCGCCCCGTAGGTCCCGGAGGTTCGGGAGCGGGGACCGTAAACATTGAAGAAACGGAGGCTGACCGCCGGCAGCCCGTAAACCCGGCTCCAGTGCATCACGTATTGTTCCCCCACGTATTTGGTCAGGGCGTAGGGATACTGCGGGCGGGCGGGGGCGGACTCGGGGGTGGGATAAACGTCCGGAATGCCGTAGCAGGAGGAGGAAGCGGCGTAGATGAACTTTTTCACCCCGTTCGCCCGCGCCGCCTCCAAGACGTTGACGGTGCCGTCAACGTTGGCGCGATGGTAGTCCTGGGGTCTTTGAATTGAGGGCACGATGTCGGCCAGGGCGGCGATGTGGAAGACGGTCTCCACGCCTTGGAAACAATCTGCGATCGCCTCCGGGTCGGATATGTCCGCCCGGTGAAATTCGACCGGCGACTTCTTCTCCAGGAAGGAGAGGTTCTCCATCCGCCCGGTCGAAAGGTTGTCGATTACGACCACCCGGTCGCCCCGCCCGACCAGGGCCTCGACCAGGTGGCTGCCGATGAAACCGGCTCCTCCGGTTACGAGCGTCTTCATCTGTTGGTCCTTTCCCGCGCCGCCCGGCGCTCAATTGTGGTGGGATCTTCCTTGCGAATTATCCAGGCCGCGGTCTCCCGGTTGAAGGTGAAGGCTCCGAGCTTCTCCCGGGGGAAGAACCATTGATAGGTTCCCCGCATAAATCGGGCCATATCCCGGTTCCAGCACAGGTCGGGAAGGGTCTCGGCCACCCCGTCCTCGATGTAAAGCGGGGCCCGGTTGTTGACGGCGTCTTCGTCCATCTTCTCCCGGATGTTTCCAAGCATTATTTTCAGGGGCCGCAGGTGCTGGTTTAAGATCGACACATAGGTCCGGGTCAGAAAGAAATTCGAGATCAGGACCGGCAGCAGGGCCGCCCCGATCAGAATCTTCTCCCGCCGGCGGGGCCGGAGCAGCTCGCTCAACGCCGCCGCCGCCATCATCATCACCAGCGCGTTGGGAATATACTGGTAACGGAACTGGATGAAGGTGTAGATCAGGGGATTGGTGGTAAGACGGGCCAGGGTGATGGTGAAGAAGTTGGTGAAAAGAAGGAAAAGGAAGAAGGCGAGTAGATGAACGCAGCGCGGTTTTCTTTTCCTGGTCAGAAACCAGCCCGCCGTCGCGAAAAGCAGGATTCCGGCCGTCCCGGAGATCACGACCACCCGGTTGAGAACACCGGCCCGATGCCAATCCGCGAGCAACCCCCCAAGATTGATATTGTCCCTGACCAGCGCCGGGAGGGCGAACACCGGCGCGGCGTTGACCGCGATGCCGGTGTAAAGCGTGTTGAAGAATACCGCCAGGGCGCTCAAACCCATCTTTTCCAGGTTGATACCGGTCCGCAACGAACCCGGACCCACGTCGAATCTTCCGATCTCCAGCGAGGCCAGCCAGGCGGCGAAGTAGAGAACGTAAACCGCGGCCAGCGTCGCCGCGGTTCCCCACGGGCGGAGACCGTCTTTCCGGTTCCGGACCAGCCGGGAGCTGAAAAACAGGAAAACGACGCCGAGAGGCCAGGCGGCGAAGATTTCATATGAGAGCATACCCAAGAGAAACAGGAACCCCACCGGGACCAGGAGCGCCGCGGCTCCGCTTTTTAGGTAACGGATGAAGAGAATAAAGCCCGCCAGGAAAGAACAGAAGGCCAGCAGGCTGTAAATATGAAAGGTCCAGGTAACGATGTCGAAGTGGGAAAAGAGGAAGGCCCATAAGAATACGAAGATCGCCCCCAGCGTCCGGTCGATGCCGAGTTCGCCGCCGAGGTAAAAAAGCAAGACCCCGGCGGCGAAGTAGGCCAATAGCGAGCTCAGGTGACTCCAGATAAAGGCGGTCTTGAACAGGTGGTGCTGGAGGTACAGGACCAGGAAAGAAAGCGGCCGAAAGGTCCCGTGATCCCAGGGATCGTAGGTCAGCACGTGGAGGATGCCGGGTTCCCCCGGCGTCGAATCGACCCAGTGAAAGAAGAAATAAGCCGACCAGTAATCGCTGCGGGGAGGGTTTTCCAGGGCGGGCTGGTAGAGGATGAAGAGGGCCGCGAGAAGAACAAGGAAAAAGAGCGGCGTGAAAAACTTTGATCTTTGGTGATTCATAAAAGCCCCGCCGAGCTTGGCCGGCGACAACGGATTCCCGATTTAGTCGTAATCCGGGTTGTTTTCATTGGCAATCAAAGTGAAACCGGCCGGCCGAAAAGTCAAGAGCGTTTCTTCGGGACTTTTTCGCTTATCGAAACAGCTGTCTGTTAAAAGCGGAAACCGGCCCCGATCTCCGGGCCGTTGATTCGGGGCCCGAACTCCATATTGAGATACCTCCAGCCCAGCCGGACCGCTCCCCAACGGTAGGCCAGGCTGACGCCTCCCTTCAAATCGCTGATCTGGGAACCGCGGATCATCGAGGTCCTGAATTCGGCATCGACGGCAAGGTGTCTGAGCGGCCGGGCTTCCATCGCCACGACAAAATTCCCCCCGTGCCAGTTCTCGTCCCGCCGAATACCGGTATATCCCCCGCCCAGCTCCAGCGAGAACTCCGGCCCGTAGAGGCCCACCCGGTAGTCCGCGTAGTAGAGGTTGAGGTAATCGCGGCCACCCGGGGGCGGGAGTTCCTCCCGAAAACGGGTGAAGTCGGAAGAAAGTTTCCCGAAGGGGGTGCCGAAAGAGACCTCTCCCCTCCACCCGTCCAGGTCCCCCTTCGTGTCGTAGAGGTAGTGAAATCCTCCGGAAAGAGAGAAAGGCTGTTCGAAGGTTACCGGCTCAAAATCTGCCGCCGGCGCGCGATCAAGGTGCCGGGGATAATAAACGGGGCGGTAGAAATAGCGGGGAGGGAACCAGATATCCGAAAAGGGGGCCCGGATAAGCCCGGAACGCGGCGGCGGCGGGTCCTGGAGCCTCTCCTCGATCTCCTGCAATCGCTGGGCCGCCGCGGGCGCGGCGGCGCCGAGAAAGATTGCCGAAAAAAGCGAAAAGACCGCAAATTTGGCGAATTTGCCGGGCATCGGAATAGTCGACGACCAAACAGAACGGGACGCCGCAACTTATGGTTGCTTCGGGTCCTTAATTGATATAGATTACAACGCTTACGTCGCAACGGCAATCTCATTTGTCTCGAACCGCTTATCGTTCTTTCGGTAATGGACAGTACGGACCAACTGCGTGAAACCAGCCGGCGGATCCGCAAGCACCTGGTGCGGATGCACCGCCGGGGTTCCCATTTCGGCTCCGCGATGTCGATCGCGGACATCCTGACGGTTCTCTTCTTCCGGGTGATGAACATTCCCTCTCCCGGAGATCCCGACCGCGACCGTTTTATCTTGAGCAAGGGACACGCCGCCAGCGCTCTTTACGCCACGCTGGCGACCAAGAAGTTCTTCGACGAGTCCGTTCTGGAGCGCTATCTTCACGACGGCGAATGCCTCTACGGCCACCCGGTGGCGAAAAGCCTGCCGGGCGTGGAAGTCTCCTCCGGTTCGCTCGGCCACGGCCTGGCGATCGGCGTCGGGCTGGCCCTGGCGGCGAAAAACGACGGCAAAAGCTACCGGGTCTTCGTCCTGATGGGCGACGGGGAGATCCAGGAGGGCAGCGTCTGGGAGACGGCGATCCTGGCCGACCGTTTGCGGCTGGACAACCTGATCGCGATAATCGACGCCAACAATCTCCAGGGTTTCGACCGGGTGGAGAACATCCAGCCGATTTCCACCTTCCGCCGCAAATGGGAAGCCTTCGGCTGGGGGGTGGAAGAGGTTGACGGCCACGATCACGCCGCCCTGCTCGAAGCCTTCGGCCGGGTTCCGTTCCGCCCCGGCGCCCCCTCGGTGATCGTCGCCCGGACGGTGAAGGGGAAGGGGGTGGCCGAGATGGAGGGCCGTTTCGAGAGCCATTATCTCTCCGTCCCCGCCGACCGCGTGGAGGACTGGCTCAGGGAGATCGACGAAAAAAGCTAACCGGACTGTATAAGAATGTCTCACACAAAGGCGCCAAGGCACAAAGACAAGTCCCAATAGATCTTCGTGTTCTTTGTGTCTCCTTCGACTTCGCTCAGGACAAGTTTGTGTGAGGAAAAAAGCGGGCGGGGGTGCGGAGCAATTTTAACCCCGCGTCTCAGCGTCTCTGCGCGAGAACCAAGGGGGAGAGGGTGCGGAGCAAATTTTTATCCTGTTAAGGATGCCTGCCCCGTTAGTCTTTAATCGGGGTTAACCTGTCAAAAACAAACAAAATGCGACGAGCGTTCATAAAAGCGGTTACCCGGCTGGCCGAGGAGAGGGAGGATGTTTACCTTCTCACCGGCGACGCCGGCTTCACCATCCTCGAGGATTTCCGCGCCCGGTTCCCCGACAGGTATTACAATATCGGGATCGCCGAGGCGGCGATGGTGGGGACCGCCGCCGGGCTGGCCCTGGCCGGCAAGCAGGTCTTCGTTTACACGATCGCGCCGTTTGCCACTATGAGGTGTTTCGAGCAGGTCCGGGTGGACCTCTGCTACCAGAAACTGCCGGTAAAATTGGTCGGCGTGGGGCAGGGGGTCACCTACGGAAGCGCCGGGGCCACCCATCACGCCATCGAGGATATCGGGGTGATGCGGGTGCTGCCCGGTATGACCGTGATCTGCCCCGGCGATCCCCGGGAGATGGCCGAGACCGTCCGGCGATCGATATCCCTGGAAGGCCCCTGCTATATCCGCCTGGGCAAGTCGGGCGAACCGGTGATACACCAAAAGGAGGGGATCGATTTTTCCATCGGCCGCGGGATCGTTCTCGAGCGGGGCGAGAGGGTCGCCCTGATCGCCACCGGGAATATGCTTCCCGAGGCGGTAAAGACGGCCGCCGCCCTGAAGAAGAAAGGCTTCCAGCCGGAGGTGATCAGTATGCACACCGTCAAGCCGATCGACGCGGAGCTGATCGAAGAGACGGCCGGCCGGTGCGCTCTGATCGCCACGCTGGAGGAGCACAACCTGATCGGGGGGCTGGGCGACGCGGTGGGCGGGGTGATCCTGGAGAAGAACCTTCCGGCCAGGTTGGTAAAGTTCGGCATCCCGGACGCTTACGCGGCCACCGCCGGCTGCCAGGATTACCTTCGCGAATGCTTCGGCCTGGGCGTCGGCCAGATGACCGAGAAGCTCCTCGGGGTCCTGTCCGAAGACTGAACGGTTACCGCCGGGCCGAATTTGGTGCTAAATTAAATAGGTTGTTAGGAGTTTGGGCTTTTAGACTATTAGGTAACGACTGACGAACCGGGCTGAAAAGACATCTCGCGCCCGCCCTCCATTACTTTGTGCAGGAGAGGCGGACAAGCAGGGACGCTGGAGAACAAGCGTTGTGTCGCCCCCTGCGGGGGCTGGGGGGAAATTTTAGAGACGCTGCTGACCCCGGGCTTGCGCCCGGGGCTATAAAAGTATCGCCTCCTGCGGAGGCTAACAAGAGAATCCCCGCAGGGGATGATACAAAGTTACCCCCGGGCGTATTTCAGCTCTGTTCGTAGTCCACGGCTTTTCGTAGATCCGGCTTCAGACGGAAGCCGTGGTTTAAGCCCCCGCAGGGGGCGACACAGGGTTAGCCCTGGGCGTTAGCCCGGGGATGAAAAGTGAAATAAATTTAATATAAGATTTTCAGATTTTTCCTTCGCGTCCTTCGTGTCTTTGCGTGAGGAAAAAAGGGGCCGAGGGTGCGGAGCAATATTATCCGCTAAATCCTGTTGATCCTGTCTAATAATTGGGTGATAGGGTGTGGAGCAAAACCGGAATCCGCAATCGTTAATCTAAAAGCAAGCAAGTGACCATGGAAGTGAAGACAAACTCCAGGTATAACCACAAGGCGATGGAGTTGCGGCGCTACTGGAACCGCGTCCGGACGCTGGGCTATATGCTCTCGATCAAGGCGCTCAAAAAGAAGCGCTATCCCTTCTACGTCAACCTGGTCATCAACAGCGCCTGCAATCTCAGGTGCTCCTACTGCTTCGGCCGTTATTCCAGCCGGGGTTCCCCGGGATGGTCGTTCGAGGAGATCAAGTCCCTGGTCGACGATCTGTATGAGAGAGGAACGCGTTATATCCTGATCCAGGGGGGGGAGCCGTTGCTGCACAAGGACCTGGGCAAGATCATCCGCTACATCGACGACAAGGGGATCGTCGTCGCCCTGGTTACCAACGGCACGCTTCCAAAACGAATCGCGGAGATCGCCGAGATACCGCTGCTCGACAACGTCTGCTTTTCGCTCGACGGCGCACCCGCGGGCAACGACAAGATCCGGGGGAAGGGGACCTTCGACAAGGTGATGGAGTCGATCAGGATCGTCCAGGAGGTTCACAAGACTCCGGTCCGGATCAACACCACGGTCACCAAGTATACCGTACACGACGTCGATTTTATGGCCGAGATGATCCGGGAGAAGAACATCGAATGGGGGATAAATTTCCTCTTCAAGGGGGACGAAACCTGCGATGGCGAGGATCTGGCTCCGGATGACGAGGACATCGTCGCCTACCAGAGAAAATTCATCGATTATATCCGGAAGGGTTACCCAATATTCTCCACCACCAAGATTCTCCGCTACACGCTCGGCTGGCCGGTTCCCTATACCCGGAAATACCTCGGCCGGGACGAGGCGCTGAGGCTGATGGGAAAGAAGTGCATCGAGTGCCAGTACGGAAACTACGAGCTTGTGATCGACGAGGACGGCCGTCTTTATCCCTGCCAGGGTATGCAGGGGGTCTTCGACGCCAAGAATCTCAAGGAGGTGGGGCTGGACGAGGCCTTCCGTCATCTGGAGACCAAACCCTGCCATACCTGCTACCTGGTCTCCCTGATCAACACCTCGGCGATGATCAACTGGGATTTCAACGTGATCGGGGAGACCGTCCTGGGAACTTTCCGCAGCCGGCTATGGAAGAAAAAGAAGGCAAGGTCAGCGTCACCTTCATAATGCCCGCCCTTAACGAGGAGGCCAATATCTCCCGGGCGGTGAAACGGAGCCTGGCCGCCTTCGACGAGGCCGGCGTTAGGGGTGAGGTCTTGGTGGTCAACGACGGGAGCTCCGACCGCACCCCGGAGATCGTGGAGGAGATCCGGGAGGGGGGGGAGAGGGAGCGGGTGCGGATGATCCATCACTCTTCTCCCCAGGGGATCGGGGCGTCTTTCCGCGACGGCCTCGCCGCCGCCCGGGGGGAGGCGGTGGCGATGATGCCCGGCGACGACGAGAACGATCCGGCCGAGATCCTGCGCTATCTCGGGCTGCTTAAGGACGTGGATATGGTCGTTCCCTTTGTCTTTAACCGGGACGTGCGCGCGCGGGGGAGGAACCTGCTCTCGGCCTGTTACCGGGCGATCATCAACTTGAGCTTCGGCGTCGGTTTCCGCTACACCAACGGAACGGTCCTCTACCGTCGCCGCATTCTGTCCGGCTCTCCCAACCGCTCCGACGGCTTTTTCTTTCAGACCGAGAACGTCGTGCGCGCCGCCCGGAAGGGTTATTTGTTCGCCGAGGTCCCCTATCGGCTGGACGCCCGGGAGGGCGGCGCCTCCAAGGCCGTCTCCTGGAAGTCATTAAAAAGGGTGGCCCGGGATTACCTGTCCCTGGCAAATGAGGTATATTTTAGGAAAGGCACCGCCGGCCTCTCCCGGGACACGGTCTCGGCGGTTCGGAGGAAGAAACGACCGGTTTAAAGCGAGGAGATTCTGGATTCTGAATACTTTTCTCAAGAGAAATTATGAGTGAACAGAAATTAGTATTGGACGGCCACAAGCTGGCCTGGCACCGCGACCGGGTCGAGGCCTGGCTGCGGGGAGAGCGGATCGCTCCGATCACGATCGACTGCGCCCTGACCCGCCGCTGCACCTACAACTGCGTTTACTGTTACAGCAAGCTCCAGATCCACGACGAGCAGCGGATGACCCGCGACGTTATCTTCCGGTTTCTCGACGACGCGGCCGAGATCGGGGTTAAGGCGATCAGCTTCGTCTCCGACGGGGAGTCCACCTGCTCGCCGCATCTCGACGACGCGATCGTGCGGGGAAAAGCCAACGGGATGGATATGGCCCTGGGGACCAACGGATTCCTGATGAAGATCGATCGGCTCGAGGAGATTCTTCCGGCGCTCACGTATTTGCGGTTCAATATCTCGGCCGGAGAGCGGGACGCCTACGCCAAGGTGATGGGCTGCAAGCCCGAGGCCTTCGACCGGGTTCTGGGGATAATCCGGGAATGCGTCCGGATCAAGCGGGAGAAGAACCTTCCCGTGACGCTCGGCCTGCAGATGGTTCTCCTTCCCGAATACCGCGACCAGATCATCCCCCTGGCAAAACTCGGCAAGGAGCTGGGGGTGGACTATACCGTGATCAAGCACTGCAGCGACGACGAGCTTCACACCCTGGGGGTGGATTACACCAAGTATTACGAGTTGGTGGAGACCCTCAAGGAGGCCGAGACTTACTCCACCCCGGATTACCTGGTCAAGGCCAAGTGGTCGAAAATCTTGAGCGGGGGGGAAAGGAAATACTCGCGCTGCTACGGCGCGCCGTTTATGCCCCAGTTCTCCGGCTCCGGCCTGGTCGCGCCCTGCGGGATGCTCTTCAACAGCCGCTACCGGGAAAAGTTCCATATCGGCAACATCATCGACACTTCCTTCAAAGACCTCTGGAAGAGCGACCGTTACTGGGAGGTGATGGACTTCATCGCCTCGGAAGAGTTCGACGCCCGCACCGATTGCGCCTGCCTCTGCCTTCAGCACAAGATCAACGAGTTCCTCTGGGATCTGAAGCACGGCGAGGCGACGCTCTCCGATCCCGTCGGCCCCCCGCCCGACCACGTCAACTTTATATAGAATATTTCCGGCGGAAATATTCTGCTTTTTTCTTGTCATTCTGAGGCCCCGATAATCATCGGGGCCGAAGAATCTCAAGCTGGGAAGCCTATAAATTAAATCATCCGATATGAAACTGCTCCTGGCGCGCAAGCGCTTAAAAATGCTGACCGGTCTCTTCACCGCGCATCTCCGCTACGCCCGCCGCCCCCTCAACATCTACCTGGCCGTCACCAACCGCTGCAACCTCAAGTGTTACTACTGCTACGGCGATTACTGCAACCGCGACGGGTGGCGCGAGTTCACCACCGAGGAGCTTCTTCAGTTGATCGATGACCTGGGCCGGGCCGGAACCTTCCTTTTGCAGCTCCAGGGCGGGGAGCCCCTGCTCCGCGACGATATCGGGGAGCTGGTCGATCGGGTCAACCGGCGGGCGATGATCTGCGATATGATCACCAACGGCCTGCTGGTGGAGAAGAAGTTCGACGTGGTCAAAAAGCTCGACTCGATCTGCGTCAGCCTCGACGGCCGCCGGGAGATCAACGACCGCAACCGGGGGAAGGGGACCTTCGACCGCATCGTGAGGGCGATCGAACTGACCAGCGGCGCGGGCATTCCCACCCGGATCAACGCCGTCCTGACCGCCGAGACCGAGCCGGAAGACCTCCAGTTCCTGGCCGAACTGGCCCGGCGCACCGGGTCGCTGCTCAACTTTTCGCTTTCCTTCGAGTATGAACCCCTCCGCGAAGGGGGCCCCACCCACCACCTCGACGTCAGCGACGACCAGGTGCGGGATTTTATCCGCCAGATCATCCGGCTCCAGGACGAAGGATTTCCCCTGCAGTTTTCGGAGAAATCCCACCGGATCGCCCTGGACTGGCCGTTTTCCTACCAGAAGCGGATGGCCCGGCCCGAGGAGGTCCCGGCCGGATTCCGCTATCCCAAGTGCTACCACGCCGACTATGTCCTCTTCATCGACTCCGACGGCAGCGTTTACCCCTGCTGCAACTTCTGGGGCAAGCCCCGCTTCAACATCCGCACCGACGGCCTGAAGGCCGCCCTGGAGGGGGTGAGCCGGGAGGGCTGCGAGGCCTGCTACATTCTTTCCTATCTGGACCGCAACCTGGTGATGGGAATGAAGCCCGGAACTCTGTGGCACTACGCCCGCAAGGCGCTGAAAGAGCTGAAGTGAGAAGCAAGCGCCAGGAAGCGGCCCGTCTGACGGCCTTTCTCGCCCGGAGGCTTGCCGGCCGGCGCTGTCCCTTCTTCGTCCAGTTGATGACCACCGAGCGCTGCAACCTCTCCTGCCGCTACTGCTACGCCGAATTCGGTTCCCGCCGCCGGCCGGACTTCCCGCTTGAACCGCTGCTCAAGGTGATCGACGGCCTGGGAAGGCTGGGGACCGGCTTCATTATGCTGGCCGGGGGCGAGCCGATGCTGCGCAAGGACATCGGAACGGTCATCGACCGCATTCGCCAGAGGGGGATCCGTTCCTCGCTCAATACCAACGGACTGCTGGTCCCGGAACGGATCGAGGAGATAAAGAACGCCGATATGTTCTCGATTAGCCTCGACGGCCCCCCGGAGATTCACGACCATTACCGGGGAAAGGGGACCTACGACCAGGCGCTGGCGGCGATCCGGGCGGGGCGGGAGCGGGGGATCAGGGTCCAGATCCAGTTCACCCTGACCCGGGATCCGCTGCGGGCCTTCGAGCACGTGGACGCCGTGGCCCGGGAGTGGGGGTGTTTCATCGGCATCAACTTTCTGCGCCCCCAGGACCGGATCGAGGGCGTCCGGGTGGAGGCGGCCGAGGCCGCCGACAAGGAGATCGCCGCGTTCTTGAAAGACCTCATCCGCAATCCCCGCCGGACGCTTCCCTACCCGAAATACATTCTTCGCTACGTCCTGGATTGGCCTTACGGTTTCGGCCGTCACCTGATCGCCGAAGAGAAGGACCTGAAGGGTTTCCGCCCGATTCCCTGCCAATCGGGCCGCTACCTGATCGCCATCGACAACCGCGGGGACATCTTCCCCTGCACCAAGCTCTTCTACACGACTCCGCTGGGCAACTGCCTCGACGGCGATATCGAGAGGGCCTGGAAGAATCTCCGGCCGGTCGATTGCCGGGCCTGCCTCGACCTCGGCTGCAACCTGATCAACGACCTCCTCCGCTTCCACCCCCCCGCCCTGGCCGGCCTGCTCCGGAACTGGCGGATATAAGCTTGTTAGGGGTTTAGTCTTTTAGTTTGTTAGGTAACGGCTGACGAACCGGGCAAAAAATATCTCGCGCAGGGACGCGGAGGCGCTGGGAGAACAAGCATTGTGTCGCCCCCTGCGGGGGCTGGGGGAAGATTGTATAGACGCTGTTAACCCCGGGCTTGCGCCCGGGGCTACAAAAGTATCGCCTCCTGCGGAGGCTAAAAAGAGAATCCCCGCAGGGGATGACACAAGGTTAGCCCCGGACGTATTTCAGCTCTGTTCGTAGTCCACGGCTTCAGCCGTGGTTTAAGCCCCCGCAGGGGGCGGCACGGGAATAGCCCCGGGCGAAAGCCCGGGGAAGAAGAATGAAATTAAATCAAATATAAAATTTTTCAGGTTTATTCTTTGCGCTCTTTGTGGCGTAGTGTGAGCTGGAGATCAGGCTGTAGGGGCTTAGGCTGTAGAATATTAGGAAAAAAATTGATTTCCCCGCGTCTCAGCGTCTCCGCGCGAGAATAAGGGGCCGAGGGACTGGGCCTTTCCCGGATCATCGTAGCGAAGCGGAGATCCCGACAGTCTTAAGTCGGGACTGTTTACTGCTCACTGCTCACTGCTTACGGTCTTTATAAGGGTGCGGAGCGCTACTGGAATCCATAATCCGTAATCTCGAATCCGCTATGCGTTTCTCGACTGACAAGTTATGGGTGATCGGCCTCTGCCTGGGCGTGATCGTCCTGCTGCTCCCGATGCTCGCGGGTTGGCGGGGGATCTTTCTCGACGATTACTACGAGACCTTTTCGCGGCTGCTCTTCAACGCCCGCTCGGTCCAATCCGGTTCGTTGCCGCTTTGGGACAACCAGACCTTCGCCGGGGGCAGGATCAATTTCATTCCCAACACCACCATCTGGTACTGGCCGCTTTATCCGCTTTACCTGTTGACGCCCTCCGGGAACGTGGATGGGGCCTACGCGGTTCTGGTCAAGATTCCCCTGCTTCTCCACTGGCTGGCCTGCGCTCTGGGGGCCTTCCTGCTCGGGCGGGGGGCGATGAAGCTTCGCCCGGAGGCGGCCGCGGTCCTGGCCGCGGTCTATTCGCTGGGGGCGGCGATGTCCTATAACATTCTCGACCCTTCCACCGCCTACGCCACCGCCTGGCTGCCGTTTCTGATCTGGGGGACGGTCTCCTTCGCCCGCCGGCCTTCTCCCGGGCCGCTGATCGCGGGAGCGGCGGCCTTCGCCTTTATCGGCCCCTGCGGCTCCGATGTCCGGGGGATCTTCAGCCTGGCGACGGCGGGGCTGTTTATCCTGGTCCTTTCCGGCGTTCTCGCCCTCCGCCGGAAGGTCAAGTACGGCGCGCGGATACTGTTTGCCGCCGCCCTGGTCGCTCTTTTCGGGATCCTGCTGTCGGCGCCCTACTGGACCGCGATGGTCGAGACGGTGGAGATCTACCGCGAGTCTCCCTTGCTGGAGACGAATCGCGCCGCCTCGGAGATGTTCAGCCTGCCGTGGCCTTATCTTCTCACGATGCTGGTCCCGGACGCTTTCGGAACCTTGACCGGCCGGCACGCTGCGGACCTCGGCGTAACATATCTCCGGGATTTCTCCTATCTCGAAGGGAATATAACCGGCGGCTTCTGGCTGCTTTTGCTTTGTCTGGCGGGTGCCCTCGCCGGATGGAGGACGCGGTCTTCCCGGACGGACGGGACGGGTGTCTGGTGGTGGGCCGGCCTGATCGTCTTCGCATTCTCGCTGCTGCTGATCACCGGCCGCTATTCCGCTCCCTACCGGTGGCTTTCCCGAACGATCGCGCTCTTCGGCCTGCCCTACGCCGCTCGCTGGCGGATCCTCCATCATCTGGGGCTGGCCCTGCTGGCGGGCGTTTCGGCTCACTGGCTGGGGGAGGCCAGGTCAAGAATGCTCGCCGGGGTGTCTTTGGGGCTGCTCCTGGCGGCACTGGGCGGGACGGCCTGGGCGTGGTTTCAGCCGGAGTTCTTCTCCGGGGGGCCGGTCATCGACCGGGCCTGGCATCTTTACCGCGGCTGGTTTCTTTCCGGGCCGATATTATATCTTGTCCTTGCCGCCGCGGGAGTGGCCTTGCTGGTTCTGATCCGCCGCGGCAATCGCGTCCTCCTGGTCTCGGCGGTCTTTATCGAATCTTTCCTGATCGCTTTCGCGGTGATCTATTTTCTTTCCTGGGGAGACACCGAGGAATGGGTCCGCTACCGCCGGCCGACCGAGAGCCGCTACCAGCGTCTGGCCGCCGCCGTCCATTCGCCGGAGACCCCGGTTTCGGGGGCGGAGAGGTCGGTCTTCGACTTCAGCCTCATCGATCAGGTCGCCACCACCGTGGGAGGGGAGTACCTCTTCGGCCACTGTTCCAAGCCCCTCGCCCCCCGTCTGTATGACGCGGTGGACGTTATCACGGAAGGCTATCCCTACGCTCTCCGGATCCGGAATCCCGCCTCCGCTTTTTTCCCGAATATGAGCGTGGGCCGGATGGTCCTGGAGAACGCGGTTTTACCGGAGGAACTCGCCGCGGGCGAACCGATCGAAGGTTTCCCCGGCTGGACGGGCCACCGGCTTTTCAGGACGATGCCGAGGGTCTTCACCCAGGAGACGGTTGTTGTTTCCACGCCGGAGGAGGCATTCGAGGAGCTGATGACCGGAGATCTGCGCCGGGCGGCGTATGTTGAGAAACGTGATCCGTTATCCGTTATCAGTGATCAGAATGAATTAGTTCCGGATCACGGATTACTGATTACTGATTACGAATTATTTATTCCCGCTCCGGACGTCTCGTCCCGCTTTGAAGAGCTTCAGCGGGCCAACCGGATCCGGCAAGTCTCAATGCCTTCGCCCACGCGGATGGTAATCGAGATCGAGGTCGGCAGGCCGGCGCTGCTGGTGACCACCGACGTCTTTCATCCCGGCTGGCGGGTGAGTATTAACGGCGTTCCCGCCCGGCCGCTGCGGGTAAACTACCTGCAGAGAGGCGTCGTTCTGACCGGTGAAGGACGGAGCCGGGTGGAGTGGGCTTTTCGCCCGGCGGCGGTGAGATACGGCCTGCTTCTGGCCGGTTTCGGCGCCCTGTCCCTGATCGCGGTCTGCGCGTATCTAAAAAACAGCCAACCACAATCTAATTAAAACTACGAATCACGCGAATCCACGCGAATGTAAAATCGGGACTGATTACGGTTTTTTTGAAGGGTGTCGCCCCCTGCGGGGGCTGAGGGAAGATTTTAGAGACGCTGTTAACCCCGGGCTAACGACTGGGGCTAAAGAAGTATCGCCCTCTGTGAGGGCTTGGAAGTGTCGCCCCCTGCGGGGGCTGGGGGAAGATTTTAGAGACGCTGCTAACCCCGGGCTGACGCCCGGGGCTAAAGAAGTATCGCCCTCTGCGAGGGCTTGGAAGTGTCGCCCCCTGCGGGGG
>PUNC01000102.1 GCA_003551625.1 PVC group bacterium | reverse complement strand
CGCGCTCCCGCATCTTTATCACGCTGTAATAAGCGTCGACCGGGATGCCGTGGCGCTTGAGCCACTTGCCTTCCTCGTAGCTCATCGTCAGGATCGCGATTTTCCGGCCCTGCTCCTTCAGACCGTGCAGCAGCCGGTCCATTCCCGGTATCAACCGGTTGAATTCCTTCGCGCCGCAGTTCTCCAGGTAGAAGTTCCAGCTTACACTCCCGATCTCCTTCAGGTCGGCCTCCTTCAGGAGCGGGTAGTTGTTAAGATATACCTCCTCGCGCCGAAAGTGGTTATACTGAAGAGTGTAATTCCGGAAGCCCAGGGGCGCCCGGCCGGGATAGCGGCGGCTTATCACCCGCTCGAAGGCTTTCAGGTAACAGCCGTAGGCGATCTCCCAGCTGGAAATGATGGTGGCGTCCCGGTCGATTATTCCCAGGCGGTAATCGGGGGGAAGCGGCAGGGAGATCCCGCCGGGCCGGGCCGGACTCTTCCGGGAGCGATTTTCGGCTTTTTTCATCACTAAGATGGGTCCGCCGGGGTGACCGCGGACGGATCAGGGTTGAGCCGCCGGGGCTCGATCCCCCGTCTGTCAATCTTTTATCATTTCCGTCGAATGAAAAGCAAGCCGAATAAGAAGAGCGGTGAGATGAAGAGAAGAGACGACAATACGATAGTGCTGCCGCTGGGAGGAATGAACTGCGCCGCCTGCGCGGCCGCGGTGGAGAAGAGTCTCCGGGCGGTTCCGGGGGTGAAATCGGCCCGGGTCAATTTCGCGGCCCGCCGGGCCCGGGTGGAAGTCGGGGCGGGGAAGGTCCCGGTAGCGGAGCTGAAAAAAGCGGTCGCGGCGGCCGGCTACTACGTTCCGGAGGCGGGAGGGGAGGAAGAGGCCCGCTTGCGCGAGGTCGCCGATTACCGCCGGCGCTTTCTCTTTTCGCTTGTTTTCGCCCTGCCGCTGCTCGCGGCGGCGATGGGACCCCATATGGGAGTCCCCCTCCCGGATTTCATTTCCCGCCACGACGCCCTGGTCCAGCTCTTGCTTACCACCCCGATCGTGATCGCGGGTTTCGGGTTTTACCGCCGGGGGTTGCTTCCCCTGTTGCGGGGAAGGGCCCCCACGATGGATACCCTGGTGGCGATGGGGACCGGAGCGGCCTACCTTTACAGCCTGGCCGTTTCGCTGCCGGAATGGCTCGGCCGGGTCCCCCCGGGAACGGGAGAACTCTACTACGAGGTGGCCGGTTTCCTGATCACCTTCATTCTCCTGGGCAAATGGCTCGAAGCCGTCGCCCGGGGGCGGGCCTCGAGCGCGGTCCGGGAACTGATCAGCCTCGCTCCGCCCCGGGCGGCCGTCATTCGCGACGGGCGGGAGCAGACGATCCCCGCCGCCGAAGTCGTCCCCGGCGACCTGGTGCTGGTTCGGGCCGGCCAGAAGATTCCGGCCGACGGGGTGGTGGTCTCCGGCCGCAGCAGCGTGGACGAATCGATGATCAGCGGCGAGAGCATCCCGGTGGCCAAGGAGCCGGGCGACGAGGTCATCGGCGCCACCGTCAACCAGCTGGGCGCGATCACCTTCCGCGCCGAACGCGTGGGGGAAGAGTCCGTCCTCGGACGGATCATCCGGCTGGTGGAGGAGGCCCAGGCGAGCAAGGCCCCGATCGAGGTGCTTGCCGACCGGGTGGCGGCCCGCTTCGTCCCGGCCGTGGCGGCGGTGGCCGCGGCCGCCTTTGTTTTCTGGCTGGCAAGCGGGCAGCCCCTCCCCTTCGCCCTCCGGGTGGCGATCACGGTCCTGATCATCGCCTGCCCCTGCGCTCTCGGGCTGGCCACCCCGACGGCGGTGATGGCCGCCACCGGCCTGGGAGCGAGAAAGGGAATTTTGGTCAAGAACGCGGCCGCGCTCCAGACGGCGGCGGAGATCGCGGTCGTGGCGCTGGACAAGACCGGGACGCTGACCCGGGGCCGTCCGGAGGTCACCGAGATCGTTCCGTTGTCGGGCGGGGACGCCGGGACGGTCCTGGCCGCGGCCGCCGCCCTGGAGAAGAACTCGGAACACCCCCTGGCTTCGGCGGTGATGAAGAAGGCCGCGTCGGCCGGAGTGACCGCGCCGGCGGCCGAAAATTTCCAGGCCATCCCCGGCGGGGGGGTTGAGGCCGAGATCGGGGGCGAGCCCTGCCTTCTGGGAAGCGCCGCCCTGATGAAGGAGCGGGGCGTGGAGATCGCCTCCGCCGCGGAGACGATCTCGCGCCTGGAAGGGGAGGGCGGGAGCGTTTTGCTTCTGGCCCGGGGCGGGAGACTGGAGGGGGTGCTGGCGGCGGCGGACTCTCCCCGGCCGGGCGCCCGCCGGGCGGTGGAGGATTTGAAGAGAATGGGGATGGAGGTATGGATGATAACCGGCGACAACCCCCGGACCGCGGAGGCGGTGGCCCGCGGGGTGGGGATCGAAAACCAACTGGCCGGGGTCAGGCCGGACGGTAAGGCCGAGGCGGTCGCCGGCCTCCGGGGCCGGGGCCGGAAGGTGGCGATGGTGGGCGACGGCATCAATGACGCGCCCGCTCTGGCCCGGGCCGATCTGGGAATCGCCCTGGGAAGCGGGACCGGGGTGGCGATCGAGTCCGGGGACATCGTCCTGGTCCGGGACGAGATCGCCGACGTCGCCGCGGCCCTCCGGCTCACCCGCTGGGCCTTCCGCAAGATCAAACAGAACCTTTTCTGGGCTTTCTTCTACAACGCCGCCGCCATTCCGATCGCGGCCGGCGTGCTTTACCTGCCCTACGGTTTCCTTCTCAACCCGATGATCGCCGGGGCGGCGATGGCCTTCAGCTCGGTCTCGGTCGTCCTCAACTCGCTGACCATCGCCCGCTTCCGGGGGTGAGATAATCTCAGGGTCACACCCCAAATAACAAGTTCAGGCGGCTGATTATGTTCTTCACCCTGCTTTGAAATCTTTTGTCTTCTTGAAGTCTTTTCTGCATCACCTTGTAAGCGTGACTGATTTGCTCCCCCGTGATCGATCCCAATTCGGTCCCCATATCCCGCATACTCCGCTTTCTTAGATTGAGGCGATGGCTTATTCCCAGCAGCACCAGGCGAGCTTCCCCGCACGCCGGTCTTTTTTTGATTATCTCCTCTGCGTCAACCCCGTACTCTTTGGCTACCGCCGCGGCGATCCTGCTGATCGGTACGGGCCTTCTGATTGATTTTAAGTGAGAATACGCCCGAGCTTGAAAATCGGTTTCTGAAATATATTTCTTCTTAACCAGGGCAATAAAGCTGTCTGTGCCTAATAACGATCCGCCCTTAACCTCGTTTAAGGGGTTTTCTGTTTCACTTGCCAGGCCCTTTAAAACAAAATTCCGATACCCCGCTCTTCCCTTTATCGTATCCCCACCAAAGCGGCTCAATACCATGCCGTAACTCACGAGATCATTATCATTTCTCCCGCTGGTTTTGAAATAGCCGGGCAAACTACTACAGCGATATCCCTTAAGCAACATCCTTTTTTCATCCCGCGATAGATCTCGATACTTTTCTATTCGAACCGGGTTGAGATGAATATACCGGCTCAGCTCCAATAAATATTCATCCGCTTGTACCAAAATCGCTTTGTAACGCCCCTGGTAAAGATGGCCGGCGCGTTGATGTCGAAGGTTGAAGTAGGTGGTGTAGGCGGTATTGAAGCGCTGCATGAAACGGCCGAGATTTGCCTCCCGGGTTTTCAATAAAAAATGGAAGTGATTGCTCATCAAAACATAGCAATGCACTTCCACCTGAAAGATCTCCACACTTTCTTTCAAGATATCGAGAAAGCGCTTTCGATCTTTGTCGTCTCGAAAAATTTCCAATCCCAGCACGCCCCGCGAGGTGACATGGTACCAGGCATTGGGATACTCGATTCTCAGAGGCCTAACCATATTATTAAGATATTAAAACTGTGCTTGCTTTTCAACTTGTTATTTGGGGTGTGACCCTGATAATGCACTACATATATGTAGGAAATCAGTTCAGATAATACATAAATGTATGAATTATTAGTCGTCGCCGATCATAGGCTTTAAAAGCAAGCGTCTGGAGGAGAAAGACATATAAATAAATCAGCGATTGGCACGGTTGATGCTAAATAAATTGGGTGATCCCCGGACCGCGACGCGGCTGGCGGGGTTAAAGATTAACCGGAACCAACCGCAAGGAGGCGGCAATGAAAGATAAACACGAAGAGATCCTTAAGATCGTCGGGGAGAGGAAGATCAGGCACATCCAGATCTGGTTCACCGACATCCTGGGACGTCTGAAAAGTATGGAGATTTCGGATTCGGAACTGGAAGGAGCGCTGGAGGATGGGGTCGGTTTCGACGGTTCCTCGGTGGAGGGGTTTGCCCGGGTCGAGGAGAGCGACGTGATCGCGATGCCCGACCCGGACACCTTCGCCATTCTTCCCTGGACCTCGGAGAACAGCCCGGTAGCGCGTCTGATCTGCGACATCCAGGATCCGTTCGGCAGCCCGTTGCCCGCCGATTCCAGGTATATACTCAGGAAGGAGTTGCAGAAGGCCGAGGAGAAGGGTTTCACGATGAGCGTGGGGCCGGAAATGGAGTTCTTTTATTTCAAGAGCGATTCCTCCCCCGAACTGCTCGACCGGGGCGGTTACTTCGACCTCACCCCTCCCGACCTCGGCACCGAGATCCGGCGCGAGACCGCCCGGATGCTCAAGGCGATGGGGATGCGGGTTGAGTGCACCCACCACGAGGTGGCGCCCAGCCAGCACGAGATCGACCTGCGCCACGGTCCCGCCCTGGCGATGGCCGACAACGTGATGACCCTGCGTTTCGTGACCAAGGAGATCGCCCGCCGCAACGGGGTTTACGCCACCTTTATGCCCAAGCCGATTCCCAACGAGAACGGCAGCGGGATGCACGTCCACCAGTCGTTGCTCAAGGACGGCCGCAACGCGTTCTTCGACGCCGAAGACAAGTATCACCTTTCGCCGCTGGCCAAGCGGTTCATCGCGGGGATAATGGCCCACGCCGACGAGATCATCGCCATCACCAACCAGTGGGTCAACTCCTACAAGAGACTGGTGCCGGGTTACGAGGCTCCGGTCTACAACTCCTGGGCCCGCCGCAACCGCTCCACGATGCTCCGGGTCCCGATGTACCAGTCGGGACGGGAAGGGGCCACCCGCTCCGAGTTCCGGGCCCCCGATCCCGCCTGCAACCCCTATCTCGCCTTCGCGGTCCTGCTGGCGGCGGGGATGGAAGGGATCAACAAGGAATACGAGCTGCCCCCCGCCATCGAAGAGAACATCTTCCAGATGACCGCCGAAGAGAAGTCCGCCCGGGGGATCAAGGAGCTTCCGGGCAACCTTTACGCGGCCATCCAGGCGGTCCGCAAGAGCGCCCTGATCAAGTCGGTCCTGGGCGATCATATGTTCGAAAAATTCGTCCAGAACAAGGAGATCGAGTGGGACGACTACCGGGTCCACGTCTCCCGCTACGAGCTGGAGAGGTATATGCCGTTT
>PUNC01000185.1 GCA_003551625.1 PVC group bacterium | reverse complement strand
TACTCCCTGGTGAAGCTTTCTCAACCACCAGCCTGGATTATTCATAATCCGGGCTGTTTTTATCAATAGTGGGTCTCTTCCAGATTGTGTGGGTTAAATACATCTATTACTGGTCATTGCGAGGAGCGTTTGCCCCGAAGAATTCGGGGCAATAAGCGACGAAGCAATCTCTCGGATTAATCAAGGAATTGTATGTATAATATTTGCATTGAGATGGATATGGCGAGATTGCTTCGGCCTCCGGCCTCGCAATGACATTTATTATCTCTACCCACACTAAATGGAAGAGAACCTCAATAGTAAACAAAATTTAGTATAGATCTTCGGGGCGGTCGGCCGGCCTTCTTCTCATCCCCCAGCGTCTTCTCAGGTAGTCCCGGATCCCCTCTGCCCAGGCTCTCAACGCCGCCGCGTTTCCCTTTCGAGTGGTGAAGAGAAGAAAGAGCAGGTTGTAAGAAACGATCAGGAGATTTCGGGGGAGACGGAATAAAAAGGGGATGGGAAAAGCGCTGTTGATTACCAACAGGTGGTTGCGGACGAGGTAATAGATGTCGTCGGCGCCGCCGGATACGTTCATAGCCCCGCCAACCCGGTGCCGGACAACGGCTTCGGGGACGACCATAGTCTTCCAACCCGCTCTTTTTGCCCGCAGGCAGAGATCGACGTCTTCGTGATAGAAGGCGTAGCGTTCGTCGAAGAGACCGACGGACTCCAGGGTTTCTCTCCGGATCAGCATCACCGCTCCCGAAACGGCGCCGGCCGTTTTCGGCTTTGCCTTATCGTCGGCCGACCGCCCGTGCTCGCGGCTTACGATCCTCCCGGTCAGCGGATCCACGCTGATCTTCTGGCTCCAGACGACATCGGGCCGGTCGAGAAAGAGGACCTGGGGCCCGATGATGCCCGCCCGGGCGTCGCGCCGGGCGCAGGCGAGAAGGGAATCGAGAAACCCGGGCTCGACCACGATGTCGTTGTTCAGCAGACAGATGAATTCGGGCTTTCTTTCCAGAAGGCGACGCAACCCGTAGTTGTTGCCGCCGGCGTAACCGAGGTTGCTTCCGGTTGTCATAAGTTCGACATCCGGAAAGGCGCGCTGAATCCTGGCGACGCTGTCGTCGCTCGAACCATTGTCCACGACCACCCGCCGCAAGTCCTCTCGATCGATCCGGTTGAGGGATTCCAGGCAGCGGATGGTATCATCCGCGCCGTTCCAGTTGAGAACCATCGCGTAAATATCGGAGCTCATATCACTGTTTTAGATCGAGAGCCAGACGTTAATCCGCCCGTACGGGGCGGGGGTTCAGCCAGGGGGGTCCCGGGGGGGCAGCCGTTTGAGGAAGGCGATCTCCTGGGTCAGACGCTTGACCTGGTTGGTAAGCTGAGAGACCCTGATCGAGAAATGAAGATTGATGAATATGACGAACATCATACCGAAAAAGAAGACGGTATTGATCGGCAGTTCGATTCCCATCAGCCCGGTCAAGAACTCCAGCAACCCCGGCCAGAGGGCCAGGAGCAGGATTGCCGCTCCAATCAGGAGCCAGAGCCAGGCGTATTCCTCTCTCAGCTTTCGGCGCCTGACCGCTTCGATGATGAATATCAGCAGGCCGAGACTGAGAACAACGGCCAGGATTATTTGTTTGGGCGGCATTTTCTCTTTCTCCCGTAAGGATCGCCGAGAATGGAGACAAAGGTGGACAACAACATTTTGTAGGTATAGTAAATGATCTTGCCGCCCCGGTGAAGGCTGTCCGAGCGGGAATGGCTCATCGTAACCGGGATCTCCTGTATGGTCAACCCGTTGAAGTGAGCCGAGATGATTACGTCGGCGTCGGGGTAGTGCTGGGGGTAGTAGCCGCTGGTGAACAGCCTGATCGCTTTCTTGTTCAAGGCCCGGAAACCGGAGGTGGGATCGGTTAACCTCTGCCTGATCGCCAGGGAGCAGATCAGGCTGAAGAGCCGGATGCCGATTTTCTTCAACAATCCCAGTTCGTATTCGCATGCGCCCAGAAAACGGGAGCCCACCACCAGGTCGGCTCTTCCGCTGCGAACCTCTTCCAGCAGCCGGTCGATCTGGTCGGGGGAATGCTGGGAGTCGCCGTCGAGGTGGACCAGGTAATCATATCCGCACCGGCGGGCGAAAAAGAATCCGGTCTGACGGGCGGCGCCGTCGCCGAGATTGAAGGGATGACTGAGAACGATCGCCCCGTGCTTTCGGGCCGTTTCGGCGGAATCGTCGGTGGAGCCGTCGTCGACCACCAGGAGGTCGAATTCGGGATGCTTGCCTCTGACTTCATCCACCAGCCTTCCGATCGAGTTCGCCTCGTTCAGGGCGGGGATCAAAACCAGCACCCGCCCGGCTGTTTCGGATTGATTCATTAAAATGGAGTTCCTGAGTATGTCATCGCGGGCCGGAGGCCGAAGCGATCTCATACGGTTCGAATGATCCGTTCACTGTTCATTCCCGGCGCAGACGGCGTAGATCCGGTCCACCTCCCGGCGGCAGCGTCCGGGATCGAACCTTTTCCGTAACCATTTCTTCCCGCCTTTCCGCAGCCGTTCCCTGAGATTTGAATCCTCAAGCAGGCGGACCAGCTGCCGGGCGAAGAGGTCCGCCCGGTCGGCCAGCAGGATCGCCTCCTCTTCCGGAGCGCCGATAGCGGAGACGGCCGCCCGGCTCGCCACCACGGGAAGACCGGCGCTTATGGCTTCGAGAATCTTAACAATGATACCACCGGCCACCCGCAAGGGGGCGGCTAAAATCTCGGGCCGGCGTTCAGGGCCCTCGATTCGGGCGGAGCGGGAAATAACTGAAAAATTGTCGTTGCCCGACGCCCGCCGCCCGTCCGGGAGCTGTCCGCCGGCGATTACGAGCCGGAGGCCGGGATATTGGGCGGCGACCCGGGGCATTATCTCCCGCCGCAGGCGGTCAAGCGCGTCCCGGTCGCCGTCCGGGCGCGTCATCTTCTCGAATACGATATCGGGTCTCCCCTTGGCGGCTGCTTCGATTCGAGGGGTATCTTCATCCAGTACCGGCGGGAGAACGAAAGTCCTGACACCGATGTCCCAGGAATCCACTATCCTCTTGTCCGGGAGCGAGGTTACCAGGACGTTCCCCGCCCGAATGGAGAACCACTTCTCCCACCGGGCGGTCTTCTTCCATTCGCGGTAGAGGGCGATCTTTTTCAGCCCGGAAGCGATCCGGATGGTCTGGCGCAGGACGTTTCCCTCGATCGCGTTCAGGAAAAGCGCCCGCCGCTGTTCCCGGGGAAGGAGGCGGACGTAGAGGCCCATCTCGAAGCCGTCGAACTGGACCAGGTCGTACCGTTCTCTTGCCGCCAGTTCGACCAGGCGTTCGGCCAGCGCCGGCGAATGATTGGCCGCCGCCGCGGGATACTTCAGGGCGAATCGCGCCCTTGCCGGGTGGAAAAAGCCTCCCCGCGGCCGGGGGACATAGTATATCTTCCGGAAGATCTCGTCGCCGGAGGCTCTTTCGTCCCGCCGGCCGCCGAAGCAGAGCAGATCAACTTCGTTCTCCTGCGCCAGATGGCTTATCCAGGCCCGGCAGAGGCGCTCGTCGCCTCGGCGCGCTTCGGCGGAAGGATATTCCGATCTCACCAGCAACAGTTTCACGCGCCTATCTTACAAAGCGCGCTGATCGAATAAAAGCCGAAAAGCTTCCTCCAACCCACCCTGAAGAGGGGTTGTTTTCGGGCTGGAATTCGAATATAGTAAAAAGAGAAAGATATTCGCCGTTTATCCATCGGCCAAGGAGGATGATATGCTTCTCCCGTTCCGGAAAATCCTGTATCCCACCGATTTCAGCGACCCCTCCTGCACCGGCGTGCGGGCGGCGGCGGAGCTGGCGGCCCATTTCGACGCCGAACTGATCGTCCTCCACGTGGTCAGCCCGATCCCGATCGCCCAGCCGCCGTTTCCCGGCGTCCCCGGGGGGAACATCGCCTTCGATGTTCCCCTCTACCAGAACGAACTGATCGAGTCGTCGCGAAAAAGGCTCGACGAACTGGTCGCCCGGCGGGTTCCTCAAGGGGTCCGGGTCCGCAAGGAGGTGACCACCGGCGACCACGCCTACGAGATTTTAAGGACGGCGGAGGAGGAGAAGGCGGACCTGATTGTCATTCCCACCCGCGGCCGCAGCGGCTGGCGGAGGTTTATGTTCGGCTCGGTCGCCGAGAAGGTGATCAAGCACGCCTCCCTTCCGGTCCTGACCATTTATTGCCCGCCGGAAACCTCGCCCAAGGAAAGGAAAAAATGAAAAAGTTCGTAGTCAGCGGCGCCCAGTTCGCCATCGAGCCCAACAACATCAAGGCCAATACCCAGAAATGCCTCCACAAGATCGAGGAGGCCTACAAGCAGTCGCGTGCCCGACTGATCGTCCTTCCCGAGACGATTACCACCGGCTTTGCGCCCGGAATGTCCACGCTGGAATTCTGGAAGCTGGTCGAGCCGCTGGACGGCCCCTCGGCCCGGGCGGTCCGCCGCCTGGCCAAACAGCTCCAGGTCTGGGTCGTCTTCCCGATGTACGAGAAAGGGAAGGAGAAGGATCAGATCTTCAACTCCGCCCTGCTGATCAGCCCCCGGGGCCGGCTTCACGGCGTTTACCGCAAGACCCATCCTTTCCCGGGCGAGAGGTCCTGGACCACTCCCGGCGATGCCCTGCCGGTCTTCAATCTCGGCTTTGCCAGGATCGGGATAACCATCTGCTACGAAGGCGATTTTCCGGAGCTTTCCCGGATCCTGGCCCTCAAGGGAGCGGAAGTGATCGTCCGCCCCTCGGCCCTGCTGAGGAGCTTCGAGATCTGGGACTTCACCAACCGCGCCCGGGCCTATGACAACCACGCCTACCTGGTGGGGGTCAACGCGGTCGGCCCCGACGGCGCCGGCAACTATAATTTCGGCCACTCGATGATCATCAACCCGATCGGGCGGAAGATCGCCCAGGCCCGGGGAACGGAGGAGATAATCTCGGCCGAACTGGACCCCGATCCGCTCAAGTTCATCACCTACGGGACGAAGAGCCCGATGCAGTTCGACCATCTCGAGGACCGCCGGGTCGAACTCTACGGCCCGATCCTGAAGCACCGCAAGGGCCCGTTCGAGCCGGCGGTCCGGATCAAGTATCGGAGGTCGTGTTGAATACTCTGTTTGCGAGACTGGCCTGGCTGGCGGCTCCGGCGGCCCTGCTGCTCGGCCTGGCGGCGGCCTTCCTCCTGCTGGCCGTCCTCAAGAAACAGCTCGCCCGCCGTTTCGATTTCCTGCGGGACGCGCCCGCCCTGCTCAAGGGCGTCCGCGCTCCGGTCCTCTTCTTCCTGCCGGTCTTCTTTCTCCGGATCGTCCTGCCGGCCCTGCGTCTCCCGCCCGCCGCCGACGAGATCGTCGCCCCCCTGCTCAATATCTGGCTGATCCTGGCGCTGGCCTTCGCCGCGATCCGCGCCGCCGCCCTGGTCCGCCGGGCGGTGATGAGCCGCTACCAGCTCGACGCCAAGGACAATCTCAAGGCGCGGATGGTTTACACCCAGATCCGGGTTATCGAAAGAATCGTGATCTTCGTGGT
>PUNC01000124.1 GCA_003551625.1 PVC group bacterium | reverse complement strand
GTTCTGCGGTTCGACCGTCCGCCGCAGTACGGACGGTGGCGAGACCTGGGGAGAAGAAATCGATACGGGGGCGGAGGCGCTTTCCATGGTGGTGGATGAGAACAGCGGGGACATCATTTTTTTCACCGCTCCCTGGCAGGACGGCTACCGGTACCGCAGCACCGACCACGGGAAGACCTGGGAGCCCGACGGGAAAATGGCCGATATAGAGCACAGGCTGGACGAACTTGAAATAGACGGCGTGCCGGTTTTCAGGTGGTGGCCCATAGATGCCGAGCCGTACCTGGAGAATTACCCCTCCGGGGAGAGCGGCATCACCCTCCGCTACGGGGAAAAGAAGGGGAGGCTTGTGGTGCCCGCCAGGGTACAGTGGCGCCTGAAAGGGCAACTGCATCCCGGCAGGCTGGATCTGAACCTGGTGATATACAGCGACGACGGAGGAAAAACATGGAAACAGGGAGACCCGGTTTTCCCATTCGGGAAGGATGAGGCGGTGATAGCTGAACTTTCCGACGGGTCGATATACCACAACTCGAGGAACAACATACACCATGGCAACAGGCACGTGGCCCTGAGCCGCGATGGCGGCCGGACATGGTGGGAACACAGGATATGCGATTATCTCCCTGACGGCCCGGAGGCCGGCCCCCACGTGTATCCCGGGCATTACGGGCTGATGGGGGGCCTCGCAAGGCTCCCCGTGGACGGGGAGGATATCCTTGTATTCAGCAATGTTGATTCGAAGGATGGGCGCAGGAACCTCACGGTGTGGGCGAGCTTCGACGGGGGAGAGACCTGGCCCGTAAAAAGACTGGTGGATGAAGATCTGACCGGGTATTCCGGCCTGGCGGCGGGCCGGGCGGGTACCGCCTCCGAGGGCCTTATATTCCTGATGTACGAAGTCGGGCTCGGGCGCGAGGCGCCGCGGGTGGCACGCTTCAACCTGCCGTGGATAACGGGCGGAGAACACTGGAGGGAGTTCAGCCGTTAGGAGGTCCGGAGATGTTCGTCCGGTGATTTCTGGCGGAAGAGGGGACGCAAAGGCGGGGACGGGCCCCGGCATGGAAAAACAATCAGGAGAGGCAAACAGGAGAAATCTGATGGCAGGAATCGGAACGGTGCGGGACCCGGAACGTGAGAAGTCCGGAGTCCGCGGTACCCGGGAGAGCCTGCCGCCTGCGGGCGGCGGACGGCTTCTCCCGGTTCTTCTCGCTGTGATGTGTACATTGTTTGCTCTTTCAGGGGCGCGGGCAGACGACGCAGTGGTTTTCTTTTCCTTCGAGGAAATAGAAGACGGCATGGTGCGCGACCTTTCGGGGAACGGTTACCACGGCAGGGTTTTCGGGGAGCCGGAGGAGGTAGAGGGCGGGCTCAGGTTTTTCGAAAGCTGGCTGGTTATACCCGAGGTGGAGGCGATGAACGTGGGGCAGGGAGGCTTTACCGTCGAGGTCGTTATCGAGCTCGAGCCGGGCGTCCCCTGTGCCCCCGGGAACGTGGCCGGGGTGGTGAACGCGAACTACGAGACTCACGACCGGGCATGGGGAGTACCCATGAACTGGAAGGGGGAAATCCTCTTCGTCGTGCGGGACGCGGGGGGAGGGTGGGTCGGGTGCAGGTCCGGCGCGGCGGCCGGGGCTCCCTCCCGCGCCGGTTCCGGAAAGCCGATCCCGGTGGGCGAGCCCGTGCACGTTGTCGGGACCTTTACAGAGCAGGAAAGATCGCTTGACGCCGTTTTCCGCAACGGGATAACGGCGGGGGTAAGAAAGATGTACATAAACGGCGAGCTCCAGCCCCAGGTGAAGACCGGCCCTTCGGTCGGATTGGACAGGAACATCAGTATCATGGTAGGGGCCGAGGGTCCCGGCGAGCGGTTTTTCCACGGCATATTTCGAGAGATGAGGCTTTATAACCGCCCGATAAGGGGCGAAGGCGATCCCATTCTTGAACGCGGCAGGCGGAATGCGCATGAAGATTGACTCAAACAAAAAAACCGGGGGGGAGGAGCGCGGCATGAAAAACCGGGAATGCGGCCGGAGAACGAAAGGGCGGTATTGTTCAAGAGGGGCGGGGTTCTCGGTCGTGCCGTTTTTCCTGGCCCTGCTGGCGGCGGCGGGATGCTGGGACGTGGCGACCGAACCGCCCCGGCGTGAGAACTCCTTCTGGAACGACGGTGAGGCTTTTTTTGATACCCGCCCGGTGCCGCCGGCAGGGCGTGTTTTCTCCGTCACGGTAGCAATGGACGGAAGCGTGCTGGTGGGCCTGGGCAGGAACGTGCGTCGCAGCGAGGACGGTGGTGAAACCTGGCAGACGGGCATAAACTCGGGCGGGCGCGGGTCCAGGGTCGTGGACGAAAACACCGGGGACATACTGGCGATGCCCAACATGGCCTGGGACGGGGAGGGGAACCGGCGATGGTACCGGAGCACCGACCACGGCAAAACGTGGGAGCCCGAGGGCAGGCTCGCCGATATAGAGCACAACCTTGACACACTTGAGGTAGAAGGGCGCCCCGTCTTCAGGTGGTGGCCGGTGGATTCCCGGCTTCACCTGAGGAACTACACCACTTACGAGAACGGGCTAACGCTCCGTTACGGAGAGCACAGGGGCAGGCTGGTCGTCCCGGCGCGGGTCCAGCGGCGGCTTGAGGGACAGACGCACCCGGGCAAGCTTGACCTGACGGTGGTGGTATACAGCGACGACGGGGGCAGGACGTGGAAGCAGAGCGCTCCGACGCTGCCCTTCGGGACGGACGAGGCGGCGATAGCGGAGCTTTCGGACGGGACGATTTACCACAATTCCAGGAGCAATATACACCACGGGAACAAGCATGTGAGCCTGAGCCGGGACGGGGGGGAGACGTGGGGGGAGCACCGCGTGTGCGATTATCTTCCGGATGGTCCGAAAAGCGGGCCCCGGGTCTATCCCGGGCATTACGGGCTTATGGGCGGGCTGGTGAGGCTTCCGGTTGATGGGGAGGACATCCTGGTATTCAGCAACGTGGACTCGGAGGAGGGCCGCAGGAACATGACGCTGTGGGCCAGTTTCGACGGCGGGCGTACCTGGCCGGTCAGGAGGCAGGTAGACGAAGGTCCGGCGGGGTATTCCGGGCTGGACGCCGGGAGGGAAGGCACCGTCACCGAGGGGATGATTTTCCTTGTTTACGAGGAACCCCACGGCAGGGAGCCGCCCCGGCTCGTGCGCTTCAACCTGGCCTGGCTTACCGGCGGGGTGGACTGGGAGGATTTCCTGGATTAGTCGCGAAGCGGGGCCCGCCGTGCAGATGTGCGCGCGTCACAACATGGAGATGGTGCCGGTTCATCCCCGCGGATGCCAGGCCCGCGTAAAGCCCGTCCGAATTCCTTGCGGCCGGGCGTATACCCGGCAGCTGAACGCGTGGATCTGTCCTTCCATACCGCCTTAAAGGTGGAAGCCGGAGGTAGAGCGCTTCAACCGGACCGGGTATTCACAGCTGCTGATCCGTGACTTCAGTCTGTAACATTTTTAAAGCCGGCACAGTCTGAAACGGACCGGGGCCGGGTATGCTTCGCGGGATGCATCCCCCCCCGGAGGTGGAGGGAGGCGTTGCCGCGGGGGTGAACAGGCAGGGATCGTTATCGGCGGGCCGGACCTTTTTCCTCCCGGATGATTTCCTTGACAGAGGGCGAAGGTGTTTGTAGGATAAATCTGCAGGTTTTTAAAACAACCCTCAGCCGGTTCCGTCCATAAGGTGTTTTACGGGGAGCTGTGAAAAAATGGCCGAATCCCTCAAAAACAGACTGCGCCTGCTTCACCTGGCCGATGTCCACCTGGATACGCCCTTTTACGGGCGAGAGGAGTCGGTACGCAACAAGCTTCGCGCCGGGGCGCGGCAGGCTTTCACCTCGGCGGTCGATCTGGCCGTTGACCGCCGGGTCCACGGCCTGTTGATCGCCGGCGATCTGTTCGATAACGACCTGCTTACCTTTGCAACGGAGAAATTTCTGCTGGGTGAGATGGTGCGCCTTCTGGAAGCCGGTATTCCTGTTTTCTACGCGACCGGCAATCACGATCCGGGCCGCGCGAATTACCGGGCCCACCAGCTTGAATGGCCGGAGAACGTGCGCCTTTTTCGGAGCGGGAGCCCCGAGACCGTGCGGATCGGAGACGCGGGATACCTGACCGCCGCCGGGCATTCGACGCGCGGGGAGGCGGGGAATATCGCCTCCGGATACGGCATGGCCCGGGAAGACAGGCCCCACGTGGCCATGCTGCATACTCAGGTGATGTCGGCCGCCGGGGCCGAGCGGCATGAACGGTACGCGCCGTGCTCGTATGAAGATCTTGCCCGGCCGGGTTTCGATTACTGGGCGCTCGGCCATGTTCATGTGCGGCAGAGGCTCTTTGACGACCTCCCGGCGTGGTACCTCGGTAACCTGCAGGGACGGAACCCCCGGGAAACCGGACAGAAGGGTGCATTATACGTTGAGATAGAGAAGGGAAGCGTTCCCGAGCCGGAGTTTGTACCCCTTGCCCCGGTCCTGTGGGAGACGATCGAGGTTGAATCCCCTCCCGAACCCGTCACTCTTGATGACTTCGCGGAAGCCGTGGCTTCCAGGGCGGCCGCGAAAATCCAGGTTGGCGGAGGCTTCGAACGTTTCATCCGACTGGACCTCCTCGGAAAATCAGCCCTGGCGCGAGAGCTCGGCAGCGAAGAGAACATCCGGGAGCTGGAGAGGGACCTCGAGGAAAAGCTGGATGTGTCCCGGGTTGAAGTCCGTCCGCGACGGGTTTCTCGGCCTGTAGATGTCCAGGCATACCGCGGGAGCGTCACTGTCCTTGGCAAGGTCCTTGAGCTCCTCGAACAGGCCGCGTACGATGATGACCTCATGGGAAAGATCCGGCCTGCCGAGCTCGTCATGGCCGTGGACGATGAGCTTTCCTACCTGCGCGGACTGCTTGAGGGAGCTGGCCTAATGGCGGCCGAATCCCTCGTGACGGAGGAAAGGAATCCATGAAGGTGCGCGGCCTTCACGTAACGGCATACGGCTCGTTCGTCGATCGCCGGTTCGACGACCTTCCCGGCGGGCTTGTCATCATGCTCGGCAGGAACGAAGCGGGAAAGTCCACGCTGTTCAGCCTGCTTTCAACGCTCCTTCACGGGTTCTACCCTCTGAAGGATTTTCCTTACAGGCCCTGGCACTCTGACGCCTGGCCGGAGTTCAAGGCCGAGCTGACGATGGACGGCGGAGGATCCGCGGAGGTGGTCCGCAAGCTTATGAGTTCACCGAGAACGACCCTGACCCGGGACGGTTCGGTCCATGAACTGGGAAACAGGAGCCTGCCGTTCGCGGGCCACGCGGGAAGGGAACTGTATAACGCGGTATACGCGCTTACGCAGGAGAACCTGCGCTCGCTGGGCGATGCCGAGAGGGGTGAGATCGAAGACCGCCTGCTGGGGGGGCTGAGTTCCGAGGTTTTGAGGCCGACCCGTGATGCCGTCAGGGAGCTGGAAGGACGGGCCGACGCGCTGTGGCGTCCCACCAGGCGGGGCAACCAGAGGTACAGGGAGCTGGAGAAAGAGCGCAGGGAAGCCCTGGAGCGGCGGAGACAGGCGCGGGAGGCGGACGAAGCTGC
>PUNC01000137.1 GCA_003551625.1 PVC group bacterium | reverse complement strand
CTCCCCGGCCTCGGTCGCCTCCACGGTCATAGTGCCCGGGGTCAGGGTGATGCAGTTGGCCAGGAGGGCCAGGGCCGTCCGCCCCCGGAGCCGGGAGCGGATCTTGACGATCCCGGGCTTGACCGGGATCCCGGGGTGGAGGACCAGGTAGACCACCTGGAGGCTGGCCTGGAAGCAGGACCAGGCGAAGACCGGGACGAAGATCAGGGCCCAGAACCAGCGGGCCGGCTGGAGAAGCTTCGCCGACCGGCCGGGGAACTCCGCCCCGAAGAGGGCGGCGGTCAGGGCGGCGGCGGCCGCCCCGGCCAGGAGGGCCGGCCAGTCCCAGCCGGGGGGGGGATACCGGCGGACCCCGGCCAGCAGCGACCAGGCGAGAAAGGCGAGGAGAAACAGGATCAGCCGGTTCTTCACGGTCTTTGCCCCTCCCCGGGCTCCAGGTAAGCGGCGTAAGCCTCCCGGTCGAGGACGGCCCGGCGGGCCGGCCCCAGGAGACGGCCCCGGAGCCCGGGGAGCGGGGCCAGGCTCAAGCCGAGGACCAGCGCGGTCAGGAGGATCAGGGCGGCGGCCATCGCCGGCGGGGTTCGCCCGGCGTGGCCGGCCGGCCGGGGGAGGAACTCCTCTCTCCGCCGGTAGAAGGAGACCGGGGCGAGGACCGCCGTGCCCGCCGCCGCCGCCGCCAGGAGGGGGAAGCCTCCGAACCAGAGGGCGGCGACGATCATCAGCTTGCTGAAGAACCCCCCCAGGGGCGGGATGCCGGCGATCGAGCCGGCCCCGGCCAGACCGGCCAGGGCGGACCACCGGCTTGGTCTCCCGGGAGGTTCGGCGGTCCCTCCGGCCAGGAAGAGGAGGGCGGCGGCGGCGCCGTAGTTGAGGAGGTGGAAGACCGCCCCGGCCGCCGCCAGACCCGCCGCCCGCTCTTCCCCCCGGGCGGCCAGGACCATCGCCGCCCCCAGCCCGGTCAGGATGTAGCCCACCTGACAGATCCCCTGGTAGGAGAGGAAGACCCGCGGGTCCTTCCGCCGCTCCGCGGCCAGGGCCCCGAAGATCATCGAGAGCAGCCCGGGGAAGAGGAGCATCCAGCCGAAGGCCTCGGCGGGGCCGAAGACCGTGAAGAGGGTCCGGGCCAGCGCGTAAACCCCGGCCGCCGGGATCAGTGCTCCGGCCAGAAAGGCCGCCACCGGGGCCGGGGCGGCGGCCAGCGCGTCCGGCTGCCAGATGTGGAGAGGGGCGGCGGCCGACTTGTAGCCGAAGCCGATCAGCATCAGCAGGGCGGCGAAGAGAATCTCCGGGCCGGGCAACGCGGTCCCGGCGGCGGGGACCGACCCGGCCAGGTGGGCGATGTTGACCGTCCCGTGGAGGGCGTAGAGGACGGCTACCCCGAGGAGGGTGAAGTTGGCGGCGGCCGCTCCCAGCAGGCCGTAGCGGATGGCGGCGGCCAGGGCCCGCCCGCGGCCGGAGAAGCCGACCAGGATGTAGGAGGAGATCACCGCGATTTCGACGAAGACGAAGCGGTTGAAGATGTCTCCGCTCAAGATCGTCCCGTTGATCCCGGCGGTCATCAGCATCAGCAGCGCCCAGTAACGGTTGCGCCCGGTGTAGGTGTCGAGATGGGCCGAGGAGAAGAGGACGGCGGCCAGGCCGACCGTCGCCGCCAGGAGAAGGACCGGAGCGCTGAAGCCGTCGAGGGCGAGGTTGATCCCCAGCGGCGCCCGCCAGCCCCCGATCTCGTAAACCCCGGCCCGCCCGGAGAGGAGCCCGGCCAGGACCAGCAGGGCCCCGGAGATAAGACCGGCCAGGAGGTCGCCCGCCCGCCGGGGCCGCCGGGGGAGGAGGGGGAGGACGAAGGCGGCCCCCAGGGGCAGGGCGACCGTCAGGGGGAGGAGCGCGGTCACCGGCCCTCCTCCCGGGCGGCCCGGCGGATCTCGTCCAGGTCGTAGGTCCCGTAGATGTGGTAGAGCCGGAGCGAGATCCCCACCATCAACGCCAGGAGACTGAGCCCGATCACGATCGAGGTCAGGACCATCGCCTGGGGGAAGGGGTCGACCGCCCGGGCGGCGAAGGCTTCGACCTCGGGGTGCTGCTCGGTCATAATCGGGGCGATCCCCCCCTGGCGGTAGCCGGCCAGGACCAGGAAGAGGTTGACCGCCGCCTCGATCACCGCCACCGAGATGATCAGCTTGATCAGGTTCCTCCGGGTGAGGAGCCCGAAGACCCCGACCAGGAAGAGGACGAAGACCAGGAGATAGACCGGGCTCATTCCTCCTCCATCGTCTTCAGGCCCCGGTCGGGGTCGCCCCCCACCCGGAGCACGCTGAGGAAGAGGACGGCCAGGAAGATCCCGCCCCAGATCTTCAGGCCGATGGCCAGGTTGTTGATCGGGATGGTCCCGGAACTGAGGAGGGAGAAGGGCCGGCCGGGGAAGAGGCGTTGGAGGAAGTTAACCAGGAACGACCCGCCCAGGACGAGCCCGAGCAGGCCGACGGCGAGAAAGACCAGAGCCCCGGTGTTGTCGAACCTCCCGGCCCGGGAGAGGGGGAGGCGGCGGCCGGCCTCCTCCTTCCCCCGGGAGAGGAGGATCAGGATGAAGGCCGAGGCCAGGATCACCCCGCCCGGGAACCCCCCGCCGGGGGAGAGGTGGCCGTAGAGGATGACCTGGAGCCCGTAGATGAAGATGAAGGGGGCGAGCCAGCGGGAGACCCGCTGGACGATCAGGCTCCGGTTCTTCATCTCTCCCCCTCCTCCAGCTCCCGGCCGGCCGGGCAGGAAGTCAAACATTTCTTCCGGAGCAGGGTCAGGGCGCCGAGGACCGCGGTGAAGATGATCGTCGCCTCCCCCAGGGTGTCGTAAGCCCGGAAGTCGAGGAGGATGGCCGTCACCAGGTTGGCCGAACCGGTCAGTTCCAGACCCCGTTCCAGGTAGAAGGAGGAGGGGGCGGAGGCGATCCGCTCCATCACCGGCTCGCCGAGCCGGGGCAGCCGGGGGAGGGCGAAGAGGGCGGAGACCAGGAAGGCCAGACAGAAGAGCCCGGCCGCCCGGACCCGGCGGCCGGAGGGGCCTTCCCCGATCCCCCGGCCGCTTAGGTGGAGGGTGGTCCGGATCAGGAGGACCAGGGCGATCACCTCGACCACGATCTGGGTGATGGCCAGGTCGGGCGCCCGGAGCAGGAGAAAGACCGCGCTGGACCCGAAGCCGACCGCCCCCAGGGCGATCACCGCCGAGAGCAGCTCCCGGGTGGCCAGGGCGACCACCGCCGCGATGATCATAAACACCAGCAGCGATGTAAGCAGCGCTTCCATAAATCCGTTTCGATGGGGAGAGTGCTCGATCTTACCATCGTTTTCGCCGGCCGGAAAAGCTAATAATTGAGGATGCGAAGACGCTCCCGAACGGTGAAAAAGTCGTCGAGATAGCGGAAGGCGATCCCGTTTTTGCGGCAGAAGCGGGCCAGGTCTCCCCGGGCGAAGACCAGGTCGGCGACCCGGGAGGCGGGGGTGTCGCTGTAGCCGTCGCCGCAGAAGGCCACGGAATACCCTTCCGACTTCAGACGGGAGACGATCTCGGCCTTGCCGATCAGGCAATGGGCGTGTTCGAGTTCGCTATGCCGCCGGAAGGAAGGCACGAAACGGTCCCCCTCGATCCGGGCGTGGTGGCATATTATTTCGAAATCATCCCGTTCGATTCCCCAGCGGTCCAGCAGGTAGTCGATGTAGAGGTCGAAGCCGTTGGAGACGATCAGCGTCCTGACCCTCTTTTCGCGCAGCTCCGCCGTCAGTTCCCGAAAACCTTCGCGAAGCCCGATCCGGCGGTCGAGAAAATCGGCCACGTCGCGCCAGGCAGCGCGGAAGTGGACGACCATCCGGTGGTAGGCTTCCTCCAGGCCGCATTCGTCCTCGTGGTAGGCGCGGTGGGCGTCGAGCCAGGCCGGATCGGCGAACTCGGCGAAGAGGGAGTCGAAGACGTCGATGTCGGTGATGGTTCCGTCGAAGTCGAAGACCACCGCCGGTTTTATTTCATTGTTTCGGACGCGCAAGTCAGAGCTTTGGTCGTGGGTGATCATATGGTAAACTCTAATCTCCGAAACGCGGATGGTAACATTACGAGCCTGGAAAGAAAAGAAAGAGCCGGAATGGATTTCGTCGCCTTCGATTTCGAGACCGCCAATTCCCGTCCCACCAGCGCCTGTGCCCTGGGCCTGGTCAGGGTATCGGGAGGGGAGATCGTTTCCAGTTCCTCCCGCCTTATCCGGCCGGTCCCTTTTTACTTCAGTCCGTTCAACATCTCCATTCACGGCATCCGGCCCGAAGACGTGATCGCGGAGCCGGAGTTCGACCAGATCTGGCCCCTCCTCTCCGATTACTTCAACGGACGGACCTTGATCGCCCACAACTCCCCATTCGACATCGGTATTCTCGGAAATCTGTTGCGCTACTTCGACCTGCCCCGGCCGGAGCTCAACTGTCTGTGCACGGTGAGGATCGCCCGCCGGGTCTGGCCGGGGCGGCCGAGCTACCGATTGAGCTCGATCGCCCGCGAGCTGGGAATAAGCTTCCGGCATCACGACGCGCTCGAGGACGCCCGGGCCGCGGCCGAGATCGCCCGCCTGGCCTGCGAGCGAACGGGGTGCGCCGAACTGGAAGAATTGGCCGAAAGGCTCGGTCTGTCGGCTCGAGGGTTGGATTGATTTCTCATCCTCCGGAATGGAAGATCACCGATGAGATCCGTACCAGCGCCGGCGGCGGAGCCGGAACCATTGAGAATCGGCATCAACGCGCTCTATTTGATTCCCGGCCGCGTCGGCGGAAGCGAGATCTATCTCCGCCGGCTGCTGGCCGCCCTGGCGCGAATCGATCCGGCGAATCACTACGTGATCTTTACCAACCGGGAAAGCCGCGGCAGTTTTCCCCTGGCCGGAAACTTCAGCGAGCATCCCTGCCCGGTCCGCGCCCTCTTCCGCCCCGGGAGGATCGCCTGGGAGCAGGCGGTCCTGCCCCGCCGGGTTAAAAAGGAACGGATCGACGTTCTCCATTCCCCCGGTTTCACCGCCCCTCTGTTCTGTCCCTGCCCTTCGGTGGTCACGATCCTGGACACCATCTACCTGGAGTTTCCGGATGCTTTTCCCGCCGGGGCCAACCTGGCGATGCGGCATCTTTCCCGGTTGTGCGCGGCGCGGGCGAGGGCCGTGATCGCGCTTTCCCGTTATTCCCGCGACCGGATCGTCGGCGCGCTGGAAGTCTCCCCCGCCTCCGTCAACGTGGTCCACCTGGCTTCCGGTCTCCCGGAAGAAGCGAAGGCTGCCCCCGAAACTCTCGAGGGGCTTTTAAAACGCCGCCGGATAAAGTATCCTTACGTATTGGCGGTGAGCGCCGCGCATCCGCACAAGAACCTGGTCCGGCTGGTGGAGGCTTATTACCAGGCGCGCCGGCGCGGCGTCGAACACTCCCTGGTTCTGATGGGGATCCGGCATTCCCGCTACTTTCAGCGGGTGGAGAAGGCCGTGCGCCGGCTGGGGCTGGAATCCGAGGTGGTCTTTACCGGGTGGGTCCCGGAGGACGAAAAGGCTCTCATCTATTCCGGCTCGGCGCTTCTGGTTTATCCCTCGCTGCTGGAGGGATTCGGGCTCCCGGTGGTGGAGGCGATGCGGCTGGGCGTGCCGGTGGCCTGCAGCGATGTTCCTTCGCTGGCCGAGGCGGCCGGGAGCGCCGCCCGCTTTTTCGATCCCTATTCGGTGGAGGAGATGGGGGAGGCGATCCGGGAGTGCCTGACGGATGAAAGGCTCCGGGAAAGATTGATTGTCGCCGGCCGCGAACACGCCGCCGGGTTTTCGTGGGAAGAGACGGCCCGCCGGACCCTGGACGTTTATCGGCGCGCCGCCGCGCCCGCGGAACCGGTTTCGGGGGGGAGAGAGAGTAATCCTGGATGATTGAAAGGCTTTTCAGACCATCGGCGATTCTTTCGGCGCTCCTGGTTCTTATCGTCGCCGGGTGCGGTCCCGGCCTGGAGCTGGACGAGAAGCTCAAGGTGGCCGGAATCTATACCGCTTCGGTCGGCTCCCCCGGCGCCGACCCCTGGTCGGACGCGGTCCACCAGGCCCTGCTTCGGGCCCGGAGGGAGCTCGACATCCTTTACGATTTCCGCGCCACCGTCGCCCCGGCCGACTTTGAAGGGATCGCGCGCGATTACGCCCAGAAAGGCTATGATCTGATTGTCGGAGACGCGCACGGCCGTGAGGAGGTAATCCGCCGGGTGGCCCGCGACTTTCCCGAAGCCGCCTTTCTTTTCGCTTCCAGTCTGGGACCGGTCTCCCCCAACTTCTCGGTTTTCGACTTCTGGCTGCACGAACCGGCTTATCTCTGCGGGCTGCTGGCGGGTTCGCTTACCCGAAGCGGCATCGTCGGCGCGGTGGGCGGAGAGGCTGTCCCCCGGGACAACCGGGTTCTCAACGCCTTCCGTCTCGGGGTGGAGGAGGTCAACCCCGACGCCCGGGTCCTGATCGCTTTTGCCGGCCGCCACGATCCTCCCGCCGCCCGGCAGCTGGCCGACGAGATGATCGATCGGGGGGCCGACCTGATCTACGCGGGAACCTCCGGCGTGATCGACGCCTGCCGCCGGCGGGGGGTGCTGGTATTCGGCCACCTCGCGGACCAGCATCTGCTGGGAGTGAACGTCGTGGTGACGAGTTCGGTCTGGGACCTCGGCCAGACGATAAAGAGTGTCGTGGACGATATCGAAAGAGACCGGTACCGCGCCGCCGATTACGCTCACTTAAGCCGGATGTTCAACCGGGGGGCCAATCTGGCGCCCTACCACGGTTTGCAGCCGAGAATCCCCCGGGAGACGAGGGACCTGGTTCACCGCCGCCGTCTCCAGATTATGTCCGGTCTTCACCGGGTTCCGGTGATCGAGTCGGAGCCGGAAGAAACAATTAACCGTGAATAAAACCAACCGGATTTATGATAAATCCGGACCAGGGAGGTGATGGAAATGTCCGATCTGATCAAGAAGGCACTGTTGGCGGGACTGGGAGTCTCCGCCGCGGCCGCCAAAACGGCGGAGAAAGAGCTCAACCGGCTGGTGGGCCTGGGCAAGGTCAGCGCCGCCGAAGCGGAAAAGGTCCTCGATCAGCTGGCGGCCAGGGGTGACCGGCAGTTCCGGGAATCAAGCAAGTCCCTGGAACAGTTCGTCCTCAAAACCGTTAAAAACGCCGGCCTCGCCCGCGACCGGGAGCTTCAGGCTCTGAAGAAGCGGGTGACGGCCCTGGAGAAGAAACTTGCCCCTGGCAAGAAAGCTTAATCCCTTCTCCGCCGTCTCCGACCTCAAGCGGGCCAAGTATATTCTCAGCGTCCTGCTCCGCTACGGTTTCGAGGAGACGGTGGAGAGGCTTCACCTGCCCTTTCAGCCCCTGGCGGAGAAACTGACCGGCGTGCCGGCCCATCTCAGCGCGCCCCACCGTCTGCGGCTGATGCTGGAGGAGTTGGGGCCGACCTTCATCAAGCTGGGGCAGTTTTTCAGTATGCGCCCCGATCTGGTGCCGTCCGCCGTGGTCCTGGAACTGAAAAAACTCCAGGACAAGGTGCCCCCGGTTCCTTTTCCGCGTCTTCGCGCCGCGCTCGAGGAGTCGTTGGGGGTTAAGCTCGAAGACCGCTTCTCCTCGTTCGAAGAAAAGCCCCTGGCCTCGGCCTCGGTGGCCCAGGTCCACCGGGCGCGGCTGAAGAAAGGCGGCCGGCCGGTGGTCTGCAAGGTCCGTCGCCCCGGCCTGAAAGAGCTGGTCGAGGCCGACTTCAGCCTGATCGCCTTCTTCGCCCGCCAGGTCCACGAGCGGATCGAGGAGTTGCGCTACTACAATCTGCCCGATTCGGTGGAGGAAGCCCGCCGCTCGCTGCTGGACGAACTCGATTTTACCCTGGAGACGAACAATATGATCCTGGGCCGTCGGCTGGCCGAAGACGAGACGGCGCTGACGATCCCGGAGGTGGTGGAGGAGTTCTCTTCGAAAGACCTGCTGGTGATGGAGGAGGTGGAGGGGGGCAAGGCCGAAAAGCTCGCCGGCGCCCGGCCGCGGAAAGCCGCCGCCGACAACCTGGCCCGGCTGGTCTTCCGGCAGATAATGGAGCAGGGGTTTTTTCACGCCGATCCCCATTCCGGCAATGTTTTTTTCCAGCCCGACGGCGGCGTGATCTTTCTCGACTGGGGGCTGGTGGGGAGGCTTTCCTGGACGATGCGTTTCAAGCTGGTCGAGTTCGTCGAAGCGGTTGCCGCCGGCGATCCCGCCTGGGTGGCCGATTGCGCCCTCGCCCTGGCCGGCCAGACCGAGCTCGAGGACCGGGAGGGTCTGGAACAGGAGTTGCTGGCTCTGCTCGATCAATTCCGGCTGCCCGCCCTGGGCCGGATCGACCTGGGCCTGACCCTGATTCGGGTTTTCGAGCTGATGGGCCGTCACCGGCTTAAAGTCAACAGCCATTACCTCCTGGTCGCCCGGGCCTTGATCAACGTCGACGGCCTGGTCCGCGAGCTTGATCCGGAGTTCAACGTCCTGGCCCGGATCGAAGAGTTCCTCAAACAGGTGAATCTGGAAAGGCTCAAGCCGGGCCGGGTCTGGAGCGTCTTCCGCCGCAATCTTTACCAGAGCGGCACCCTGCTCGAGGGTCTGCCCGCTCGTATCAACAACATCATCTCCAAGCTCGAGCAGGGGAAGCTGACCATCGTCTACCAGCATACCGGCCTGGAGAAGATGATCTCCTCCCTGCGGACCGCCGGGAACCTGATAGTGGTCGGCCTGATCATCTCCTCGCTGATCGTCGGCTCCTCGCTGGTCGTTCTTTCCGCCACCCCTCCGCGGGTCTTCGGGATTCCCGTGCTGGGGCTGGTCGGCTATCTGATCTCGGCGGTGCTGGGTCTCGGGGTGATCTATCGGGTAATCCGCAACCGATGATCTCCCTCCCCGGCCAGGACTCCCTCGAGGACTTCTTCCGTCCCGGGGGTCTTCTCTCCCGCAAGCATTCCGGCTACGATCACCGTCCCCAGCAGGAGAAGATGGCCCGGGCGGTCGCCGGCGCCATCGACGACAAGGCGATCCTGATGGTGGAGGCGGGCACCGGCGTGGGCAAGAGCCTGGCCTATCTTTACCCCTTTCTGACCTGGGCCCGGCGGACCCGGGGGCGGGTGGCGGTCAGCACCGAGACCAAGACCCTGCAGCGCCAGCTCCTGGAAAAGGATCTCCCCTTTCTCAACCGGGAGGCCGGGGTCTCCGTGCGGGCGGAGTTGTGCCTGGGGGCGGGCAACTACCTCTGCCGGTACCGGCTGGACGGCTCCTCCCGGGAGGGGCTCCTGGACGGCAAAGAGATCAAGCGCCAGCACCGCAAGATCGTCCGCTGGTCGGAGAAAACCGCGACCGGTATGATCTTCGATCTCGATTTCCTCCCCCGCAATGACGTCTGGCGCGAGGTCCGGGTCGACACCGACCTCTGCCTTCGCGGCAAATGCCCTTTCCGGGCCGATTGCTTCTACTATCGGGCCCGCGCCCGCTGGGTCAAGGCCGACGTGCTGATTATGAACCACCATCTTTTCTTCGCCGATCTCGCTTCCGGGGGCGCCCTGCTTCCGCCGGTGGCGGGAATCGTCTTCGATGAGGCGCATTCCCTGGAGGAGATCGCCACCGAGTTCTTCGGCGTCCGTCTGACCGCCTTCCGCGTCCCCCAGCTGCTTGGCCGCCTGTTGAGCCCGCGCACCGGCAAGGGGCTGCTGCCGTTCATCGTCCGCGACTCCGCCCGTCTCGAGGAGTGGCGTCTCGCGGTGGACCGGATTCGGGCCTTTCACGAAGAATTCTTTCGCCTCCTGCGCGAGAAGTTCGGGGGCGAGAGGAAGGCCCTCCGCCTGCGCCGGGCGATCGACGCCCCCGACCATCTCTCCCGCGCTCTTAACGAGCTGGGCGGGAGGCTGGAGAAGCTGGCCCGGGGATTGAAACGGGAGGAGCTGGCCCGCGAATTGGAAGGCTACGCCGGGAGGGCGAAGCAGGCGGCGGCCGACCTCGAAACCTTGGTCGGCCAGAAGGTCCCCGACGCGGTTTATTGGTATGAGGAGGGGGCGTCCCGGCGTCTCCTTCGCCAATCGCTGAACCTGGCGCCGATCAGCCCGGCCGAGCTGCTGCGGAGCTATCTCTGGAGCAAGGGCGGGCCCGCGGTGCTGGCCTCGGCCACGCTTACCACCGCCGGCGACTTCGACTATTTCCAGAATCGGCTGGGCCTGGAAGGCTGCCGGACCTTGCTGCTCGATTCGCCCTTCGATTACCGCCGCCGGGCCTTAATCTTCGCCGACCGGAACCTTCCCGACCCCACCCGGGAGCGGGAGGCTTACGAAGAACGGGCGATCGTCGAGATCGAAAGGATCGTGAAAGCCGTTCGCGGCGGGGCCTTTGTCCTCTTCACCAGCTACCGGATGCTGGATGCCGCCTACCGCCGGCTTTCCGGCCGTCTGGGAGATCTCCCGGTCCTGCGCCAGGGCGACGCCGACCGCTACCGTCTCCTGGAGGATTTCCGCGGGGCCGCCGACGCGGTGCTCTTCGGAACCAGCAGTTTCTGGCAGGGGGTCGACGTGCCCGGCGAGAGTTTGAAATGCGTGATCATCGTCAAGCTGCCCTTCGGGGTTCCCGACGAACCGGTCATCGAGGCGCGGCTGGACGCCATCCGCGCCGCCGGCGGCGAGCCCTTCCGCGAGTACCAGCTTCCGGCCGCGGTGATTATGCTCCGCCAGGGCTTCGGGCGGCTGATCCGGTCCAGAAGCGACTACGGCGTGGTCGCGATCCTCGACCCCCGGGTGCTGACCAGGAACTACGGCCGCCTCTTCTTCTCCTCCCTGCCCCCCGCCCCGGTCACCGATGAGATCGGCCGCGTGAAAACTTTCCTCAAGGCCTTCGTCCCCCGGCCGGCAAGGTAGACCGCGGCCTTTCACGGGCCCTTATGCAACAAAATCAACCAGGTAAAATTTGTTGCATAAGGAAGCCGGATAAAATTAAAACCCTCTCCCCCGTCGGGGGAGAGGGCAACTTGTCCCGAGCTTGTCGAGGGAGGGTGAGGGGGCATCCCGGCCCGATTGACGGGTCCGCGCCAAAGATTTCCCCGACCCGCTGCGCTACGGGTGTTGAAGAGCATCCGCGGCTTCGGCCACGGACTCGGGGCTTTCCACCGCGACCCGGCGGGCTTCGGGCAGGGTCTTCTTGATCAGCCCCGTCAGCACCTTGCCGGGGCCGACTTCGACAAAGGTTTGAACGCCCTGGTCCGCCAGCCATTGCACGGTCTCCGTCCAGCGCACCGAGCCGTTGATCTGGCGGATGAGATTCTCCCGGATCTCTTCCGGTTCCGTTTCCGGCCGCGCGGTCACGTTGGCCACCACCGGCACCCGGGCCGGCCCGATCTCCACCCCCTCGAGCTCGGCGGCGAAACCGGCGCTGACCGGGTCCATCAGGCGGCAGTGGAAGGGGGCGCTCACCGGCAGCGGCAGCACCCGTTTGGCCCCCCGGGCCTTGGCCAGTTCGGCGGCCTTTTCCAGGGCGGCCTTCTCCCCGCTGATCGCGATCTGGCCGGGCGAGTTGAAGTTGGCCGCCTCCACCACCCCGGCGCAGCTCGCCTCCCGGCAGACCTCGGCCACCGCCTCCGGGTCGAGCCCGATCACCGCCGCCATCCCCCCCGCGATCTCGGAGCAGGCCCGGGCCATCAGCTCGCCCCGCTTCCTTACCAGCCGCAGGGCGTCATCGAAGGCGAAGGCGCCGCCGGCGGTCAGGGCGCTGTATTCTCCCAGGCTGTGTCCGGCCATATAGGCGGGCTCAATCCCCTCCTCCCGGAGCAGCCCGTAAACGATCGTGCTGACGGTGAAGATCGCCGGCTGGGCGTTTTCGGTTTTGGTCAGCTCCTCCTCCGGACCCTCCCGGCAGAGCCCGCTCAAGGAGAAACCGAGGATCTCGTCGGCCCGGGCGAAGAGGTTTTTCGCGGTCTCCAGTTCGGCCAGGTTCGAACCCATTCCGGAATACTGCGAGCCCTGGCCGGGAAAGAGAAAGGCGGTCTTGGCCGTCATATTTTTCCTCCTTCCAGGAGCAGGAAAGCGTCAAGCGCGGTCTCAATAGCCTTCTCCGGCCCCACGCCGCCCACGATCGGCTGCCCGGCCCAGGTGGCCCCGATGATGCTCAGGATCGAGCCCGTCCGGACCCGGCGCAGGGAGCCGACCACGAAGATGGCCGACTCCTCCATCGAGGTGGCGATCACGTTGGCCCGCATCCACGCGTTCCAGCGCATCTTGCTCATCTCCTCGCAGGCGCAGTAGCCCTCCTCCTCGGAATAGAAGGCGTCCTTGCAGTGGGTGATACCGAGATGGTGGGGGTATCCCCGCTTCTTCGCGGCCTCGCGCAGGGCGAAGACCACCTCCGGGGTGGCAACCGCCGGGTATTCGGCGGGAACATACTGCAGGGTGGTCCCCTCTTCCCGGACCGCCCCGGTGGAGATGGCCAGCTGTCCGACCTCGACCTCTTTCTGCAGGGAGCCGGCCGTCCCCACGCGGATGAAGGTGTCGGCCCCGACCTTGATCAACTCCTCGACGGCGATGGCGGCCGACGGGCATCCGATCCCGGTTGAGGTGACCGAGACTTTCAGCCCTTTCCAGTTCCCGGTAAAGGTGCGGTATTCCCGGTTGAAGGCCACTTCTTTCGGGTCGTCGAAGAACTCGGCGATCTTCGCCGCCCGCTTGGGGTCGCCCGGCAGCAGGACGTAACGGCCCACCTCTCCCGGCGCGACATCGATGTGATACTGTTTCTCAGCCATCTTCTCCTCCTATTTGGGGTCGGACCACACTATCTTTTTCCAGTGTAAGTATATGCAATTATTTATGGCCCTAAAATGGGCCTTAGAAGCGTTTTTTGGCCCCGAAAATCAGCTGTAAGGGCTCAGTTCTTCTCTCACAACCCAGGTATCACTATTACCGGAAAAATCTTCCTGAGATATGGATAACTTGATCCGTTGAAATTTGTGCTCAAGCGATTTAACAAAATCTTGTCCACCGATCGCAACGCTTTCAGTCCATTTTGGATCACGGCCACCAGCGCCTATGGAAAAGTTTTTCAATGCCGTAAGGTAGGTATTTCGCAAGCTTTCAATATCCTTTTTTCCGGTTTTCTCCATCAACTGCTGGATGTCAACCAGCCGATATCTTTTTCGCAAGCCGAGTATCTCCCGGCAACTCGACCAATCCCAATCTTCCGGTTTTGCCACTTTCCCCGCCCGCACCATATTGAGATCGATGTAAGCGAGACAATTCCACAAATAATCCCCGCTGTCGATTAAAACGCAATGGAAGCGGTCTTCCCAAAAAGCGCCCCTTCGATTCTTCCTCCGGTTGTATCGTTGAGCGGAAGAACCCTCAACAATCTGCATCAATCTGCTGATCTTTTCTGCTTTCTTTGAGAACAGTAGAATATGGATATGGTTGGAGGTAATGCAGTATCCCAAAACCGCTATTTTGCAAACCTTCGCCGCCTCCCGGAGATATTGCCGGTAGGCATTGCGATCTTGAGAAAAACGAAGTAGGTATGATCGGTTATGGCAGCGATGAGTGATATGATAAATTTGGTTGGAAATCAAGTACCTGTTCGCTCGCGGCATGAAACACCCCCTTATCCGCGGGTGCCTTAAAAGCTAAAAACGAGGCAAAAAATGGGCTCTAAGGCCACCTTTTGGCCTGGATTTAGCCGTAATGCTTTGTACGGCATAATGATGCTGTGGTCCGACCCCATTAAAACTCAAAGGCGACGATGCGGCAGATGCAGGATTCCAGTTCCATCGCCTTCCAGGGAAAGGCCCCGATCCAGGTGCGCTTGTTCTTGAGCTTGTCGATCTCGCCGCCGAGGTTCTCGGCGTGGACGACCCCCTTGGGGAAGAGTTTGATATGCATCACCTGGTAGAACTCCTCGCTCGGGAACATCTCCTCCCAGGACATATCGTGCTTGGCCCGTAGTTTGGCCTCGGCCTCCTTGAACCGGTCGGGATGCCAGTCCTTGAGGATGGTGTTCATCGGGTGGTCGGCCGAGCCGCAATCGACCCCGATCCACTTGAACTTCATCTTCATCGCCCAGGCGGCGAAGTCGCGGTTGGGGCCGGGATGCTTGACGAAGTATCGGACCTCGTCGGCCGTTCCTTTTTGATACCAGGCGTATTTGTGGTAGCCGGTGTTGATGATCAGGATATCGCCCTTTTTGATCTCGGCCCGCTCCATCAGCATCTCCGGCGAGTAGAGGTCGTAATCGCCGACGGCGTCGGAGATATCCACCACTACTCCCTCGCCGCACCATTCCTCGATGGGGACGTCGCCGATCGAGCGGCCGGCGCCGTAAAAATGGATCTCGCCGTCCATATGGGTTCCCACGTGGTTGGAAGTGGTGATGATCTGGCCGTTGGCTCCCTGACCCATATGGGCGCCGGCGATCCGCTTGAAGTATCCCAGCTGCAGCGGCATATAGCTCGGCCAGGGTGGGGTGTGGACGCTCAGCGGCTGGGTGAGATCATACATCTTGACCTTCTTCATAGAGCTTTCTCCTTCCGGTTGGGGCTTTCCGCCGGTTTGTGGGTGAAAGCATTATAGTTTCCGCCCCCTTGCCGGTCAACGGTCCGGGCTTCACGATCTCCCGGCTGCTATCCTCGATTCGCCCGTTCTCTTGAAGAGAGAGGAGGGGAATGGTCTTTGCCGCGCGGTGACGGCCGTCGGACCGGCGGCCGGGTTTCCGGCCGGGAGAAGAACGGTTGAGCACCGGATAGTCGGGAAGGGGCGCCCGGCGGGCGGGGCGGCGAGCATTAACGGGTGGTGGCGCGGCGGAAGATACCCAGCAGGTCCTCGTCGTCCCCTCTCTTGGCGATGTCCAGGGGGGTGTGGCCCTCTCCGTTCCGGGCAAAGGCGTCCGCCCCCCCCGCCAGCAGCAGCTCGGACATCTCCAGGTGCCCGGCCCGGGCGGCAAGGTGGATCGGGGTCATTCCGTCGTTGCAGCGGGAGTTTATGTCGGCGCCGCCGGCGATGAGTTCCCGGGCCGACTTAAGGCTGTTCCACCACACGGCGGAGCAGAGGGGGGTCGCGCCTTCCCGGGTCCGGGGATCGATCTCGGCTCCCCGGGAGAGGAGCAGGGCCACCACCTCCCGGTGGTCGTTCCGGGCGGCGGCCCGGAGCGCGGTCCCGCCCAGCAGGTCCCGGGAGTTGATATCGGCGCCCTTATCGAGAAGCAGCCGGACCATCTCCAGCTGGCCGGTCCGGCAGGCGGCGTGCAGCGGGGTCTCGCCGTTCTCGTCCAGCGCCTCCAGCGGTTCCCCTTCCCTGATCAGTCTGCCGGCCAGGTCCAACAGGCCCATCTTGGAAACCTGGTGCAGGGTGACAGCCATAACGGCCTCCTGACGGCAACCCGGTATGATGCCGGATCGGCGGACCGAAGAATAATTCCCAACCGGTTCGACGGCCCGTCGTCAACCGTTGGCGCCGGCTTTCTTGAGCATCTCGGTCATACTCCGGTCGCCGGCTTTCTCGGCGATCTCAAGCGGGGTGGACTTGTCCTGCCCCCGGGCGTTGACATCGGCCCCCCTCTCGATCAGCAGCCGGGCAACGTTCTCGTGGCCGGCCAGGACGGCCAGGTGCAGGGCCATCATTTTCGTGCTACAGCGGGAATGAACGTCGGCGCCGGCGTCGAGAAGCAGCTCGGCCTCGTCCCGGTTTCCCCACCAGGTGGCGACGCACAGGGGAGTGGCTTTCTCGTCGGTCTTGGCGTCCACCTCGGCGCCCCTCTCCAGCAGCAGCTTGACGATCTCCTTGTAGCCGGCCCGGGTGGCGGCCCGCAGGGGCGTGCCTCCGATCCTGTCCCTGGAGTTTATGTCAGCCCCTTTATCGAGCAGCATCCGGGCCATCTCCAGCTGGCCGGTCCGGCAGGCGGCGTGCAGCGGGGTCTCGCCGTCGGCGTCGTGGGCCTCCAGGTCGGCCCCTTCTTCGATCAGCCGTTCGGCGAGTTTCGGCCGGGACAGCTTGACGGCTTGATGCAGGGTAACGGCCATATTTCATCCCCCCCGGTTGAGGAGCGGGCTCCCAACCCGCGGTGAAAAACCGTGATCCATAACCAGCGTGGCATTTTATTATCCGCCGCCGATGATGACAAGGAAAAAATTTGGTGTGTACAACCAAAATAGAAATGTCCGCCTTCAGCATACTTGATAGGGAGTTCCCCATCAATCAAAATGCAGAAGAAGCGTCCTCTTCCCTTCCCGTTTACATTTCAGCGCCTTTTCCGATAATATCGGAGTTGGCGGCGGGGTTTCAAACCCGTCGACCCGGACGGAAGATGAAGATCGACGATCGCATAAACAATGAATTTTTGCTGTTGGACGGGGCCGCGGGCACGCTGATCCAGGAGTTGGCCCTGCCGGAGAAAGCCTGGGGAGGCCGGCCCGGCTGCAACGAGTGGCTCAACGTCTCGGCGCCGGAGGTGATCGCCGGCATTCACCGTGAATACCTGCGGGCCGGCTGCGACGCGGTGGAGACCAACACCTTCGGAGCCTCCCGGGTGGCGCTGCGTGAGTACGGGCTGGCCCGGCAGGCCCGCCGGATCAATCTGGCCGGCGCCGAACTGGCCCGGGCCGCGGCGCGGTCGTCCGGCCGGCCGGCCCTGATCTTCGGCGCGCTCGGTCCCGGAAACCGCCTGCCGACACTGGGACAGATCTCCTTCGCCGAACTCCGCGACGCCTTCCGGGAACAGGTCGAGGCGTTGCTGGAGGGGGGGGTGGACGGGATCCTCTTCGAGACCTGCCAGGATCTTCTCCAGGTCAAGGCCGGCCTGTCGGCCGTCGAGGCGGTCGCCGGATTCAGCCCGCCGTTTCCGGTCTATGTCTCGGTCACCATCGAGCCGACCGGGCGGTTGCTGATCGGTTCCACCCTGGCGGCGGCGGTCGCGGTCCTGCGGCCTTTTTCCGTCTCGGTCCTCGGTCTCAACTGCGCCACCGGCCCCGGCAGAATGCGCCGCCACCTTCATTTTCTCCGGGACAACTGGCCGGGTCCAGTCGCGGTGATGCCCAACGCCGGGATGCCGATCCTGGAAAACGGCCGGGGCCGCTACCCGCTCTCCCCGGAAGAATTCGCCGCCCGGACGGCCGAACTGGTCCGGGAGAATTCGCTCTCTCTCGCCGGCGGCTGCTGCGGCACCGGGCCGGAACACATCCGCCGGCTGCGCAAAGAGCTTGAAGGTTACCGTCCCCCCGCCCGAAAGGTCGCCGTCGCCGAACAGGTTTCCAGTCTTTATTTCCCGGTGGATCTCACCCAGTCTCCGCCTCCGCTTTACGTCGGCGAGCGCGCCAACGCCACCGGCTCCCGCCGGTTCCGCTCGGCCCTGCTGGCCGGCGACCGGGACACGGTCCTGTCGATCCTGGCCGAGCAGGAGGAGGCCGGCTCGCACGTTCTTGACCTGAGCTGCGCTTGGGCGGGCCGCGACGAGAAGAAGGACTTCCTCGACTTGGTTCCGCCGGCGGCCAGGCACTGCCGGGCGCCGCTGATGATCGACTCCACCGATCCGGCGGCGCTCGAGGCCGCCCTGCAAAGCTACGGCGGCCGCGCGATCGTCAATTCCGTCAATTTCGAGAAAGGAGAAGAACGCGCGCTCGAGATCGCGCGGCTGGCCCGCCGTTACGGCGCGGCCCTGGTCTGCCTCACGATCGACGAAGAAGGGATGGCCCTGACCGCCGCCCGCAAGACCGAGATCGCCGTTCGCCTGTCGGAGTTCTGCGTCGGACGCGCGGGACTGCGGCCGGGCGATCTGTTGATCGACCCCCTCACCTTTACCGTCGCCTCCGGCGACGCGGCGGCGCGTTCGGCGGCCCGCGAGACCGTGGACGCCCTTAAGGCAATTAAGCGGAAGCTCCCGTCCGCGCGGACGATTCTCGGGATCTCAAACGTCTCTTACGGTTTGAAGCCGGCGGCCCGGGCGGTTTTGAACTCGGTCTTTCTCGGCCATTGCCTCCGCGCCGGGCTGGACGCGTGCCTGGTGCACGTCTCGGAGTTGACCGCCATCGAAGAATTGGACGCCGACCGGGTTCGTGACGCCGAGCGGCTGCTCTTCGACGACCGTTCCCGGGGAGACCCGCTTCGGCGGTTTATCGCCCATTTCGAAGGCGAAGAAAGCGCCTCCCGAAGTCAAGCCTCCGCTCCCGCCGATCCCGCCGCCGCGCTGACTTTCTCCGTCCTGCGGGGCCGGCCGGGCCCGTTGCGGGAGGCGATATCCTCTCTCCTCCGGGAGCGGCCGGCCGAAAGCGTTCTGAACGAGATCCTGGTTCCGGCGATGAAAGAGGTGGGGCGTCTCTTCAACCAGGGAACGCTCCAGCTGCCCTTCGTTCTCAAGAGCGCCGAGGTGATGAAGCGCGCCGTCGATATCCTCAAGCCCTCCCTGCCTTCAGAGGGGGCGGGCCGGCGCCGGGTGAAACTGGTTCTGGCCACGGTCTCGGGCGACGTCCACGACATCGGCAAGAACCTGGTCGATATCATCTGTTCCAACAACGGCTTCGAGGTGATCAATCTCGGGACCAAGGTTCCGGTGGAGAAGATGATCGAGGCGCTGCGCCGCCACGGCGCGGATTTTTTGGGGATGAGCGGTCTGATCGTCCGTTCGACCGCGGTGATGGCGGAGAACCTGGCGACGATGGCGGCCGAAGGGTTGCGGGTGCCGGTCCTGCTCGGCGGCGCGGCGCTTACCGAAGAATTCGTGGCGAAGGAATGCCGGCCGCATTACCCCGGCCCGGTCTACTACTGCGCCGACGCCTTCGCGGGGCTGGCCCGGCTGCGGGAATACGAAGAGAGCGGAAGTCTTCCCCCGCCTCCGGACCGGGAAAAGATCGCGGTCCCGGCCCCCTCCTCCGCCGTCCGCGAAGCCGCCGCCGTCCCGTCCCCGCCCGATATCCCCTCCCCCCCCTTTCGGGGTTCCCGGACGGCCGACCCGCCCCGCTGGCCGCTTCTTTTCTCCTTCGTCGATCGCAAAGCCCTCTTCCGTTCCCGCTGGGGTATGAAAGACCGGGGCGAGACCGGCGATGACGACGGGCCGGAAGAGCTGTGGGCGAGAATGAGCCGGCGGATCGGCGAGGAAAACATATTTTCTCCCGGGATAGTTTACGGCTGGTGGCGCTGCCGTTCGCGCGGCGATTCGCTGCTGATCGAGCGCGAAAACGGAGGAAAGGATATCGAGTGGACCTTCCCCCGCCGCTCGCGTCCGCCCCGGCTCTGCGTGGCCGATTTCTTTCAGCCGGACCGAGACGTCGTCGGTCTGCTGGCGGTCACGCTGGGGGGCGCCCTGAAGGGCCTTCAGGATCGGGCGATGGCCTCCGGCCGCTACCGGGAGGTCTATCTCTGGCACGGTTTCGCCGCCGCCCTGACGGAGGCGCTGGCCGAGTATCAGCACGCCGTGATGCGGGCCGAACTCGGATTCGCCGAAAAGGTTTCTCCTCCGGGGCGGCTTCCCGCCCGGCAACGGCGCGGCTGCCGTTTCGGATTCGGCTATTCCTGCTGCCCGGACCCGGCGATGACCGCCGTCGCGCTTGAGCTGCTGGGCGCGGAACGGATCGGGGTGGCGTTGACCGGGAGCGGAATGATGGAACCGGAGATGTCGACGGTGGCCCTGGTGGCCCATCATCCCGCCGCGCGGCAATTCGTGGTATGAAAAGGTGATAAGCTGCTAAGATGATGGGTCGATAAGGAAATAATGAAAAACCAGCTGGCCGAAAAACTTGACGGCGGAATCCTGCTCTTCGACGGCGCCGTCGGCACCGAGATCTACAAGCGGCACTTCTTCGTCAACGTCTCCTTCGAGAGTCTCTGCCTGAGAAACCCCGAGGTCATAAGCGAGATCCACCGCTCCTACGTCGAGGCGGGGGCGGAGGCGCTGACGACGAACACCTTCGCGGCCAACCGCAACAAGCTTTCCCGTTTCGGGCTGGGCGAGGAGGTCGCCGCCGTCAACGCCGCCGCGGTGAAGCTGGCCCGGGCCGCCGCCGGCGATTCGGTTCTCCTGGCCGGCTCCATCGGTCCGGTAGGAGAACTTCCCCAGGGCGTTCGGGACCGGAGTTTCGACGCCGACCGGGTCCTGGCCGAACAGGTCGAGGCCCTGGAAGCGGCCGGCCCCGATTTTCTCCTTCTGGAGACGCTTACCAGCCTTGACGATATCCGGCGGGCCGCCCGGGTGGCGGGCGGGACCGCCGCGTTGCCTTACGTATTAAGCTTTTCGCTTGACCGGGACGCCGAAACCCCGCTGCACGAAGGATTCGACCAGATCCTGAGCGCGCTGGCGGAAACCGAACGCGCCCCCACCGCGCTCGGTCTCAACTGCGGCGGAGGCCCCGAGAACGCGTTGAGCGCGCTGGAGCGCGTTATCGGCCGGACCCCTTTCCCGATCATCGTCCGGCCGAACGCGGGTGTTCCCAAGAATGTCGACGGGAGAATGATCTTTATGACCAGCCCGGAGTATTTCGCCACTTACGCCGCGCGTTACGTTCAGCTGGGGGCGCGGGGGGTGGGCGGATGCTGCGGAACGGGCCCGGAGCATATCCGGGAGATGGCCCAGGCGATCCGGCCGCTCCGGGCCGCCGAGAGACCCGTCGCCGTCGCTCCGCCGACAGCGCGGGTCAAGGCGGTGGAGCCGGTTCCCCGGGAAGAGCGCTCCCGGCTGGCCGGCCGGGTCTGCGCGGGGAAGTGGGTGGCCTCCGTGGAGCTGGTCCCGCCCCGGGGCTGGCGGCTCGAAGCGATGACGGCCAAGGCCGGACTCTGCCGGGAGCGGGGGGTGGACGCGATCAATATTCCCGACGGGCCCCGCGCCTCCTCCCGGATCTCTCCGATGGTGGCGGCCGCCGCCGTCCAGGAGCGGGCCGGGATCGAGACCATCCTCCACGTCTGCAGCCGCGACCGTAACCTGATCGGGATCCAGGCCGATCTGTTAGGCTGCGCCGCCCTGGGGCTGAAGAACCTGCTCTTTATCACCGGCGATCCGCCGAAGATGGGCGATTACCCGTCCGCCTCCGCCGTCTTCGACGCCGATTCGATCGGTATGGTCGAGATCCAGCGCCGGATGAACCAGGGGATCGACATCGGGGGCAAGCCCCTGGATCCGCCGACCGCCGCCTATATCGGCGTCGGCGCCGACCCCGGCGCCGTCGATCCCGGGCGGGAGCTCGAGCGGCTGGAGCGGAAGGTCGCCGCCGGGGCGGAGTTCGTGATCACCCAGCCGGTTTTCGATCCGGCCGTTCTGTTGATATTTATCGAAAAGATCGCCGATCTCAAGATCCCGGTGCTGGCCGGCATCTGGCCGCTGGCCAGCTACCGCAACGCCGAGTTTATGCGCAACGAGGTTCCCGGCGTGGTCGTCCCCGACCGGGTGATGCGGCGGATGGCGCTCCCCTCAAGCCGGGAGGATCAGGCTCGAGAGGGGATCGCGATCGCCCGGGAGGCCCTGTCTCAGGTAAGGGAGGCGGTCGCCGGCGTCCAGGTCAGCGCTCCCCTGGGCCGGGTGGAGACCGCCCTGGCCGTCATCGCCGACAGTTATTAACAAGGGCATTATATAGGTTGCATCTCCGAACAGAGTCATTGCGAGCGTAGCGAAGCAATCTCTTTCTAGACAGCAGGTTGAGATTGCTTCGTCGCTCCGCTCCTCGCAATGACG